>JAXDQI010000167.1:0-4938 GCA_034667965.1 Gammaproteobacteria bacterium
CCAAGCGCTTCCGCGGCATTGGCCGTCGCCGCCTGGACGGCTTGAATCGGGGTCATGCCCCATTTGACCATGGTCGCGAACTGGCGGGCGTTGAGGCCGTTCGGGTAGACGCCGCCATCCGTGCCGAAGATCATTTTGACCCCCGCTTTGACGGCAGCCTGGAATGTCTGCCGTTGCTTGAGGCCGATGACGCGTTCCTTGTCCAGGGACTCCTGGAACACGCCATTCTTCGCGCCTTCCGCAAGGATGTAATCATCGTTGTAGATGTCCATGGAGAACCAGGTGCCGTGTTGCTTCGCCAGAGCGAAGGCCTCGTCGTCGGCGAGGCTGACGTGTTCGACCGTGTCCACTCCGGCACGGATCGCGTCCTTGATGCCGCTCGTTCCGTGCGCGTGCACGGCCACCTTCAAGCCCAACATGTGAGCTTCATCGACCAGCGCCTTCATTTCCGCCAGGTCATATTGCTGGCCGCCGACGGTGTCCGTCTTCGAGAGCACGCCCCCGGTACCGCAGAACTTGATCACCTCGGCACCATATTTTCGCATTTTGCGTACGGTCGCCCGAATAGCCTCGGGTCCGTTGGCCACGGCAGGGCCAGGCACGGTGACTGACGGCGGAAATTCCGTCGAATCGCAATGTCCTCCGGTTGCGCCGATCGCGTAAGTCGCAGGGACGATGCGTGGACCGGGGATGAACCCTTGCTCTATGCCCTGCTTGAGGGCGACATCGTCGAAATTCGCCGAACCCACGTTGCGTACCGTGGTGAAGCCGGCCTCCAGCGTCTTCTTCGCATTGGCGACGCCGACGACGGTCCAGAAACTGTCGGTGAAGGCGAGTCCGCGATATCCGCTGTAGCGCGGATCGCTGGTCAGATGCACATGCATGTCGATGAGACCGGGCAGCAACGTAATGCCGGGCAAGTCGACGCGGCGAACGGCGGCGGAGGCCGGCGGCGGCGTGCCGCCGAGGGCCGTGATTCGTCCGTCCGTGATGGTGATCCGCGGATGGTCGACGAGGCGTCCCGTCAGGACGTCGACCATGCGATCGGCCGTAACGACCACCGTGTCGGCCCGCACCGCGGAGGTGCCGAACAGTATCAGGGCCGCCAAGGCGAGAAAACCCGCCGGCAATAACTTACCAACCATCGTGCAACTCCAGGTGAATTCGCGAAGTTAGCACGTTGGCGCTGCGCCGACATCAATGCAGCGCTTCGTTGAGCAGCCGTGCGAGACGCAGGCCGGCCCTCTGTAATTGTCCTGCGCAGGTGCCGTGGGTAAGCCGCGATCAACCCGACGAGGAATATGGCGATGTGCGGACGCATGGTATAAACCTTCATTATCCGCATTTTTTTTGAAGCGTTGCCCGTTCATGAATTCCAAAGTCGTGGCGATTCTCGAAACCCGGACCGGCGCTCATCTGGGCGAATTGATTGCGCGCCGCGGCGCGGTGCCCATGCTGGCGCCCGCGCTGGAGGAAATTCCGGTGGTCGACCCCGAGGCGGTGGCTTCCCTGTTGGATCGATGGCACACCAATCCATTCAAAGTGGTCATTTTTCAGACGGGCGTCGGCACGCGGGCGTTGTTTCAAGCGACGGATGCGTTGCGCAGGACGGACGAGATGCTGCAGCTGTTGGCGGCCGCCGTGGTGGCGGTGCGCGGACCTAAACCGACGGGAGAATTGAACGCGCGCCAGGTGCGCATCGACGTGCGGGCGGCGTCGCCGTTCACGACCGACAACGTCGTCGATTCCCTGGCCGGCATTTCGCTCGATCGGGCCGCCGTCCTGGTTCAGCGCTACGGCGCAACCAATCAAGGATTGCTCGATGCACTGGAGGCGCGGGGGGCGGCGGCACGAGAGATCGCAACGTATCGGTGGGCGCTGCCCGCCGACACTCAGCCTTTGAAGGACCTGCTGGTTGCGCTGGCGGATTCGAGGGTGGACGCGGTGGTGTTTACCAGCGCCGTGCAAGTCCAGAATCTATTTGCCGTCGCGGCGGAGCAGGGACGTGCCGAGTCGCTCGCCGGTTTGCTGGATGGTCCAGTGATTGCATCGATCGGACCGGTTTGCTCGCGGGCTCTGCGCTCGTATGGGATCACTCCCTCTTTCGAGGCCAGCCCTCCGAAATTGGGGTCTCTGGTGTTGGCGCTCGAGTCGGCGTTGAGCGCGCGCTAGCGGGCCGGCGCGCCTTCGGAGATGCGGCGGTCGCGGAGATTTGTCCGCGTTCTTCCGACAGGCGCTTGGCTGATCGGCTGACGCGCGGGCCGCGGAAGTTCTCTCAAGGCGTTTCATGGCGACGGTGTATAAAACCTGTCTGCAAAAATCCGCCCTCTTCAGGAGAAGACATCAATGGCTACCCAGAGCTCAAACGGAAAACCCTTCTTGACCGACATTAAAACCCTGCGCGCTCGGGCACGCACGCACATGGACAAGGGGGCGGTGACGCCGTCGTATCAGGGAGACGTCAGCAAGACGGTCGAGATCCTGCAGGCCGTGCTGGCCACCGAGATCGTGTGCGTGCTGCGCTATACGATGCACGCCGTGACCGCGACCGGGATCCACAGCGAGGGCGTCAAGGCCGAATTCTCGGCGCACGCCAAAGAAGAAGCGGAACACGTCAACCAGGTAGCCGAACGCATCAATCAGCTCGGCGGCAAGCCCGATTTCAATCCCGAAGGACTCGCATCGCGGGCTGCATCGGAGTACGGCAAAGCGGAGAGCCTGATCGATATGATCCGGGAGAATCTGGTTGCCGAGCGGATCGCAATCGAGCACTACCAGGAGTTGATCCGTTATTTCGCCAACGAGGACCCGGGGACCCGCGCCATGCTGGAGGGCATTCTTGTGGTGGAAGAAGAGCATGCAAACGACATGAGCGACCTGCTCGTGGCGCACGAAGGCCGGTCGACGACGTCGAATTAACCCGCGGGCGCAAGCACTCGGCTAATTGCTGGCGCCCACCGAGGGCGGATCGCTCGCGGGAAACGATTCGTCGAGAGCTTCGTCCAATAAATCCTCTTCGTGCTGGCGCTCACTCCCCTCCGGATGTCTGCGCATATACGCGGCTGCGTAAGAGCAGACCGGATTGACGGTCCAAGCGGCCGCGCGTGCGGCCTCCACGGCGGCATGCATGAGTTCGGCTGCGATGCCTCTGCCCGCGATCGCCGGCGGCACCACCGTGTGCGTAATGGTCATGATGCGGTTCGACACGCGGTAGTCCAACACCGCTCGTTGTCCGTCCACGACGGTACTGAAGCGCTGCGACTCGGTATCATGCTCAACCACGTGCATGGTCCCGCTCCTGTGCGCGCTCGGGACGTGGCGCGTTCGGCCGAGCCGCCGGCGGCGGGGCAGCCGGGTGAGGGGCCTGCGGCGGCGGCGCGGCCGGATGAGGAGCCTGCGGCGGTGGCGCAACCGGATGAGGGGCCTGTGGCGGCGGGGCAGCCGCCGGATGAGGAGCCTGTGGCGGCGGCGCACTGGGGCGGGGTGGCGGCTCGGCGTTTTGCCGCGGAGGCGGGGCCGGAGCCGCTTGGGGAGCCCGCTGCTGAGGCTCGCTGCGAAGCTGATTGTCGTTGCGAGGAGGCGGCTCGTTGCGCGGTTGATTCTGGTAGCGCGGCGATTCGCTTTGCGGCTCCGGCGCCGGACGCGGCGCCGATGGGCGCGGTGCCTGAGCGCGCTCGGCAGGATTCTCGCGCGTCGCCGGGTTCTCGCGCGGCGATGCGTTGTCCCGGGACGGTGCGTTCTGCTGGGCCGGGTTCGGGCGAGCCGTGCTGACAGCTCCACCTTGGCGGGTGGGGACAACCCCCGCACCGGTGTACGCCGCGGGCCGCGGCGTTGCGGCGATCGGCGGGCGCCCCTGATTCTGGCTCGCGCGCAGCGACGTGTCGCGGCGCGCCAAGTCCACATGCTGCCGTTGCAGCGGTGTGGGCTCGATGTGCCGCTCGCGAGCCGCCGCCATTTGCTCGGTCGTGGGTTGCGCGCGGACACCCTCGCCTCCGTTGTAACTCACCCGATTGACCGTGACGTTGTTGACGACGGTCCTGTTGTAGACATTGGTGACGTTCACGTTATTGATATTGTTCACGGAACGGTTGTAGTACATCCGGCCGCCCTGCCAATAGCCGCCCTCGTAGCCGTTGCCGCCGTAACCGTATCCATAATTCACGCCGCCGTAGAAGCCGACGTGCGGTCCCCAATAGCCGGGATGCCAGAGAAATACGACGCCTTCACTTCCCCAATATCCCGGCGTCCAGAGATAGTCAGGCTGAGGCGCGGGGACCCACGTCCCGGGCACCCAGTAATAGTCCTGGTCGTCATCGCTCCACGCCCAATATCCGGGCGTCCAAACGTAGCCGTCGCCGGGAATGGGCGGCTGATCGTAGACCGGAAGTTCAGGGGGTGGGACGTTGGCGGAAACCTCCACGGCGATCTGGCCCATGCTCAACGCGGGCAGCAGCAGCGCCAACATCGTCGGCAGAAAGCGGCTCCAAGACTTCATCATGTTGTTGTACTCCAAAGAGAAAAAGCGCGAACCCGGGCACGCCAGGCCCCCCAGGGCCCCCGCATCGATTCACGAGCATATCCGGATGATAGCCAAGTTCAACGACCTCGCCCCCGTAAGCGGTGGTACTACCCTGTGTAGGACATTACCGATAGCCTGCCGGCGCCCCTGCCCTGGAAAGTCGCCATTTTGGACCTATCTCGGAGCGATTACCGACGTTGCCGTGAAGGTTTTATGCAAAAGAAAGTGCTTGGCGTGGTCCCCAGCCCGAAGGGGCACTGGGTAGGCGATGGATTTCCCGTCCGCAGTCTGTTCACCTACGACCGACTGGGCGAGCAAGTCAGTCCGTTCCTGCTGCTCGATTATGCGGGCCCGGCAAAATTCGAACCAGCCCAGAGCCCGCGGGGCGTGGGCGAACATCCCCATCGCGGTTTCGAGAC
>JAXDQI010000168.1:0-12585 GCA_034667965.1 Gammaproteobacteria bacterium
GCCCTACCAGAACAACGCCATGCTCGGCAATAATCAGTTCGGCCTGCCCGTGCCTTTCGTCAGCGACGACGCGGGTACGCCATTTTCAGTGGTGTTGATCCCGGTCGACGATCGGCTCGCGATCAGCCGTCATACGCAGGGCCCGAGTTCGCAATAGGCGGTTTATGAGTCCTATCCCTCATCCTTCGACCGGCTCCTGGCCTCGCGAACTTGTTGGCGATGCGTTTCGCCGGCTTATCCATACGCTCAGAAATGCGATGGCGGCGGCCACGGACAGCCAGGCCCCGGGCATGGCCCGATTGCCGGTTTCGTGGATCAGATAGGTCACGATTACCGGAGTCGAGCCGCCAATCGTCGTCGCCAAACTATAAGCCAGTGAGAAGCCGGCGGTTCGGACGGCGACCGGCACGATTTCGGTCAGATGAACGACCATCGCCCCGTTGTAGCCGGCGTAGATGAAGGACAACCAAAGCTCGACAGCCAACAATTTGCCGAAAGTCGGCTGATCCACGAGCCACGCCATTGCGGGATAGGCCGTCAGTATTGCAACGCCTGCGAAAAGCATCAGCAGCGGCCGCCGTCCGACTCGATCGGAAAGGGATCCCATGAGCGGCAGCCAGATCAAGTTCGATACGCCCACGCACAGGGTGACCAGAAGCGCATCACTCTGCGATAGCTTGAGTATGTTCTTGCCGAATGTCGGGGTGTACGCGGTGATCGTATAAAAGGAGACTGTGGTCATCAGGACCATCGCGACGCCGGTCAATATGATTCGCCAATGCGTCAACATGCTGGCGTAGATTTCCGCGGGACTCGGATGATGCTTTCGCGCCGCGAATTCCTCGGTCTCCTGGAGAGTGCGCCGGATCATGTAAATGAAGGGAATGATCAGACACCCGACGATCAGCGGAATGCGCCACCCCCAAGCCTCCAACGCCTGGGGGGGCATCCAACTGGACAGGGCGTACCCCAGCACGCCGGCAAACGCCACCGCCACCTGCTGGCTGCCGGACTGCCAAGAGACGTAAAATCCTTTGTGCCCCGGCGTCGCGATCTCGGACAGGTAGACCGAAACACCACCCAGCTCCACGCCGGCCGAGAAACCCTGGCATAGCCGGCCCAGCACCACGACGATGGGCGCGAACAGGCCAATGGTCTCGTAGCCGGGAACCAGCGCAATCGTCAGCGTCCCGACCGACATCAGTGCCAGAGTCACCAGCAGGCCCTTGCGCCGTCCGATGTGGTCGATGTACGCGCCGAGGAATATCGCACCGAGCGGGCGCACCATGAAACCCACGGCAAAGGTCGTCATCGAAAACATCAACGAAGCGAATTCGCTGCTGGCGGGAAAATACGCACGACCGATGGCGGCGCTGAAATAGCCGAAGACCATGAAATCGTACATTTCAAGAAAATTTCCGCTCGCGACGCGGAATACCGTCAGCAGCTTCTCCTTGCGTTGTAGGGATGTCAGCAATCCGGTAGGTCTCGATGCAGCAGGGGAGGAAAGAATCCTCGTGCCGCCCGGCGGCACGAGGGAAGCCCTTAGAACTTCGCCTTGAAGCCGACGTAGTAGGTCCGGCCGATTATGTCGTAAGTCGCCGTGTCGGTGGTAAGCGGCTGGCCGCTCACGAAGGGAGGAGTCTTGTCGGCGATGTTCGTGAGACCCGCCGTCAGTTCGAGGTGCTGGATGACGTTCCAGTGCGCATCCAAATCGAAGTAATTATAGGCTCCCACCCCCGGCGTGGTGGAGGTGGGGTCCACAACCACGTCCTGATGCTTCATCGCCGCAATATAGCGCCAGTGCACGGCTGCCGAGACGGGTCCGATCGCGTATCCGAACGCCGTATTCGCTTTCCAATGCGGATGAGCCATTTCAGGACTCACTTCGGAATTGCCGATGCTGCCTGCATAGTCTAGAACCGGCGAGCCCGGAAGGGACGAGACTTCGAAGGTGTGGGTGTAGGTGATCATCGAGTTCAACCGGAACGTGCCCGCATTGTCCGGCAAGCCCAGCGCGTCGAGCCCAAAACTCCAGTCGATCTCGGTGTCCACGCCGTCGGTCTTGTAGCTTGCAAGGTTCAGAAGCCCTTCATGGCCCAGGACGATGTCGCCGGTATTGCGATCGCGCACGATTTGCTGACAGTAAATGTTGGATGCCGAGTAGCCGGGATTGCTGATTCCGTCGGAATTGAAACAGCGCGGCAGAATATCGGTCAAGGAAAGCGAACCGACCGCATTCGAGATGCTGATGTGGTAGTAATCCACGGACACCTGGAATTTCCGCATCAGGGCACTATCGAAATGCGGGCTCCAGACGGTGCCGACGGAATACGTGTTGGCGGTCTCCGGCGTGAGTTTGGGGTTGCCGCCGGAGGTGCCGTGCACCGAGTCCACTCCGTAAGAATAGGTCGGATACAGCGCTGCCGGGATACCCTGCGCCTGGCAGAGCGCCGCGACCTGCGCCGCGCTGGCGCCCGTGCGGAAGACGCTGCCCGTGGCGCAGGGATCACCCGCGCTGGGCCCGGCGCCGATATTCAAGTTTCCGGTGACCGTGGGCGCGAACAGTTCGCCCAAACTTGGCGCGCGGATCGCCTTGGCATAGCCGCCGCGCACCGAGACGGTCGACACCGGCTTCCAGTTCAGATCGGCCTTCCAGGTATTGACGCCGCCGAACAGGTCGTACTGGGACCGTCGAGCGCCCAGATCGAGGGACAATTCCTCGATGAACGGCAGGTCCTTGAGAACCGGAACCAGCAACTCCCCGAATACCTCGCGCACGTTCTGGGTGCCGGATGTCGGAATGGTCGTGTCGTAAGAAAAGCTGTCGTTGGTGATGAGGCCCTGATCAGGCTGGTAGGCGAAGCTGCTGCCGCGGTAATCCGCACCCAGCGCGAACCGAAGCTCACCCGCCGGCAGCGTCCAGAGCTTGCCCTGCACGGTGCCTTCCACATTCTTCTGCGTCATCGTATTGACGTTGGAGTTCTCGCGCGTCGCGTACTCGCGGCACCCGGCGCTCAATGGGTTGGAACCTAACGGATTCCAGGCGTAGCCGACGCAGCTGCCGGCGGCACCCTGATAATTCGCGGTGCCGTTGAGTATGGAGGCGAACGCCGACTTGCTGGAATCGTTCTGTTGCAGATTGTTGAAAAGAGTGTGGCCATAGGAGCTGTAAACGTCCCAGGTGAGATCAGTGCCGGGAATATCGCCCTTCACTCCGGCGATTGCCTGAAAGACATCGTACTTGAACGTTTGTATGCGGTTGCCGCTGGCGGATAGGAGTTTGGTCAAAACCAGCGGCTGCGTCAGCGCGGATGGATTGGCCGGGTCCGGGGTGCGGGACGCAAGGATGGTCTGCAGGGCGGCGTTATTGACGACGAAAGGATTGTTCAGGGGAATGAGGAGTTCCTTGCCGGGACCGGTGGACCCGCCCGCCGTCTCGTCTCGTGCCGAGGACTCCATGAAGCTGAATTGAGTGTAAGCGGAGACGTGCTCGCCCAGCTTGTACGTGGTGCGCGCGAGCACGTTGTACTTGGTGAGCGGGACCTGGATCGCGAAGAACTGACCCAGGCCGACCTGAACCTTCGTGCAGTCCCCGCTGATGTTGACGCCCTTCTGCCCGATGCCCTTGTAATTCTGCACGCAATTGGGCGCCGCAAGATCAGTAAAGATCGTGCCGTTGGTGTTCACGCCCAGTGATCCGTTGTAGGCGCCCGTTCCGGCGATGGGCGTCGTTCCGGGATAGCCGGCGAGTACGCTGTTCACCGCCGCAATCGACGGCGGCGATCCGAAGGTGCCGGCCGGCATGATGCCCTCCGGGGGCCGCGCGAGTTGTCGTATGTCCGCGAAGAACGGCCGGTCGGCGCCATGGACGACACCTCGTTCGGAATATTCGAACGCAAGAACGGAATTGCCGCGATCGTCGGCGAAGTTCCCGCCGAGCAATGCACTGACGTGTTCGGTGGCGCCGTCGCCGTGCGTCGTTTCGCCGTGCGTCACGCTGATCTCGGCGCCGCTGAAGTTCTGCCGCAGCTTGAAGTTCAAGACGCCCGCAATCGCGTCGGAGCCGTAGGTCGCGGAGGCGCCTCCGGTAATAACCTCAACGGTGTCGATCATCGACATCGGAATGGTATTGAGGTCAACGGAGCCATTCGGATTCGATGACATGAGTCGCCGCCCATCCAACAGGACGAGCGCTCGATTCGGGCCCAGTCCGCGGAGGTCGCCGTAAGACTGGCCGCCCGCAAAGCCGGTGGCGCCCTGTACGTCCCCCACTTCGCTCATGCCCTGGGCGGCGGCGAACTGCGGCATTTCGCCGATCGCGCGATCCAGCGTCGGCTGCCCCGCGGCCGCCAGCGTCGACTGATCGATCGTCACGATGGGGCTGTCGGACTGATAGTCGCGCCGGGAAATTCTCGAACCCGTCACGACAATCGCTTCCAGCGTCTCGCTCTTGGCCGGCGAGTCGGCCGCCGCGGAAGGAGGCTCCGCCACCGCTTTGGATGCGGTTAATCCTGTCATTGCAGCGCTCAGAATCACCGTTATGAACACGCTCACCCGCTTCCCCGGGAAGCCCTGTGAAACGTGTGTGTTTTCTCCATCAACGCGGCGTTGTCTGTTCATTATGCTCCCCAACATAGTTATTAAGCGCCTGATGTTCACGGTCAGATCAGCCTGACATCAGTTGGGGGCATCATGGGCGCAGGTAGCTTTCAAGAAGCTGTCAGGGCGGAAGAAACAACAAAATAATCGCTAGGCCCAGGAGATGCGGACGCGCAATCCTCGGCCGTTGGCGACCGCACTCATGCTGATGTCCGCATTCAGTGTCGCCGCAAGGGATTGAACGATGGCCAGCCCCAACCCGCTTCCCACCCGGCTTTGGTCACGGTTCAGCCGATAGAAGCGGGTGAACACTTTGTCCTTTTCGGCTTCGGGGATTCCCGGGCCGTCATCTTCGACTTCGACGACATGTCTGCCGTCTTCATCGAACAGCCTGATCACGACGCTGCCGCCCTGATCGTTATAGCGAATCGCATTGTCGATCAGATTTGCGAAGATTTCGTGGATCATGATCTGGTTTGCATGTGTCGGGAAGGAGCGCTGTTCCGCCTCGAAATGTAGGTCGATCCCGGCTTCGAGGCCTTGCGGCACGTGATTCGCTGCGATTTCCTGAATGACCTCACGAAGGTCGATCGTCGCCGAATCCTGGTCCAACGCTTGTCCGCTCTCGGCCCGGGCGAGTTTCAGCAGCTGAATGAGCAGACGCTGCAGCCGGTCAGCCGCTCCCTGAATGTCCTTGAAAGAAGAATATGCGTCGTTGTTCGCCGGAATCAGGCCGCCAAGCACGGAGATATGAGTGCGAAGAATCGTCAGCGGGGTGCGCATTTGGTGCGAAGCATCCGCCGTGAAGCGGTTCATGGCTTGTTGGAGACGCTCGGCCTCGAGCGCGCTGGCGCGCAAGGACTCGAGCGCCTGCGCCATGCTGCCCAGTTCATCAGGACTTCCGGTCGAGGGCACCGCTTCGTCGAAATCCCGGCGACTCAGGCGTGCAATCGCTGCAGTGAGGATCTTCATCGGACGGGCCAATCGGCGCTGTACATGGACGACGGCGAAAGCGCCAAAAGCGATGACTGAGGTCAGATCGACACCGGCCACGAGCAGGATCCGAAAAGACGCAGCCCGAATGTCCTCGGCATGCAGGTTGGCCTCGTCCTGGGCCTGCTGGGCAATGGCAAGAATCGAATCGAAGGGGCCGTCGCAAAGGGTCGTCCATTCAGCACCGGCGACGGCCGGCCTGCCGGAGCTGTCGAATCGCTTCACGATGGCATCGACCTTGGCCTGTGCCTCTTGCGTGGTTCGACGGGCGCGTTCGACACGCTCGCGCACGGCGCTTGACACACCGGACCGCAGCAGAAATTCATCAAGAGTGTGCCACCCAAAGGTGTAGACCGCCCGATTTCCAAGCCAGCTGTCGAGTTGTGCGGAGTCCAGGGGCTGGCTTAAGTCCACGTTGGGACGCAGCATCGAACACTGCAGCCCATAGCGGTCGCGGATCGTCCATGCCGTCCGGCGAATCTGCACCATTTCGGCGATCAAGGGGTCGCCTATTCTCACCGTATTGCCGACTACAACGGAGGCCGTGCTGAGGGTCTCCAGCATTTCATGAATCGCTTCGCGCCAATCGTCGATGGCATGCAAATTTCGCTCAACGCGGACGCGGGACGCCTGAATGTTGACGGCGGACTGCAGCGCCTTCACCTTCTGCCACGCGCTTCGAATGGCGGCCGCGAGCAGTAGATGATTGGGGATGTCGGTGGACTCCAATGCGTCCAGCGCGGTCGTGACCGTCCTGGAGGCATTCGCATAGGTAGCGCCGATCACAGGCCCGGGATCCTCCTCGGCAATCAGTGCGGTGCTGTCCTTGGGAACCTGGGCGCGAACGGTGACCAGGGCGTCGAACAGCGTCTTGTCGGTGCTGGTAAGTCGGGCGATGCGGCCGGCCAGCACATAGTTGGTCCAAGCCTCGACGGCAAGAATCAGCGCCGCGACGAATAGACCGGTCATGAGAATGCCCAATGAGGCGATCAAGAACTTCGTTATCGACGACTTGAACATCAGGGAGCCCGTCAGAGTGCGGTCAAGAAGCCTTCAGCATGTATCCGAGGCCGCGCAGCGTGCGGATCGCCGGTCCATCCGGCTCGAGCTTCCTGCGAAGCCGCGCGATGTGCACTTCGAGGGCGTTCGGGGCCACGGCATCGTCATAGCTGAAGACCTCGGCGATCAGCCTCTCCTTCGACACGATCTCGCCGGCCTTGGCGATCAACCGGTCGAGCACCGCCCATTCGCGGGGCCGCAGCTGCAACGGTCTGCCGCATACCTCGGCAGTGGCATGAGTCCGGTCGATCGTCAGATTTCCGATGACCACCACCGGGCTGGGATCACCGTGGTCGCGCCGCAGAAGCGCCCGGACGCGGGCGCCCAGTTCGCTGGCGTTGAATGGCTTCAACAAATAATCATCCGCTCCCAAATCGAGTCCCTTCACCCGATCTGTCACGTGATCACGGGCGGTCAATACCAAGATGGGCGTCTTGCAGCCCCGTGCCCGCAGCCTTTTGATCACCTCAAATCCTGAAATGCCGGGCAATCCAATGTCCAGGATGACCAGACTGCAGGGTTCGGAGTCGGCCAGGAAGAGGGCGGTCTCGCCGTCCTTGGCGCAGTCGGCGGCGTGACCGGAAGCCTTGAGAAGCGCGATGATTCCCCGCGAAAGGGCGGGATCGTCCTCGACGAGCAGGATTCGTGCCATGGATGTACCCCCTTTTTATTTATTGCAGAACGCGTCGGACCGCCAATGCGGATCAGACTGTCATTAATCATGGAACCCGGCAAGCGCCGGCTCACACGTCCAGCCCGATCGCCCGCATCAATTCGATGCCGTTGCTTTTGGTCACCACCCCGTCGCGCAACCTGAAGTCGAAACTCAAGCGGCCGTTCTCGAGTTCATCCTGGAAATGTACATTCTTGAGCGCACCCGGGCGGAGTTCGGCGCCGTCGGCGAGAGCCAGGTCGTGCGTGCTCACCAACCCGATGGCGCCGCGCTCGATCAACGCACGCAACACGCCCTGAGCGCCGATCCGTCGGTCGTTCGAATTGGTCCCTTGCAGCAACTCGTCCAGGAGAAACAGCAGCGGCAGGGATGATGGTTCGAACAGTTGCCGCAGCCGGGTGATTTCAGCATAGAAACGCGAACTGCCCTCGTATAGCGAGTCATTGACGCGGATGCTGGCCCCGACTTGAAGCGGCGTGAGCCGGAGCCGCGCGGCGCACACCGGCGCACCGGCCATCGCCAGAACCGTATTGATGCCGACCGAGCGAAGCAGCGTGCTCTTCCCCGACATGTTCGAACCGCTCACGAGGAGCACCTTCGTCGGGCCGGAGAGGTCGACGTCGTTGCGCACGCGCGTTCGCGGTGAAATCAGCGGATGGCCGAGCCCCGTTGCCACGAATGCGGCCGGACCCTCCAGGAATTCCGGGAACGGATCATCGGGCCGCTCGAAGCTGTAGGCGGCGATGCACTCCAGCGCTTCGATCTCGCCCAGCACGCAGAGCCAGGACGCCGCGACCTGTCCATGCCGTTCGCGCCAGCGTTCCGCGGCCAGCGCAGACTGGATGACATACATCAAGGGCAACATCAATGGTGCCAGGAGGGGATTGCGCCGCGCTTCGACGAAACCGACGATGGTGGCGAGCTTCGAGAGTGTCGCCGACGCCGGCAATGCGTGAGACGCCAGTTTTTCCTTGAGCGCGCGCAGGTGCAGCGAGTCGAAGTTTTCGGATTCGATTCGACGCAACAGCACCGACAACAGCTTGATGTCCTCGTATGCGATCTCGACGCCCGATACGGCGGCGTGTACTCGTTTGCGAAATGCATAGCCGATAGCGGCTTCGATCACCAGAACCGCGAGAAACGGGAAACCGATCCCCCAAATTGCCCAGATTGCCGCCGTGACTGCTGCCGCGGCGGTCAGCAGGGCGGCGGTGGGCCGCAGCCAGCGACGGGACAGCCCGCCGGGCGCATTGGCCCACGTCGTGATCGTGTCGGAATGCAGGGTGATGCGCTGCGGTTCACCGAGGATGGCGAGATCCTCGCGCAAGTCCATGCGGTTTCGAAGTTCCGCGACGCAGGCGTGTCGTTTGCGAATCATCTCGAGCTCGGCGGGGGCGAGCAACCAATCCGCCAGTGTGCTTTCTCCCATGGGTGTCCGCGCGGTGCAGAGCCGCTCGAAGAGACTTTGCTTGCCGAAAAGGTCGAGATCGGCACCATACATGTGATGCTCGTCGCTGAACCGATCGCCGGTCGGCCCGGAGGAACGCTGGTGTCCCCGGAGTCGTTCGAGACCTGACCGGTAGAATTGCACGGCGCGCCGGGCCAGCTCCCGCAGCCTTTGTGCGCGCTGATGGTAGAGCACGACGGCCGCGAACAGACCCGACGGCACGAGCAGCCACTGCCCCGGCACACCGCGCGTGCCGCAGGCCAACGCAAGTACCAGAAAGGCGGCCGCAAGCATCAATCGCACGTTGCCGAGGCGCACATGCCATCGATCCCATCGAGCCTGCGATCTTTCACGCGCCTCGAGGCGTTCTGAATAGTGTTCTGGCGGACCCATGCGGTTTCAGTATCCCATTGTTCGGCCCGGCGCGCGCCTCGACTGGACACGATCCGAGCGCTCGTCAAGGCGGCGCGCACCGCTCACATGCCCGTGTTCATCCACGCCAACGGCACGGATGCGCAGGGAATTCGCCGTGCCGTACGGAGTGCGCACGAGTCGCGAAGCGACGTCGGTCTTCGTCCCACGGAAATTGAGCCGATTCTGGGTCCGCGGGCCTCCCTCAAGATTGCATCGGGGCCCGGTGGGGGACTGGTGAAGCTACGCCGTCGTCTCGCAATCGAACTATAATTATCGTCCAACTTCGCATCGAATTCGCACCGTTAAAAATGCTCGCCGATTTCGTCGTAGGTGTTCATCTATTGATTGTCCTCTTCATTCTCGTGGGCGTGCCTCTCGTTTACCTGGGCGCCGCCCTGCACTGGACTTGGGTGAGAAGCCGACCCTGGCGCGCGCTGCACGTCGGTGCCATCCTGTTCGTAGCCGCCGAGTCTCTCGTGGGGATGACGTGTCCCCTGACGGTGTGGGAGTACACGTTGCGCGGTGGACCGGTCGCCGGCGGCTTCATTGAACGCTCGATAGACCGTGTAATCTTCTACGACGCGCCCACTTGGATATTCACCCTTGCATACGTAGGGTTTGCTACGCTCGTGCTTGTAACCTGGGTTGTCGTGCCACCGATTCGGCAGCGGCGCCCAGGTCGCGAAATGTGATGTGATAGACGATCTGCGAGCTTCGAGTCAAGCTCTCGGTTTCAACGCAGCCGCGATCACCTCGGCGCGCACGTCATCGATTTCCAGTACTTTCCTGCGGCTGGTGCCCCCTGAAACGATGCGCACACAACGTTTCGCGACGCCGAGATGCTGCGCGATGAAATCGATCAACGCGCGATTGGCGGCATTCTCCATCGCAGGAGCCGCAATGCGGATCTTGACCACACCGTCGTGCATTCCGGCAAGCTCCGTCTTGGAGGCGTGGGGTTGTATGTAGACTTCGAGGCGAACGGGCGGCATGGGAATGCGATTCTGCCAGGGTTACCCTCACTATGGATGAGCTTAACGACTTCATTGGCAAACTCATCGGCGACCGCGAAGTCATGCGCGAGCAAATCACCAAAGGCCGCTCCGGCGGCTCGAACTTCGCGTCCGGCCACGGCTCAGTCGGTACCGGCATCCACCACGCCGCCGATCAAGAGTCCGCGCAGCTTCCTCTTCAGAGCAGAACAAGCTCTGCCCATTATCTCGAGGGTCTGACGCCTCGGGATATGCGCTAGAGTAGCGAACTCGAAATCCTATTGGTTCGAAATTGCCCGGCCGGCCGTTGCTGCAACGTCACAACTGAGACGCCCGCGTACGGACTACAGGCACCACCGGCGGCAGAGCCGGTCGTTATTACATTGACAGACGATCCGGCCATCTTAGCGCTGAGCAATAGTGCGTAAATCTGCGCATAGTCGGTCTGAGTTCCGGGGATGGCAAACCACGGGCTGCTGGGATTGATGGAATCCGCTTCCGCGACCCCTGCAAGTGTAAAAAAGACGCAGTCAAGGCCGTGGTACCACTGAATTAAGTTAATCGTAGTTGTGTAGTTGCCAGCATAAGAACGCCCGGAAAACAGGCTAATCAACACACACACAGCATGGGAAACACGCGCCTGCGGAGTTGCACCGTCATAGAAATATAGCCCTCATTCGAGAAAGTACGCGCGAGGTGCGTCAGGAGCTCACTGCACTTTAATATAATAAAGGTGACAGCTGCCGTCCGAGTTTTGGGTTGAGGAAAATACGACGGTGTTACCGCTAGCCTTTGCAGCCAATATCGTGGCCACCACCACGCTGTAGTTTGGGTCCGTCGTATTTATCACGGTTTCGGTGAAGGTAAAACCGCACATATTGTTCACAGTCGAAGTGTAAACGCGGAAGCTGCCGGCCGAGCCGAAGGCATTGACCTCAATTTGACCCACAGTGCCGGTGACATCGGTGGCTTGTGCGAGGGCCGGAAGGCCAAAGATCGCGCCAACCACTAGCTTTCTGAGTCGTGTATTCATGATTGACCTCTTCCATAAATTTACGTAACGCGGTGTCAGCAAAATTGGCGTGATAACCGTCCGCCCCTGATTGCGGAACTATCTAGATCCCGCTGAGCCCTCTTAGAACACTGATATTGTGGAATTCGAATTTGCATATAGCGCGCGATTCAATAATTATGTTTGCACCACCATTCAAATCGTAAAGCGGCATTTCGCAAAACCAATAGCGGGAGATTGGTACCCTCGATATTCTATGTCGCACTCTAGTTTCTCGACAGTTAGTCGCTTTAGCATCAGATTAAATGGATTCGGAAATTCGCATGGTGCCTCGGGCGACCATCTAGAACTGATTCCCAGAAGACAGCCTTTGGTCAGCCCAGCTTGACGCGACGGGTCGATCACTCGATTGACTCGACAAATTGCCGAGCCAACACAGAGACAGTCGAACCGCAATTCTCTCTACTCAAAGTGGTAACTACCTTCGGCTTTGACTCCTGCGGAAATACCAATTCTGTATCCGTAGTGGGACAGGACGAAAATGGCGCACCCATGCCTGCCCGAACGACCACTACTGACTACAACCATTTCAGCGGACGCTGCCAGTTTCCCGAAATGGTTACAAGCCCCATTACAATTCCAACTCCGCAAACGTCGTACATGAAGTACCAATATAATCTGGGGCTCAAGCAGACGGCAACGGATGCCAATGGTGTGTCAGTGGGATGGACCTATGATAATTTCGGACGCAAAGCGGGGGAATCGCGACCCGATTCGACTGCGACGACATGGAATTATGTGGATTGCGTGTCGCCGAGCTGCTGGGGCACGGCGGACGTGCGGTTCCAAACGACGGAAACGCTGCTAAATTCCACCGGCGGGACGGTTCGCGTGCATGAAACGTTCTCGACGGCCTCGATCGAGTCCGCTTCGACGAAGGGAATCGCGTACTTGGCGTATGGAGCACCCAGGTCACGACGTACGATTCCTTCGGGCGGAAGCTCCAGGTCGGTCTTCCGTATTCTGCGTCCAGCAATGGCTACCATATCTATACCTACGACGTGGGGAACCGACCGCTAACGGACAGCCTGTATACCTCGTCGGGAGCTCAGTATCGCCAAATCAAGATGGCGTACAAGGGACAGACAGCAACGGTCACGGATCCCAATACCAATACGATTACCAAAGTCACCGATGTGGCCGGGAAACTTCGCTGCGTTATTGACCCCTCGGTAAATGGCAGTTCAGGGAACTGCGCTGGCGTGGCGGAGCCCGGCGGCACTACGAATTACACCTACGATTCGTTTGACAATCTCGTTACGTGGAGTTGCCCCTATCAGACCGGACAGGCCGCGGGTTGATAACTGCGCATGAACTCACGGGGTGACTTCAT
>JAXDQI010000169.1:0-12578 GCA_034667965.1 Gammaproteobacteria bacterium
TCGAACCTCAACCAGGGTCACACAAGCGTAGAGAACCACTATCAACAGCGTGAGCGCAGCGATCGGCGTAGGCCCGTTCCATGGTGCCGGCGGCATCTTGACGGTAGTTTAGTGGAAGTTCCGCGAAGCAACCGTTAGGTCGCCGAGCAACGCTGAGAGATCGGTCAAGCGATGCGCGATCACGTGCAACACATCCCCTTCGCGCTGCAATTTCCCGCGCACCAGGAGTAGCCGCGATTCCAGCAGCGCCGCGCGCTGCGCATCGGCCACGCGTTTCCAGACGATCAAATTTACGTAACCGGTTTCGTCCTCCATGGTGACGAAGGTCACGCCGCTCGCGCTGCCCGGCCGCTGCCGCGTAATCACCAATCCGGCGGCCGTCACCGACCGGCCGTCAGGCAGTTCCCAAAGCTCCTGATTGGGAATGACGCCGCTTTTTGCCAATGCGTCACGCAGCAACGCCAAGGGGTGACGGCGCAAGGTCAAGCCCGTACTGAAGTAGTCGGCGACGATCTCCTGGCCCTCGCGCGGCGCGCGCAGCAGCGGCATGCCCTCCTGGGCCGCCGTGGCCGCGGGCAACAGAGGCAGAGCGCGTTCCACTCCGGTGACCTGCCAGACGGCACGATGCCGATGTCCTGCAAGGGCCGCGAGCGCATCGGCCGCGGCCAGCGCCTCGAGATCGCGGCGATCGAGGGTTGCGCGTTCGGCAAGATCCGCGGTGTCCACGAAGGCGCCGGCGGCGCGCGCCGCGAGCAGCCGTTCGGCTCCTTCCTGCGATAAATGCTTGACCATCCGTAAACCCAACCGCAATGCCGGGCGGCCATCGTCCCGCCGTTCGAGCGTGCAATCCCAATCGCTGATGGCAACGTCGACCGGCCGCAACTCGACGCCATGCGCCCGCGCATCGCGCACCAATTGCGCGGGTGCGTAGAAACCCATCGGTTGGCTGTTGACGAGTGCCGCGCAGAATGCCGCCGGCTCGTGATGTTTCAGCCAGGCGGAGATGTAGACGAGCAGTGCGAAGCTCGCCGAATGGGACTCCGGAAATCCGTATTCCCCAAACCCCAGTATCTGATTGAATATTTGCTGCGCAAAACTCTCTGCATATCCGCGTTCCAGCATGCCGTCGATCAATTGCTTCTGAAAAGGTTCCAGGCCGCCCTTGCGTTTCCAGGCCGCCATCGCGCGCCGCAGACGATCAGCCTCGCCCGGCGAAAAGCCGGCCGCCACGATGGCGAGCTGCATGACCTGCTCCTGGAAAATCGGCACGCCCAAGGTGCGTTTGAGCACCGCTTCGACGTCCTTGCTCGGGTAACTCACGGCCTCCTCGCCGTTGCGGCGGCGCAGGTAGGGATGCACCATCTCGCCCTGGATCGGACCGGGACGCACGATGGCCACCTCGATCACCAGATCGTAGTAATTGCGCGGCCGGAGGCGGGGCAGCATGGACATCTGGGCCCGCGATTCGATTTGAAACACCCCGACGGTGTCGGCGCGGCAGATCATGTCGTATACCGCCGGATCCTCGCCCGGCACCGTCGCCAAATTGAGCTCGCCCGCCACCGCGCTCGAACCGCCGAATTCGTTGACCAGGTTGAAGGCACGGCGTATCGCGGAAAGCATGCCGAGCGCCAGCACATCGACCTTGAGCAACCCCAGCGCATCGAGGTCGTCCTTATCCCATTGGATGACCGTGCGCTCCGGCATCGTCGCGTTTTCAATGGGAACCAGTTCATCCAGACGGCCGCGCGCAATGACGAAGCCGCCCACATGCTGCGACAGGTGACGGGGAAATCCCAGGATCTCCGACGTGAGCTCGATGAGCCGCTGGATTCGGGCATCGCTTGGATCTACACCTAAGGCGCGGATGCGCTCCGGATCGATCTGCTGGCCATCCCACCATTGAAAGCCGCGTGCCAACCGGTCGACTTCCGCGAGATCCAATCCCAATGCCTTGCCCACATCGCGCAGCGCGCTGCGGGGCCGGTAAGAAATCACGGTGGCGGCGAGAGCCGCGCGCTCGCGGCCGTATTTCCGGTAAATGTATTGAATGACCTCTTCGCGCCGCTCGTGCTCGAAATCCACGTCGATGTCCGGTGGCTCGTTGCGTTCCTTCGAGATGAAACGCTCGAACAGCATGGCCATGCGCGAGGGATCCACCTCCGTGATTTCCAAGCAGTAACAAACGACGGAGTTAGCGGCCGAGCCCCGCCCCTGGCAGAGTATTTTTTGCGAACGGGCATACTGCACGACGTCATGCACGGTGAGAAAGAACGGTTCGAACTTGAGTTCGGCGATCAGGCGCAATTCATGCTCGATGCTTTGGCGCACGGCGGGGGGTACGCCCGCCGGCCAGCGCTTCGCACAGCCTTTTTCGGTCAGCGCGCGCAGATGGCTGGTGGGAGTCTCTCCCGCGGGTACAATCTCTTCCGGATATTCGTATCGCAGTTCATCGAGCGCGAACGTACAGCGTTCGGCGATGATGAGAGTCTGCTCCATGAGTGGCGCCGGATAGAGTTGCTGTAAGCGCGCCAATGGCCGCATACACCGCTCGCCGTTGGGAAACAAGGCATAACCCGCCGCGTTCAATGGCATTTTCAAGCGGATCGCCGTCATCACGTCCTGCAAAGCACGGCGGCTGCGCCGATGCATGTGCACGTCGCCTGCGGCGACGCACGGCAGTTCGAGTTTCTTACCCAGCATCTCGAGAAATTCCAGGCGTCGCGTATCGCAGCCGCCGGTCAGCAGTTCCACGCCGATCCACACTCGGCCGGAGAAGCGTTCGCGCAACCACCGGCCGTCCTCTCCGTGTTGCGGCAGCGATACCTTGCTTGAATGCGGCAGCCAAATGATCAAACAGCCGTCGAGCGAATTCGTGAAGTCGTCGCGTTTGAGCGCATAGCGGCCTTTAACGGTCGAACGACGCGCCCGGCTGATCAAGCGGCTGAGCGCACCATAACTTGCCCGATCCGTGGCCAGGGCCACCAGCTTGAGATCATCCACGCAGGTGAATTCCGCGCCGATGATGAGCGGCAGACCGTGTTGTTTCGCCGCGATATGCGCCCGCACGACCCCGGCGAGAGAGCATTCATCGGTAATGGCGAGCGCGCGATAGCCGAGCTTGACGGCCTGTAGAACCAGCTCTTCAGGCTGCGACGCACCGCGCAGAAACGAGAAATTGGTGAGGGCATGCAGTTCCGCGTACACGCGAGAGTCTCAAGCGAACACGCCGTGCAAATACCAGCACCGGGTCTGCCGCTGCTGAAACACCCACCAGCGGGCGCCCCGGCTTTGGCGCGCGATGTAATAGTCACGCGCCACGTCCTTGCCATCCCACCAACCGCTCTCGATACGCTCAGGGCCTTGCTCGAGGATCGAGCCCTCTTGACACAAATGCTGCAGGTTCGCCGCGAGCAGCACCGGTTCATCCAATAGCCACACCGGCCGCGGCATCTCGCCCACGCGCATCTCCCCTGCGCGCAGAGCCGATGTCAGGTGCAATTCATGGACCCGCCGCCACGCGGCCTCGGGCCGGTGCTCGGGGACTAAAACAATCCCATACACCGCTTGTTCGCCGAGACGCGCGCGCAAGCGCTCCACCAATTGCGGTGCCGTGTTTCCCGCGCACACGCCGCCTGCGCGCAGGCCGCGCCCTCCGCCGCCCATACCCGCGAATGCATCGAGGGAACCGGCCGGCAGCGGCTGCAGCGAACCCGACTTGAGTTCCATCCCTCTGACCGGGGCCGCGAGTTCGAGCCGATTCAGTTTTTCGTCCAGCACATCCGCCAGGCGACGGCGCTCGCTCGTGATGCTCGCCAACCCCAGGCGCACGCGTGTCACGGGTATCGCGCGATGGCGCAGCCCGAGTTCCAATGACTGAACGCCTGCCTGGCGCTCGCGCAGGAACTGCGCGCAGCGTTCGATCAGCGGCTCGAGGGCCTTTTGCAAATACACAACGGTCTCGATTTCCGTCTCGAAATCGCAGCGCTCGCGAAATCGCACACGCGGTACGAACGCTCTGCGAGGTGCGGCTTGCCGTGCCAGCGCGATATCGAGATCCAGGACGGCGGCAGGACTCAGCCGCCGCGATATTCCCGCGCGTGGCAGGCGCAGCAATTCACCGATTCGGGTGATGCCCATGGCGCGCAAAGTTTGCAGCCATGCGGGATCCCATGACGTACAGGCGATCGGCAGCTCCGCGAGCCCTCCCGCAAGCTGCCCGGAATCTTCTATGCACGCCGGTTTACCGGCGCGGGCCAGCCACAGTGCCGCCAAAGCGGTGGGAGCCGTCGCCGCGTGAGCGCGGAGGGAGAGCCGGCCCCATGCGGCTTCGATGGCCGCATGCAATGCCGCGAGAGAACCGAACAACTTCACGCTGCCTTTGATTTCCAAGAGCAACGCATTGGGCATTTCGATGCTGACCAGCGAGGTGAATTGCTGTGCACACAGGCAGAGACGCTGCAGCGGTGATGCCGCCGAAGCGGCAAGCCGCTGCGGCTCCATCAATTCGGGAAACACGACGGCATACCAAAGCTGTTTCGGACGAGGCTGGACGATGGCCGGCGCGAGCGGCGGCACACCGCGCAGGATCGCAGGCCGTGCTTCGGCTACGATCGCAGGCAAGGCCTCGGTGAGGCGGCCTTCGGCGGAGCCATCCGCAAACAAATCCGCGGTCGCGGATTTCTCCACCGCGTTGTGCCGGCCGGTACGCCAGCCGCGCGATTTCATGACGGCAGAAGTTCAACGGGACCGGGCCGGCCGCCCTGCACCTTCACGAGTTCGAGTTGCGTCTCGTGCTCGCCCTGCGTCATCAGCAATCGCAAGCTGGCGGGAGAAGACTCGAACCGATGCCGTTCGGGACGAAACAATACGCCGAGCGCACCACCCGCTTCCGCCGCGAGTTTCAAACGCCGCAACCAACGATCATCGGTGCCTTGCAGCCACAGAAACACCGCCGCGCACACTCCCGAACTCAACGCCTGTTCGGCAGCCCACAGAGCTTCGGTGGCGCTGACAGGACGCACGACAAGCAAACGACTGAGTTCGATTCCATACTCCGCCAGCGCCGGCGCATAAGGTTCATGGGGAGGAGCAATCCAGACGAGCCAGGGAATCTCACCGTCGATTCTTTGCTGGCATTCCACCAAAGCCGGTAAAAACAGTTGGACTTCACCGAGGCCGGTCGTCTCCAGCAGTACTTCGATGAGCGACGCCGTCGGCCAACCACCGCCTGGCAGGCGCGCATCGAGCGCGCTTCGACCGGTGGACCAGACCGGACGCGATGGAGTGGCCGAGGCGTCTTTTAACTTCCAGACGCGTGCATCGGCCAAGATGTCCGCAAGCGCCACAGCCGGGTATTTCGCCTCACGCGGCATCCACGTCTTTACCGCGACGAAGCACCCCTACCACGACCCCTTCGATAATCATGGGTTGTTCCTTGAGATCGACCCGAATGGGTTCGAAATCGGTGTTCTCGGGCAACAGCCACACGATCGTGCCTTCCTGCCGATAGCGTTTGACGGTAACTTCGTTCTCCAGACGCGCCACCACGATCTGGCGATTACGAACTTCGGGGGTGCGGTGCACGGCAACCAGGTCGCCATGCAGGATGCCGGCATTTTTCATACTCATGCCCTGCACTTTCAGCAGGTAGTGGGGTTTCGGTTGAAATAGCTGAGGATCGATTTGATAACGCGTTTCGATGTGTTCCTCGGCCAATATCGGGCGACCGGCAGCGACTCGACCAATGAGCGGCAGCCCCAGTTGTTCTCGCAAAATATCCTTGAGTTGAATGCCGCGCGATGTTCCGGGGATCAAATCGATGACACCCTTGCGCTGTAAGGCACGCAAATGTTCCTCAGCGGCATTGGGAGATTTGAACCCGAGGGTCCGTGAGATTTCCGCCCGGGTAGGCGGCATACCGTTTTCGGCAATAGCGTCTTGGATGAGCCTTAGGATCTGAGTTTGACGAGGCGTGAGGTCGGTCATGCGTCACCTGTATATGTAACCAGTGACTGTCATTATATACAGTATCCAGGCGCTGGCAAGTGTGCCCACGCAAGAGCCGCGTATTGATCCTGATTTCGGCGGCCATGCCAAGCGCAACGAATTCAACCTTGATGGTCATCTGCATCTCATGAACGGCGGCACGCTGGAGATCGTCCAAATCGAAACGGCGACGATCGACTACATGCCCGGCGTATCTTCCGACGAAAAGAGGCAGCGCCTGTCGCGCATGAGCTATGAAGCTGGTGCGCAATCTCGATCCTCGAGCCGTTCCAGGCAACAGCGTCGAAGACGTCGTCACCGCACGGGTGAACTACTGCGCGAGGGCCATCCCTACACTGCTCGAGCCCGCGGCGCCGTATTGGCGTGCTACAACATGTTGATCCCGTATCTTTGCCCCGAACTGCCGCCCGTTCAAAAGGACGCGTTGCGCAAGTCGGTGAAGACTTCGCTCGTATTCACCAGTGTTGCACTGCGTAATTGGCCGGCATTCGACAAGTTGAAGTTGCACCTATTTTGGTGCATATGGTACGCACGCCGCGCCGGCCGGGCCTGCCGGAGCACGACCAAAATCGCGCGGGACGCGCGGAATTGCTCGCCACGTCGTTCGACACATTAGAACGCAATATTCGCGACCAGCTTGGACGTACGCGGCATACACCGATGCAGCGATCGATCAAGGTCATCGGGCCGTCATGGAGTTGCTCGACGCCGAAAAGGCATGACGAAATTGCGTCGATGCGCGTCAGCTACGCGCGCCCATTGCACCCTGTAAAACTTACACTTTCGGCTGCATTCCTTAAGGGGATTTAATATCCATGCAACAAAATTTGGCAAAATAGTCGCTGCTTTCCGACAAATAGCGCATTTCAGTTGCATTCGCGCCGCAAATTTGGCTTTATGTGCGACTGTGTTGCGACGCATGTGAGCCCGATGAGAAAGGACCTGCCTGCTACAACACTTCGGGCTTTCCGAAACCAATGAATTAACCCTAGGGGAATATTGATATGACATTTACTACGACACTCAAGGCCACCGTCGCCGCCGCCTGCGTACTAGCTTTTGCAGGTTGCACCGACTTGAAGCCGATCCAAGCTCAGATCGATGATCTGAAGTCCCAGGTAACCAAGTTGCAGAGCGACACAGCGAAGGCCTCCAGCGATGCGGCTGCTGCCAATAGTGCCGCTGCCAGTGCTTCTTCGGCCGCCTCCGGCGCGCAGAGCACGGCGAATCAGGCGTTGTCGACCGCTCAGTCGAATTCGACTGCCATCGAAGCGATCAATGAGAAAATCGATCGCATGTTCAAGAAGTCGGTGTCGAAGTAAATTTCGAGCATTTGATGTGAATGTGAAACGCCGCGGGTAACACCGCGGCGTTTTGCATTGCGGAGCCGATTCCGCGGCCCGTACGGCCGCGCAGATCAATATCGAACGAGCGCCGAGCCCCACGTGAAGCCGCCGCCGAAGGCTTCGAGAAGCAGCAACTGGCCGCGCTTCACCCGTCCGTCGCGAATGCCGGTATCGAGCGCCAGCGGCACCGACGCCGCCGAGGTATTGCCTTGGGTATCGATGGTCACGATGACCCGCTCCATGGGCAGATCCAGCCGTTTCGCGATGGCCTCGATGATACGGATATTCGCCTGATGAGGAATCAGCCAGTCGAGCTGATCCTTGGTCATTCCGTTGACGGCCAGGGTTTCCGTGACGAGCTGCCCCAAGGTGTTGACCGCCACCTTGTACACCTCGTTACCCTTCATCTGCACGCCCGCCTTGCCCTCACGCACCAGCTTGAAGCCCTTTGAAACCCCGTCCGGGTAAAGCAGCAGATCCTTGTACCTGCCGTCGGAATGCAGTCGCGTGCTGATGATGCCCGGCTCGTTCGATGGCTGCAGAACCACCGCGCCGGCGCCGTCGCCGAAGATTACGCAGGTTCCTCGGTCGCTCCAATCGACGATTCGCGTGAGCGTCTCCGCTCCGACCACCAGGGCGCACTTGGACTCGCCCAAGCGAACGAACTTATCCGCGACTCCGAGTGCATAGACGAAACCCGTGCATGCCGCCTCGAGGCTGAAGGCCGGGCACCCGTGAATACCCAACCGGTCCTGCAGCAGCGTTCCCACGTTCGGAAACACCAAATCCGGTGTCGTCGTGCCCACGCAAATCAAGTCGATATCCGCCGCGGTGACCCCCGCCGCCTCGATCGCCCGGCGCGCCGCATGCTCCGCAAGATCCGTCGTGGTCTCCCCTTCCGCCGCCATATGCCGTTGCCTGATCCCGGTGCGGCTGCGGATCCATTCGTCGCTCGTGTCGACCAGCCTTTCCAGATCGGCGTTGGTCACTATCTTCTCGGGCAGATAACTGCCGGTGCCCGCGATGCGTGAATACATGGAGATCCTTCATGCCCCGTGCGGGGCGCCCAGCCGTTCGATGATTCTTGCCGGTACGCCGTTTCGCGCTTCCTGGATCGCAACCTCGATGGCGCGCTGAAATCCGAAAAGATCGGCGCCGCCATGACTCTTGATGACGATTCCGTTCAAACCGACCATCGTCGCGCCATTGTAGCGTCGTGGGTCCAGGCGCGTGCGCAAAGCGTCGAGCGCGGGCTTTGCGGCCAGCGCGCGCAATTTGCGTGCGAAGTTGAGCGTGAACTCCGCGCGCAACGTGTCGGAGATCAGCTTGGCTGCGCCTTCCATCGTCTTGAGGGCAACATTGCCGGTGAAGCCGTCGGTCACGACCACGTCCACTTTGTCCGAGAAAATATCATGTCCTTCGACGAACCCCACGTAGTTGAGTTCGCTTGCCGACAACAGGGTGTGCGCGGCCTGCACGATCTCGTGTCCCTTGATTTCTTCTTCACCGATGTTGAGCAGTCCCACGCGCGGTTTGTCATGGGCGCCGGCCAAATCAGCGGCCAGGATCGATCCCATGATGCCGAACTGCAGCAGCTGTTCGGGCGTCGCCGACGCATTGGCCCCCAAGTCGAGCATGTACGTATGCCCGCCGCGCGACGGGATCAACGACCCGATCGCCGGGCGTTCCACGCCAGGCAACATCTTGAGCACGAAATGCGCCATCGCCATCAGCGCGCCGGTGTTGCCGGCGCTGACGCAGGCGTTGGCGTCACGGGCCTTGACCAGATCGAGGGCACGGCGCATTGAGGAATCCTTCTTGCGCCGCAGGGCTTCGCGGGGGTGATCGGTCATTTCAACGACTTGAGCCGTGAAGACGCACGCAAGGTTCGAAGGCGTGCGGCCGTTCGACATCTCGCGTTCCATGTCGGCCTGCCGGCCGATCAATGTGAAGCGCACACCCGGGAATTCCCGCGCCGCCGCCAGCGCAGCGGGAACGCAGGTCGACGGGCCTCGATCGCCGCTCATGGCGTCGATAGCGATATGGAGCAGCTCAGCCACGGTGCACGTGTGGAACGGGCCGGGCGGCGAGCAACGCCGCGCGGAATCTAGGAGCCTGTCTGGCTCCCAGTCCTATTCGTCGCTTTCGCTTGCTGCAATGTCCGCCTTGGTCTGCAGCACTTTGCGGCCGCGATAGAAACCATCACGGGAAATCCGATGGCGTGAATGAGTCTCGCCGCTCTTCGAGTCGATGGACACCGCGGGAGCCGCGAGTGCGGAATGAGAGCGATGCATGCCGCGCTTGGACGGGGTCTTTCTGCTTTTCTGAACTGCCATGGGTGCTATGTCCTATCAAGTTTTCTTCAATAAATCCTGCAAAGCGCTGAACGGCCGGCGCATGTCGCCGGTCGCACCAGTCGTCTCGTCGCCGGTCGCGTAGCTCGGTGCCTTGCCGCAACTCTGCGGTGAATCGCACGCCGGAGCTATCGGTAAGGCCAACAATAATTCTTCCTCGGCCAGCTCGCGCAGCGACACCCGGCCGTTGTCCATCCTAAAAAACTCTCGCTCCGACTCCGCAGCCTCCGGATCCTCGGAGGTCCCGAACTCAATCTCGCTGGCGCCGGCCAGCCTCAAGTCGAACCCTTGCATGCAGCGCTGGCACACGAGTTGCGGAGATGCCTCGATCGACACAGCAACTCCCGGCCGTCCCGATGCCGATTTCGCAAATGCAAAAGTCGCACTCAGAGAGCCTCGAGGCTCCGCCAGCAAGCCCTTCAGGCGGGGTAGTTCGCCCAGCGCATAAACCCGTCGCAGCGCCACCGCCTCCTCGGCAAGGCGCGCGCAGTCAACGAGGTCGGGCGAGCCGGCTGCCATGGGCCGCGTATAATAGGGCTCGTGCCCACACCTGTCAAAAAACAATCGGTTGCAAGTCGTTGTTTTTGAAGTCTCCGCCTTCCCTGATCCTCGCCTCCACTTCGGTCTACCGGCGGGAGCTGTTGGCGCGCCTGCAAATACCCTTTGAATGCCAGGCTCCCGGTGTCGATGAATCGCCCCACTTCGGCGAAACGGCGCCCACTCTGGTGGCCCGCCTGGCGCGCGCCAAGGCCAATGCTGTTGCCCTCGGCCGTCCGGATGCCTGCGTCATCGGTTCCGACCAGGTCGCGGCGCTTGACGAAGGGGCACGGCAGGAGGCCGTTCTGGGCAAGCCTGGCTCGGTCGCGAGTTGCATCGATCAGCTCCTGCGGTGCTCCGGCCGGACTCTTTCATTCGTCACCGCCGTGGCCGTGGTCCGGCAGGCAGACTCATTCTTGGCCGAATTCATCGACACTACCCGCGTGGCCTTCCGGCACCTCGACCGTGCCGCCATAGAGCGCTATGTCGCTCGCGAATCCCCTCTCGATTGCGCGGGTGGATTCAAGAGCGAGGGTCTCGGGATCTCCCTGTGCGAATCGATCAATAATTCCGATCCGACGGCACTCATCGGGCTGCCCCTGGCGCGCCTCGCCGGGGTGCTGAGGAGGCTGGGCTTCGAGCTCCCCTGACGCCACCGGAGCGGCGTCCCGGGGTAGGAGCAACGCGCATCGGCTCCCCCCGCCCCCGCCTACCGTGAGGGCTTGCGCGGCGCCTTACCCTTCCCGGTGCGTTTCATCGGCGTGATCGCGTCGAGCACGGCGGACAACTCAGCCGGCAGCGGCGCACTGACGTGGAACGGCATCCCGGATCCGGGCCACTCGAAGGCCACGGATTGGGCGTGCAGGAACGTGCGTTTCAAACCATGGCGCTTCAGCTCGGCATTCCGCTCGCGGTCGCCGTACTTATCGTCACCCAACAGCGGATGCCCGGCGAACCCCGCGTGGACACGGATTTGGTGAGTACGGCCGGTCGGAATATCCACTTCCATCAACGTGCCCAGCGCGCCGAAGAATTGCACCGGCTTGAATACGCTCACCGAATCCTTGCCGGCCGCGGCCACACGCACGTGCCGCTCTCCATGTTGGCGATTGTCCGTGGCCAGGGGAGCATCGATGCGCTTGGTCCCCAACTGCCAGCTCCCCGCCACCAGCGCGAGGTAGGTTTTGTGCATGCCGCCGTTGCGGATCAGTGCGTGCAAGGAGGTCAGTGTGGGCCGGTCGCGGGCGATCAGGAGACAGCCGCTCGTATCCCTGTCCAGGCGATGCACCAGTTCCAAATTCTCCCGCGGACGCGAAGCTCTCAGGGCTTCGATGACGCCGAAGCTCATGCCGCTGCCGCCATGCACCGCCACTCCCGCCGGCTTGTCGAGCACCATCACGTGCTTGTCCTGAAATATGACCGCCCCTTCGATCAGTTCCAGCAGACTCGTGGAGGGTCGACCCGGACCGGTACGCCCCGCATCGTCGCCGACATCGATGCGCACCGGCGGAAGCCGCACCTCATCGCCCTCCGCAATCTTATATTCCGCGTCGACACGCTTACGATTCACACGCACCTCGCCCTTGCGCAACAGCCGATAAACACGGCTCCGCGGCACGGATTTGAAGTGGCGCATGAGAAAGTTGTCGATTCGTTGACCCGCTTCGTCGGCGGTGATGGTGCGCATCTCCACCGCACTTTTCGGACCGTGCAGGCGGACGGGTTCGGCTAAGGGACTATTCATAATTAAACATCTTCGTTGAGCAATCTTCTAAGGTATTGATTACATTGACCCTGGCGGCCTGCCGTGATAATGTCTCAAAACCGTGTCAGGCGTTGAACCATTTTGGGGGGACCGCCTAAATTCTTGGACCTACGCAAGTAGACCAGTCGACACCGGTTTCGGTGGCTTCCCATCCGTTGGGGAGCCGCATATTAGTTGGTTCTGGATTTCCAGACCATCGCTCGGCCGATGAGATAGATGTTAGCGAGCCCAGCAGAGCTCCGGCGTCTTACAAGCGGTTAACCGAGAACAAGGCCCCGGGTTTGCGGTATGGTTCATTTCGGAATTGGGTTTTGGCAGAATTGGGTTGAGTTGACACCGATCGCGTGGTTCGCGTTCGGTGCGGCCCTAATTCTTGTCGCGCCCGACGTCGCGGCTCCGGCTTCTATTCTCAAGCTCTCCTCCTCGGCCCCTACCACCTTAGTTGGGGCAAATGAAAAGAATGCTCGTCAACGCAGTTCAAGAAGAAGAACTGCGAGTCGCACTCGTCGATGGTCAGAAACTATACGATCTATCGATTGAGATCCCGTCACGGGAACAGAAAAAATC
>JAXDQI010000170.1:0-13706 GCA_034667965.1 Gammaproteobacteria bacterium
TCGACCACCGCCTGTTCGATCTCGGGCGCGCGCAGGGTATCGAAGAAATCCAGGCTCAACGTGGCAACCACACTGTGCGGCGCGATCTGGATGGTGACGATGCTATTGGCACTGCAGACCCCGGCGATGCCGGACGCAGTGCGCAGGATGGCATCGCTCAACGCCGGATCGGCGCGTTCACCGATCAGCAGTTCCTTCGACTCCTGTGCCAGCAGTGCCGCCACCCCGGCCAGGATCGCGGCGATGACCAAGGAGGCCACACCGTCCCAACGCGCATCCCCCGTGAGGAGCGCGGCGGTCGTGCCTGCCGCCGCGACCACGATACCAAGCAGCGCCGCGGAGTCCTCGAAGACCACGATGAACGCCGGCGGATCCTTCGATCTACGGAACGCCTCCCACCATCCCAGATTTCGCTTGGCGGCGCCGAAAGCACGCATGCTGATCCACCACGATGTCCCTTCGAATGCCAGTGAGAGGGCCAGAACGGCAAATATGACCCCCGGCCTTTCAATGGGTTGTGGCACGACGACGTGATTGAAACCCTCGTAGCCCGCGACCCCCGCACCGAAGGCGAAGATCAGCAGGGCCACCACGAAGCTCCAGAAATAGAGCTCCCGGCCATAGCCCAGCGGGTGGGTGCGGTCCGCCGGCCGCTTGGAGCGCGAGATGCCGTAGAGCAGTAGGACTTCGTTGAGGGTGTCGACCAGCGAATGTACGGCCTCGCTCGTCATGGCCGCCGAGCCGGTCATGGCCGCAGCCGTGAACTTCGCCAAGGCGACCATCAAATTGCCGGCCAAGGCCGCCCAGACGGTCAAGGCTGTGCTGCTCTTTGCCATCGTGAATCGTGATTCCCGCGCAAGTACAGGCCAAAGGGGCGCTTGAAGTATCGAACCGTGACCCCACGTTGCGAAGGGGGTAACGCCCGCACCATTGATCCAACCATAACGATTGTAAGGCCATGACGACCGAAACACAGCCGCAGATCAAAGAGTTCCAAGCCGAGACCAAACAAGTGCTGCGATTGGTCATCCATTCGCTGTACTCGCACAAGGAGATTTTCCTCCGGGAATTGATTTCGAATGCCTCGGATGCCTGCGAAAAACTTCGCTTCGAGGCGATTGCAAATCCCGGCTTGATGGGGGCGGACGAAATGTCCGTGACCTTGATTCCGGATGCCTCGGCCGGCACGCTGACGGTCAGGGACAATGGTATCGGCATGAACCACGATGAAGTCATCGACAACCTGGGTACGATCGCGCGTTCCGGTACCAAGAAATTCCTCGAGGGGTTGAGCGGAGACAGCGCCAAGGACGCGCAGCTCATCGGTCAGTTCGGAGTCGGCTTCTATTCGTCGTTCATCGTCGCCGACCGGGTTACCGTGATCACAAAGCGCGGCGATTCTCCCGCGGTACGCTGGGATTCGGATGGCGAGGGCTCGTACGAAATCCAGACGGCGGACAAGGCGGACCGCGGCACCGAAGTCGTCATGCACCTGCGCGACGACGACAAGGAGTTTCTGGATCCGTCCCGGCTACGGGCGTTGGTGCGCAAGTATTCGGATCACTTGAGCATTCCCATCGTGCTGAAGACGGGCGACACGGAAGACACCATCAATCAGGCAAAGGCGTTCTGGACGCGGGCCAAATCCGAATTGAAGGACGAGGACTATCAGGCCTTCTATAAACATTTGTCGCACGACTCCGAGGATGCGCGCGCTTGGGCCCACAACAAGGTCGAGGGCAATATCGAGTACACGTCGCTGTTGTACCTGCCCAAACGCGCGCCGTTCGACTTGTTCGAGCGGGATCCGCGCGGCGGAGTGCAGCTCTACGTCAAGCGGGTCTTCATCATGGACAAGGCGGCCGAACTGCTGCCGCCCTGGCTGCGCTTCATGCGGGGACTCGTCGACAGCGCCGATCTGCCCCTCAACGTCTCGCGTGAATTGTTGCAGAACAACCGCACCGTCGAGAAGATCAAATCCGCGCTGGTCAAGCGGTCATTGGACTTATTCGAGGAACTCGCCGCGGACAAACCGCAGGAGTATGCGGAGTTCTGGAAAACCTTCGGCGTCGTGCTCAAGGAAGGCGTGATCGACGATGCGGGTCAGAAGATTCGGATCGCGAAGCTGCTGCGCTTCAATTCCACCGCGTCGAGCGGCGAGGCGGGCGGCGTGCAGACGTCTGACGTCACCCTCGACGCGTACGTTTCGCGGATGAAGACGGACCAGAAGGCTGTCTATTATTTGACCGCCGACTCGCTCGGCGCTGCCCGCAACAGCCCGCATCTGGAGGGCTTTCGCGCCTCGGGATTCGAAGTGCTGTTGCTCACCGACCGCATCGATGAGTGGGTGGTAAGCCATCTGCACGAGTTCGAGGGGAAAACGCTGACGAACGTTGCCAGCGCCGCCGCCGACGTGGCATCCGCCATCGAGACTCCCGACAAGGCGGCCGCGGAGTCCAATTACAAGGATACGGTTGAGCGCCTGGGCAAGACCTTGCTCGGCAAGATCGCGAGCGCGCGCGTGACCGGTCGCCTGACGGATTCTCCGGCGGTTTTGGTTGCCGGAGAGTTCGGGGTGAGTTTGCGGATGGGCCGGATTCTGAAGCAGGCGGGTCAGAACAATCCGTTCGCCACCCTGCCGATTCTCGAGTTGAATCCGAAACATGGCTTGGTTGAACGGCTGAAGGACACCGCCGACGACGCTGCGTTCTCCGAGCTCGCGCACGTGTTGTACGATCAGGCGATGTTGGCCGAGGGCGGCGAACTCGATGATCCGGCGATCTTCGTCCGGCGCGTGAACAAGCTCATCGTCGACGGTCTGGCCGCCGCGCCTAAAATCATCTTGAGCTGAAGATGCTCACGCCACGCTGGGCTTCAGTGGAGAGCGTTCAAGATCCATCACCGGACGGCGATTCCGCGCTGCTCGACGCCTACTCGGGCGCGGTGATCGGAGCACTGGAGCGGGTTGCGCCGGCGGTGGCTTTCATCGAGGTGCAGCACGGCGCCGCGCGATCTTCGGGACGGCGACCTTCGCAGGGCAGCGGTTCGGGTTTCTTGTTCACACCCGATGGGTACCTGTTGACCAATAGTCACGTGGTGCACGGCGCCGACCGCATCACGGCGCGTTTGAACGACGACACCCGCTTCAGCGCGGACGTGGTGGGCAATGACCCGGATTCCGATCTTGCGGTGCTCCGAATAGGATCGCCCTCCGCGCTGCCGTATGCGGAGTTCGGCGATTCGTCGCGCGTTCGCGTAGGCCAGGTTGCGATCGCCATCGGCAACCCGCTGGGATATTCGAAGACGGTCACGACGGGTGTCATTTCGGCGCTCGGCCGCACGTTGCGGGCAACCTCGGGCAGATTGATGCATGATGTCATTCAAACCGATGCGGCGCTGAATCCAGGAAACTCGGGCGGCCCTTTGGTCGATTCGAAGGGGCGGGTGATCGGGGTGAATACGGCGATGATTCCCCAAGCGCAGGCGATTTGCTTTGCAACCGGAATCAACACGGCGAAGTGGGTCATCGGACAGCTATTCGCGCACGGCCGCGTCAGGCGCGCTTATATCGGCGTATCGGGAGCCACAGTTCCGATCGCGACCCGGGTCGTGCGGCATTTCGGATTGACCAATAGCAGCGCCGTGCACGTTCTCGAGATCGTGCCGATGAGTCCCGCGGCCCGCGCCGGCGTCGAGGTCGGCGACCGCATGATCGCGATCGACGATACTCCCATAGACGGAATCGACGGCTTGCAACGTCTCCTCGACGCGAACTGGATCGGCCGCCGTTGCGAGGTCAAGGTTTTGCGCCGATCATCGGTCGTCCGCTTGAATTTGAGACCTATCGAAGTGCCCGCAACGGGCGCATAGAACGAGGAGCCGTTTCCATGAGTCAAGCATCTCATCCCGTGACGTTGGCCGTGCCGCCCGAGTCCACCGATCACGCATTAGGGGCGGATCATGCCCGGGTGACGGTGGTCGAGTATGGCGATTTCGAGTGTCCGCTCTGCAAGACGGCGGTGGCGACGCCGAAACTGCTCCTCGAGAAATATCCCGGCAAGATCCGCTTCGTATTTCGGCACTTTCCCCTGGAGGAAGCGCATCCCCACGCATTGCTGGCCGCGGAGGCTGCGGAGGCGGCCGGAGCGCAGGGGAAATTCTGGCAGATGCATGATCTCTTGTTTCAGAATCAGGCGCACCTCAAGGACAAGGACTTATATCGGTACGCCGGTCAGGCCGGCATCGACTTGGTGCGCTATACCGCCGAGATGGACGATCACATCTATCTGCAGAAGGTTCGCGAACACATCGCCGGCGGACGCCGTAGCCACATTCGCGCCACGCCGGCGTTTTTCGTCGACGGGGTTATTCAGGACGTTTCGTTCGGCATGCAGGGTCTGCACGACGCGGTGGCCGCGGCGCTGCATCGCGCGGGGTAAGGCTTACGACCAGTCGTCGCCACCGCCGCCGCCACCACCACCACTGGAGTCGTCCCAGGAGCCGGAGTCATTGACGCCGAAATCCGAACCGCCCATGTCGCTGTTGCTGGACTGCCATTCGTCGGCATTCGCAGGGGGTATCACGCCACCTCCGTCGCGGCTGCCTCCATCCAGGAAGTGATGCGCGAGTTCCTCGCCGGCCACCACACCCGCACCGACCGCGAGGCCGGAGGCGAGTCCGCCCGCGATTCCGGAACCCATACCACCGCCGCCCACCGGGCCGCCGGGACCATAGCCGCCCGGGCCGCCGTAGCCCTGGCCACCGTAACCCGGACCGCCGGGTGTGCCCGCCGGATACTGCGAATAGCTATTGCGGCGGCGGCGAAACAGCATCCACAGAACGCCGACCACCGCCACGAAGATCAAGGCGGTACCCCAGGGAAAGTGCGGCGATGCGGGCGCGGACGTCATGCCGATGACTCGCGGGCTTTGCGTGGTCCGCGAGCTCACGCCGAGTTGCGATTTCAGGGCTTGGACTGAGCGCGGGTTCTCGTGCGGCAGGCCGGGATCGATTCCCTCAGCCTCGGCGAGCTCCGAGCGTGCGAGCGCCGTCTTGCCTTCCTTCGCATACAACTCCGCTTGGACGTAGTGAGCCTTCGCGCTCTTCGGATGCTCGCGGAGAACCTGATCCATCATCTGCTGAGCCTGATCGAAATGGCCCGCTTCCGCAGCTTCATAGATCTGGTGAACAGTAGGGTCTGCGGCGGCGTCGGCCAGTACTGGCGCGCTGAACGACATGGCTAGTGTCAGCGCCGTCGCGGCAAAAGTTCCAGCCAGCAAATTTCGCATATCAGGCCCCCAAATGGTCAAATTGACCGACAAACAATTAGATATGGGCAACTCGGCGAAGTTCAACGGGCACGGGTCGCGCGCCCCGGCGGTTCTGTTTCAATTGTATTGACTCGACCAGCGCCTGAAAATTCCCTTCGTCGCCGGCGCGAAGTCCAAGGTTGATGCGCTATTTCAAAATGGATTCTGCAATATAGGTTATGCCCAATCGCATCGCCATCGTCGGCGCCGGCTTCTGCGGAACCGTGCTCGCCGCTGCCTTGCTGCGCCGCCCGCCCGCGGACTTCGCGGAGGTCGTGCTCATCGAGCGCGGGCCCGCCATGGGCCGCGGTTTGGCTTACGCGGTCCGCGAATGCCCCTTCCTGCTCAATGTGCCGGCGGGCCGACTGTCGGTGGATGCGAATGAGCCGCTGCAGTTTCTCCGATTTGCGCAGCGGGCGGTCCCCGATGCGGATGCCGAGGATTTCCTGCCGCGGCAATTGTACGGGGACTATCTGCAGGACGTGCTGGTCCGGGCACAGCGCGACTCGGAGGTGAAACTGACGCGTATCTTCGGCGAAGTCACGAATCTGTCACGGCGGGATGGCGGGCTGCTCCGTCTCGACTTCGCCGGGCGCGATCCCTTGCACGCAAGCCGGGTGATACTGGCGTTGGGTAATCCGCCGCCACCGGCGTTCCGTTGGGCCGAGGAAGTACGGAATCACCCCGCGTATCTTGAGGATCCCTGGACCCTTCCGGCGCAGCTGAACTCGGAACACTCCGTGCTGATCGTCGGTAACGGCCTCACCATGGCGGATGTCACCTTTTCCCTGACGCGCGACGCCGGCCGGGCGCCGCGGCTCCTCACCATATCGCGCCGCGGTCTCATTCCGCTGCCGCAGTCGACCTTTCACGCGGCCGCCGTGCGGGGCGGCGCGGAATTCTTCGCAGACGCCGCATCGATTCGCGAGATTCTGGCGGCCGGCCGTAACCTGGCGCGGGAGGTCGAGCGACTCGGCGGCGACTGGCGCGAAGTGGTCACCTTCATACGCAACGTGGCGCCGACTCTTTGGCGGCGATTGCCGGAAGCCGAACGGAGGCGATTCGTGCGCCATCTACAAAGCTACTGGGACATCCACCGGCATCGGCTGCCGCCGCAGATGGCAGCGCACATGGAGGCTCTGCGCCGCAATGGCATGCTCGAAATAAACGCCGGCCGCATTCACCGGTTGGAGCCCCGCGGTGATCGGCTGCGCGTCACGTGGTGCCGGCGCGGGGCCGATCGCACGGAGAGCTTCGTGGTCGATGCCGTCGTCAATGCCACCGGACCTGACTATGCCCTGAAGAGGTCGCGCAATCCGCTGCTGCAAGCATTGCGAACGGCCGGCTGGGTATCTGAGGACCCGCTCGATCTCGGTCTGCGCACCGACGCGCGAGGAGCCTGCGTGGGCGCTGACGGTTCCGCCGGCGATCAGCTCTTCTATCTCGGTCCCATGTTGCGCGCGGATCATTGGGAGGCGACCGCGGTGACCGAATTGCGCAACCACGCCGACCAGCTGGCGCGACATCTGGCGGATGCCGCCGCCTGATCCTATGAAAAAAGCTGCGTGGCCTAGGAAAGGCTCTCCAGCCCCTCCAACAGTCGACCGATATCGCGTTGCGTGGTGTACATGGAAACGCCGCTGCGCAGCAGCCCGCCGCGGTCGGCGAGTCCCAGCACCTCGACCGCGCGCGCTGCGTAGAAATTCCCATCCCAAACGCACACGCCCCGTGCGCCCAGCGCGGTTGCCGCTTCGCCCGCCGTGTGCCCGTCCAACGTGATCGAGACGGTGGGTGCGCGCGCCCTGGTCGCGAAGTCCGGTCCCCAAACTCGAACGCCCGGTAGACACCGCACCTGTTCGTGATACGACTGGGCCAGGCGATGCTCATACGCGGAGATGCCGCTCATCGCATCGACGAGGCGCTCGCGCAGCGAGCCGCCGGTACCCCAACTCGCCAGATAATCGACGGCCGCACGCATTCCATCGATGGCTGCGTGATTGAGGGTGCCGGTTTCTATGCGATACGGCGCCGCCGGATCTTGAACGCTCAGGCGGTCCGTCGGCAGACGATCGAGAGCGCCGGGCTTCGAGTACAGCACCCCTACGTGCGGACCGTAGAATTTATAGCCCGAGCACAGCAGAAAATCGGGGTCCAGGGCGCTTGCGTCGATCGGGAAGTGCGGCGCGTAATGGACCGCGTCGACCACCAGCAGCGCGTCCACCGCGCGGGTCAATCGGCGCGCGAGCGCAAGGTCGTTCACCGTTCCGAGCGCGTTCGACGAGGCGCCGATCGCGAAGACCTTGGTGCGGCTGGTGACCTTCGCTGCCATGTCCGCCAGGTCCAATTCACCGGATGCCTTGAGTTTCACTTCTTGAATGACGGCGCCGCGCTCCCGCAGCCGCAGCCATGGACTGCGATTCGCCTCGTGATCGAGCTGCGTGATCAGGACCTCGTCTCCGTCCTTCAAGGTGCGCCCGATGGCGGCGCTCAGGGCATAGTTGAGCGTGGTCATGTTTTGACCGAAGGAAATGCATTCCGGGCCGGCGGCACCCAGGAAAGCGGCAAGAGTCTCGCGCGCGACCTGCATACGCCGGTCGACTTCGCGGGACGGCGCAAAGCTGCCGTGGGTGTTCACGTTGCAGGTCTGGTAGAAATCCGTCATGGCCTGAATCACGGCGGCGGGCACCTGAACGCCGCCGGGGCCATCCAGGAAAACGAGGTCCTTATCCACTCCAGGACGCTGCAGCGCCGGGAAATCCCCGCGGCAACGCTCGCTGTGATCGGCCGTGAACGCCATTACAGCAGGTCGTAAGTGAAGTCGTAGCCCGTGGGCGTGGCGTCGCGCGGATGCAGCTTCATGCTGCCCTTGGCGCCCGCGTATTTTCCCGTGCCCCCCGTGACGGCGAAAATCGAGTCGCCCGCGTCCGAGAAAGGTCCTTCGATGGTGATCTGCCCCGCCTTCAAGGTGAGCGTCCAGATGCATTCCCAGCTCTTGCCGACGACGGTGCGGACGCAATAGCCCTGATCGGTGCCGACCTGCACCTTGTTCGCGGCATCGAACACGGTGTTGGCGAACACCAGCATATCGCCCACCGAATCGCCCTTGGCGGCAAGGTCTATGGTGGTTTCGCCAACCGGTCTTTCCACGAGCTTGATCTGCTCGGCGGCGAAAGTGGGGGCAGCCATCAGCGCTGCGGCCAGTACGGATAAGCGGGCCGCCGTGCGCACCGTGGCAGCGTCGGTTGCCATTCTGGTCAAGAAAGTCGTCATGCCGATCCCCTTTTTGTAATTGCTGTACCTTGTGGGCGTTGAACGCACGGGTGCCCCGCGCACCGGCGCCCGGCGCATGGGCGCCCCGCCGATTTCCCTGCAATAATAGCAAGGTGCCGGAATTTTGCCCTAGATGCCTGTGTGGGAGATCGCATTGCTGAGCCGAGACGTCTTGCCGTTGATCGACGAAGCCGCGACGCGGGTGTATTCGGTAGTCACGGAAACGCCCCTGGTGCCCATGGCGAGCGGTACCTTAGAGCGGGCGACGGCATTTGCGAAACTCGAGCAGTTGCAGATCACCGGCTCCTTCAAGCTGCGCGGCGCGACCAACAAGCTGATGAGTCTCACCAAGGCGCAGGCGGCGGCCGGCGTGATCACGTCGTCCACCGGCAATCATGGGTTGGGAGTGGCGGCGGCGGCGAAAGAGCTGGGCATCGATGCGGAAGTATTCTTGAGCGCACAGGTGACCTCCGCCAAACGCGACAAAATCCGTCAATGCGGCGCACGCGTCCGGATCGTGGGCGCCGATCCGCTTGCCGCGGAAGTGGCGGCGCGTGCGGCGGCGGGGGAATCGGGACGCACTTACATTTCTCCCTACAACGATCCCTATGTGGTGGCCGGGCAGGGAACCATCGCGGTCGAGTTGATGCGCCAGGCGCCGGATCTGGATGCCGTATTCATTGCCACCGGGGGCGGCGGCCTCATCAGCGGCATCGGGAGCTATCTGAGGCACGCCGCGCCGCATGCCGAGATCATCGGCTGCTGGCCGGAGAATTCGCCGGTCCTGTACGAGTGCCTGAGGGCCGGCCGAATCTTCGATGCACCGGAATCCACGACTTTGAGCGAGAGTACCGCCGGGGGTGTCGAGGACGGGTCCATTACGTTCGATCTGTGCCGGGAGGTGATGCATCGCGGAGTGCTGGTCACCGAGCAGGAGATCCTGAACGCAATGCGCTGGGGCCACGGCCAAGGTTGGGCGGTTGAGGGCGCGAGCGGGGTGGCGCTCGCGGCGTGCTTCAAGGAGAGCGCACGATATGCGGACAAGAAGGTCGTCGTCTTGATTTGCGGCGGCAATCCGTCGCCCGCCGTCGCCGCCTTGTTGGACCCCTAGGAGTCTGTCTGAGTATTTCCCGTGGCCGCGACTACTTCGATCAATGTGGGGCCCGATCGGTTGAATGCCGCACGAATGGCTTCGGTGAGTGCATGCGCGTCCGTCACGCGCAGGGCCGCCGCCCCGTAAGCCGCACCCAGGGCAACGAAGTCCGGATTGCGTGCGATCACACCCGTGAGTGGAATTGCCGATGCCTGCATGTCGTCGCGGATCTGGCCCAGGGCTGAGTTGTTCCACACCACGATGGGCAGGCTTAGGTTCTCCTCGACCGCGGTCATGAGTTCATTCAGCGTGAATTGCAGTCCGAAATCGCCGACGAGCGCCAGAATCGCGCGGGCCGGGGACGAGATCTTTGCGCCCAGCGCCGCCGGCATGGCAAATCCCAGGGTGCCGTAACCCGACGGGTGAAACCATTGTCCGGGGCCGTCGGTCGCGAAGGCGTAGTTGCCGAGGTAGGCGATCTGCGTCATGTCGCTGAACACCACCCCATCCCGCGGCAATGCGGCGCGGATGGCGCGGAGTGCCTCGAGTTGCGCGCGGGCGTTCGCATCGAAACCGTTCTCGATCTGCGAGCGATAACTCGCCGCTCCGCCGATCTCGGTTTTCCATCCGGTTCGCGGCGTGAGCCGTTGCTCGATCGACCGCAATGCGCCGCGTGCGTCGCCCAAAATGGGCACGTCGGCGCCGTAGTGATCCGCGAGCTTGGCCGGGTCGACATCGATGCGAATCAACAGCCCGCCCAGGGGCAGTTTAGTCAGATAGAAAAGATCGGTCTCGGCGATTTCCGTGCCCACCGCCAACACGACGTCGGCCTCGGCGATCAGCGTCTGGACGGCGCGGTATGGAAGCGACGTACCAAGATTCGCCGGATGGCTGTCGGCGAGGATGCCCTTTCCCGCGGCGGTCGTGACGAATGGACAGTCCAAGGTGTCAACGAGGCGGTGAAGTTCCGCGCCGGCATGCCGCGCCCCGCCGCCGGCGATGATGATGGGCCGAGCCGCCACGGCGAGCAGCCGAACGGCAGCCTCGACCTGTTCTTCAGAAGCTTGGGGCAGGGGCGCCGCCTCGGCAAAGCGCGTTGCCGGCAGCGTGGTGGGTTCGGCCAGCACGTCGAGGGGAATTTCGAGATAGGCGGGCCGCGGCCGGCCGGTGCGCAGCGACGCCAAGCACGCGCGAAGATGATCGCGCACATCTTCGGCGCTCGCAGCGGCGCGAGCCACGCCGAACACGCCGGCCGCCAGCGCCCACTGGTTGGGCAATTCGTGCAGAACACCCCACTGCTTGCCCAGCGATGCCCGCGCCGGCGTGCTGGCCACGACCAGAAGAGGCACCGAATCGGAGTACGCTTGTGCGACCGCGGTCAGGATGTTCGTGAGGCCGGGACCGGAGATGGTGAACGCGGCAGCCGGACGCCCGCTTAAGCGTGCATAGCCGTCCGCGGCAAAACCGGCTCCCTGCTCGTGGCGCACAAGCACATGACGGAGCCGGGAAGCCGCCAACCCGCGATACAATTCCAGGTTGTGCACCCCGGGGATGCCGAAAACGGTGTCGATATCGTTGATCGCAAGCAACTCGACGAGATAACAGCCGATGGTCCGCGACATGTGCAAAAGTATCGGTGGTCGGGGGCGGTGTTGCAAGAAGCAAAGCGCCGCTCATCTTGAAGCAAGGGTTTTTTCGATATGAAATTTTCGAAGCTGGTCGACAGAATCTCGGGCGAGGGCGCCGACGCGTGGAAAACTCATTACCAGGCGAGCAGGGCGCGGGAGCGGGGCGAGAATGTCATTCTCCTCAGCGTCGGCGATCCGGATCTGGACACGCCGGCAGCCGTCGTGGACCGCGCGATCGAATGTATGCGCGCGGGCGATACGCACTACACGCCTGCCACCGGGCGCGAGCCGCTGCGCACGGCGATTGCCGAACAGCATCGTGTCCGCAGCGGTCAGGAGGTCGACGCCGGCAACGTGATTTTTCTCGCCGGCGCGCAAAATGCATTATTCGCGGCGTCTCTCTGTGTGGCCGGCCCGGGCGACGAAGTGATCGCGTTCGAGCCGTTGTATCCCACGTATCCGGCGGCCATCGAAGTCTCGGGAGCCCGTATGGTGCGGGCGCCGGCATCGCCGGCCGCCGGCTTCCGCGTCGATCCCCATTCTCTCGAAGCGCTCATCACCCCAAATACGCGCGCGTTGTTCTTTGCCACTCCGAATAACCCCAGCGGCGTCATCTTGAGCGAATCGGATCTCGCCGTGATCGGCGATGCGGCGCGCAGGCACGGACTCTGGGTGGTCGTCGATGAAGTCTATGCGGGTCTTGCACCCGGCGGCCGTGTGCCGAGCCTCGCAGCCAGCCTGCCCGACCAAGTGGTGACCATCAGCAGCCTGTCGAAGTCGCATTCCATGCCGGGTTGGCGTGCCGGCTGGATGGTGGGACCTCACGCGCTGATCACTCACGTGGAGTCATTGGCGATCTGCATGTTGTACGGTCTACCGGGGTTCGTTCAGGAGGCCGCCTTGACGGCACTGCGCGTCGCACCTGCGGCCGAATCCCGGATCCGCGATTTTTGTGCCCATCGCCGCGATGCGATTCTTTCAGGCCTCGCCGGAATCCCGGAATTGCGTTGTTGCGCCCCGGACGCGGGCATGTTCCTGTTGATCGATGTGCAAGGCACCGGGCTCACGGGTCACGAGTTCATGACGCAGCTTTACCGCTCCGAAGGGGTGTCGGTGATCGACGGCGGTGCATTCGGCCAAGGGACGCGAGGTTTCGTTCGGGTATGCTTTGCCGCCGACGAGGGTCAATTGCGCGATGCCTGCGAACGCATCCGGCGGTTCGTGCAGTCTTTGAAAAATCGGTTGAGGTGACAGATGGTTGACATGGGCATTGTGGTGCGCACGGCGGGCGGCCCCGAGGCGATGGAGTGGACGGAATTCGACACTGCGGCGCCGAAGCCGGGCGAAGCGCGGATCGTGCAGCATGCCGTCGGCGTCAATTTCATCGACACCTACTTTCGCAGCGGCCTGTATCCCTGGCCGTCGACGCCGTTGATTCCCGGCGCGGAAGCCTCTGGTGTGGTCGAAGACTTGGGGCAGGGCGTGACGGGCCTTGCGCCCGGGGACCGGGTCGCCTATACGATGCCGCTCGGCGCGTACCGCACACGCCGTGTATTGCCCGCCGACCGGCTGGTGAAGTTGCCGGAATCGATTACCTTCGAGACGGCCGCCTCCGTGATGCTCAAGGGCTTGACCGCGCAATTTCTGCTGACGTCCTGCTTCACCGTCAAACCGGGACATGTCGTGCTGGTGCACGCGGCCGCCGGCGGCGTGGGCCTGTTGCTGGGCCAGTGGTTGAAACTGCTCGGCGCCACGGCCATCGGTACGGTGGGCTCCGCCGACAAAGCGGAGGTCGCCAAAGCCAACGGCTACGCGCATGTAATCGACAAGAAGTCCGAGGATTTTGCGGCGCGGGTGCTCGAGATCACCGACGGCGGCCGATGCGACGTGGTGTACGACTCGGTGGGCAACGATACGTGGCGGGGATCGCTCAAGTGCCTGAAGCTGCGCGGCACGTTCGTGTGCTTCGGCCAGTCTTCCGGTCCCATAGCCGATTTCAAGATGCTGGATCTGGCAACGGGAGGTTCGCTGTTCGCGACCCGGCCGATGCTGTTCGACTACATCAAGACGCAGGACGAACTGCAGTCGCGTGCGGACGATCTGTTCGCGCGGCTTGCCTCCGGCGAGATCAAGGCCCACGTGGGCCAGAAAATGGCGTTGCGGGACGCCGCCGATGCGCACCGCGCGCTCGCCGGCCGCCGCACCATCGGCGCGACGGTCTTGCTGCCCTGATGCGCTCAAGCCTGCCCACCGTTGGCTGGACGCGACGCCTCGGCAAGGGCCTCGCGGCAGCGGTGTGCGTGGCCGCTGCGACGTCGTGCACGGCCGCGATGGCGGCTTCCGCGCCGGCCGCTGCCGCGCCCGCACTTCCGGCCGCGGCATCGTCGGTGCTCTCGCTGGGTCCGC
>JAXDQI010000171.1:0-5336 GCA_034667965.1 Gammaproteobacteria bacterium
GCGCGCGCGTGGTCCCCCGGCCGCCGGACGCGGCGCTTAAAGTTCCTGCCGGATTCGAGGTTCGGCAATTCGCCGCCGGCTTGAACGGACCGCGCAACATACGCGTTGCCCCCAACGGTGATATTTACGTGGCCGAGACCGGCGCCGGTCGCATCCGCGTATTGCGGCCCGGCCCTGATGGTGCCAGCGCAAGTGCGACCGAGACATTTGCGAGTGGGCTGCGGCAGCCGTTCGGCATTGCCTTCTTCCCGGCTGATGATCCGCAATGGGTGTATGTCGGCAATACCGATTCCGTCGTGCGTTTTCCCTATCGGGCAGGCGACCTGAAAGCGCGCGGCAATTCCGAAGTGATCGTGCCGAAACTCCCCGCGGGCGGCCACTCGACTCGTGACGTCGCTTTTTCCAGCGACGGCAGGAAAATGTTCGTCTCGGTCGGTTCGCAATCGAATGCCGGGGAGGGGCTGCGGCGGCTCGACGACGCGGCTCTGCGCGATTGGGAGCAACAACGCGTGCCGGGCGCCGCCTGGGGCTTCGAGACTGACCGCGCCGGCGTGCTGGTGTTCGACCCGCAGGGCAGGGGTGAGAAGGTCTACGCGGCCGGCATTCGCAATTGCTCCGGCATGGCGGTCAATCCCTCGAGCGGCGACCTGTGGTGTTCGACCAACGAGCGTGACGGCCTCGGCGACGACCTTGTGCCCGACTATCTCACGCGCGTGCGCGAGGGCGGCTTCTATGGCTGGCCCTGGTATTACGCCGGCGCACACGAAGACCCGCGCCATAAGGGCGTCCGCCCTGACCTCAAGGACAAGGTGATCGTGCCTGACGTGCTGCTGCAGCCCCACTCTGCTTCGCTCGGGATGACATTCTATTCGGGCGACCGGTTCGGGCCTGAATTCCGCGGCAACGCATTTTCGGCCGCGCACGGTTCCTGGAACCGTTCGACCCGCACCGGCTACAAGATCATCCGCGCGATGGTGACCGACGGCGTGCCGACGGGGGAATACGAGGATTTCGTGACGGGGTTTGTGATCGACGACGCCTCAGTGTGGGGCCGTCCGGTGGGCGTCGCGGTGGGGCGGGATGGTTCGTTGCTGTTCTCCGAAGACGGCCTCGGGACGCTGTGGCGGGTGACGCGGACGGACGGTGAGCGGCGCGGTGGCGGCGGAAGCAGGCACTCACCCCAAACCCCACAGCCCCGCCGTCACCACGCCCAATATCACCACCGTCGTTCCCATCACGGTCGCGATGTGGCGCCAGCCGAGTGCCGCTATTGCAGGCAATGATGTGCCGAGGCCGAGCGCCGCGATGGCGAGCAACAGGCCGAGCCGCGAGGCTTCGACGAGAGGCGTTTTGACGAACAAGAACAAGGGTTCGATCGCCGGCAGCGACGACGCCACGCTGTTGAGCACGCATAAGATAACGAACACCAGCGCAAAGGATGGAAACGGAATCCGCGCGGCGTCGCCTGTCAACGAGCGGTGCACGAACGACCAGCCGATCAGCAGTACGACGGGAAACAAGAGGAACACCCGGAACAGTTTCACGACGACGGCGGTGTTGCCGGCGGCATCCGACACCGCATAGCCGGCGCCGACCACTTGCGCGACGTCGTGGATGGTGGCGCCGAGCATGATGCCGGTGCGCTGCGGGTCGAAGCCGAGCCAGAGGCAGATGAGCGGGTAAAGCACCATCGCAACGGTTGAAAGCGCATTGACGGCAACGACCACGAAAGCCACGTCGGCTTCCTTGCCTTTGTAGTCGGGCACGACGATGGAGGTCGCAAGTGTCGCCGACGCGCCGCAGATGGCGGTGCCGGCGCCGGCGAGCGCCCCATAGCCGGCGTTCTGCCCGAACAGCCGCGCCAGCAGGAAACCGCTTGCGATCGTCAGCGCCATCGAGACCACGATCAGCAGCGCCGTTGCAAACCCGAGCGCCGCGATTTCACCGAGCGCGACGCGCAAGCCCAACAGCGCGACCGCCCAACGCAGCAGTTTCTTGAGGCAGAAACTGATGCCGGGCTGGAATGCGGGCCGTCGCGCAACCCGATTGAGCGCGATGCCGATAACGAGCGCGATCACCATGGAAGGGATCGGTGCGGCTTTGGCGACAAAGGGGGCCACCAATTCGGCAGCCGCCGCGACCACGGCCGACAGCAACAGTCCAGGCAATAGCGGACGGATCGAGCCCATCATCGGGTCGCGCATGAGGGAGTGGGCCAAATCGACCAGGACATGACGGAGCGTTAAAGTCGGGTGTTTGTTGCGGTTCTTGGGCGGGGCCTGGATTATTAGCCTATTGCGGTTGGGAATTGGGAAATTATTTCCTCGGGGTACGGCAGGTGTGAACAAACGGCGCCTGGCCGTTACCCTTGAGAATCGGAACCGTGTGATGCGGTAACGAAACGCAACGGTTGTTCGAATTATGCCATTATGCCCGCCGCCCCTGCGGGAACATTTGCCGCCCGCCGTTCCGGAGACTAAGCATGCCCGACGCCTTCATCTACGATCATGTGCGCACGCCCCGTGGGCGCGGCAAAGCCGATGGCGCGCTGCATGAGGTGACCGCGCTCAATTTGGCCACGCAGGCGCTGGCCGCCGTGCGCGAGCGCAGCAAGCTTGATCCGACGCTGATCGATGACGTGGTGCTGGGATGCGTCGATCCGGTAGGCGAGGCCGGCGGCGACATCGCGCGCGCGGCTGCGATCACGGCGGGTTATGGTACCAAAGTTCCGGGCGTGCAGATCAACCGCTTTTGCGCCTCGGGGCTTGATGCCGTGAACTTTGCAGCTGCCCAGATCATGTCCGGCCAGCACGACATGGCGATTGGTGGCGGCGTTGAATCCATGAGCCGGGTCGGCATCGGCGCCTCGGGCGGCGCCTGGCCGGTCGATCCCGCCATTGCGCTGAAATCGTACTTCATGCCGCAGGGGATTTCAGCCGACCTGATCGCGACCAAGTACGGCTTCTCGCGCGCCCAGTGCGACGAATATGCGGTGGCGAGCCAGCAACGCGCCGCCAAGGCCTGGGACGATGGTCGATTCACGCGCTCCGTCGTCGAGGTCAAGGACGTCAACGGCCTCACCATCCTCGCCAAGGACGAACACATGCGGCCCGCGACCAATATGCAGTCGATCGCACAATTGCAGCCGTCGTTCGTGCAGATGGGCGAACTCGGTGGCTTCGATGCGGTGGCGGTGCAGGCCCATCCGGAAGTCGAATACGTGCAGCACGTTCATCACGCCGGCAATTCATCCGGTATTGTCGATGGTGCCGCCGCCGTGCTCGTCGGCAGCCGCGAGGCCGGGCAGGCGGCGAAGCTGAAGCCCCGCGCCCGCATCAAGGCCTTTTCCAATATCGGCTCCGATCCGGCCCTCATGCTCACCGGGCCGGTTGACGTAACCAAGAAAGTACTCCACCGCGCCAGGATGACGCTCCGGGATATCGATCTGTTCGAAGTAAATGAAGCGTTTGCGGCGGTCGTGTTGCGATACCTGCAGGCATTCGAACTCGATCCCGAAAAGGTCAATGTCAACGGCGGCGCCATTGCGATGGGACATCCGCTTGGCGCGACGGGAGCGATGCTTCTTGGAATTGCGATTGACGAGCTTGAACGCCGCAACCTCCAGACCGCGCTGGTGACACTGTGCATCGGCGCCGGCATGGGAACCGCAACCATCATCGAGCGGGTTTGAGCCATGCCCAAAATCGATTTCGCCAAGGCCGTGCTCCGGACCAAGGGTGCCTACCCGAAGCCTTACAATCACGTGGGCGACGGCCGCGAAAAGACGGCGCTCGGAAATGTCGCGGGGCTCACGCAGTTCGGCGTCAATCTCACGCGCCTCAAGCCGGGCGCGGCATCCGCGCTTCGGCACTGGCACGAGAACGAAGACGAATTCGTCTATGTGCTGGTAGGCGAGATCGCGCTGATCGAGGATAGTGGCGTGACGATCCTCAAGCCAGGCGATGCAGCCGGCTTCAAGGCTGGTGTTTCCAACGGCCACCACCTCTTGAATCAATCGCAGGCCGATGCGGTCTATCTTGAAATCGGCATGCGGGCCGCGACCGAACGCGGGCATTATCCGGATGCCGATTTGATGTTCGAGCGCGACCAGAACGGCATGCGCTTCCTGCACAAATCCGGCGAACCCTATCCGCAGGAGTCCTAAATGGATTATCGCAATTTCAAATTCGAGACCGATGCAGACGGTATTGCGCTCGTCACCTGGGACGCGCCCGGGCGTTCGATGAATGTCATCGACATCAAGACGATCATGGAGTTGGCGGACATTGTCGAACGGGTCGCCAATGATGCTGCCATCAAGGGAGCTGTCGTCACGTCAACGAAAGAAACATTTTGCGCGGGTGCCGATCTCACCATGCTGGAAGTCTTCAGCCGCGATTTCACCGCGATGGCGAAGGCCGAAGGCGAGATCGCGGCGGTCAAGCGCCTCTACGAGGAGAGCCGTAAACTATCGCTCCTGTACCGGCGCCTCGAAACATCCGGCAAGCCCTGGGTCGCGGCCATCAATGGCACGGCACTCGGCGGCGGATTCGAACTGTGTCTCGCCTGCCACCAGCGTATTGCGTCCGACAATACTAAGTCGCGTGTCGGTCTCCCTGAGATCAAGGTCGGGCTGTTTCCGGGCGCCGGCGGCACGCAGCGCGTGGCGCGCCTGATGGCGCCGGGCGATGCCCTGCAGTTCCTGCTCAAGGGTGAACAGATCAAGCTTTCGCAAGCCAAGGGCATGAAGCTGGTCGACGTCGTGGTGCCGGCCGATGCGCTCATCAAAACCGCCAAGGATTGGATCAAGGCCGGTGGCAGTGCGAAAGCACCATGGGACCAGGACGGCTTCAAGCTGCCCGGCGGGCTCGTCTATTCCAAAGCCGGCATGATGACGTTTCCAGCCGCGAATGCGATCTACCGTCGCGAGACCTACGACAATTATCCGGCGGCGCGCGCGATCATGCAGGTCGTCTATGAAGGCCTGCAAGTGCCGTTCGATGTTGCGTTGCGCATCGAGTCGCGATGGTTTGCCAAAATCCTGCACTCGCCGGAAGCTGCCGCCATGATCCGCTCGCTGTTCGTCTCCATGGGGGAACTCAACAAGGGGGCGCGGCGGCCGAAGAACATTCCGCCGAACAATTTCAAACGTATTGGCGTTATCGGAGCCGGTTTCATGGGTGCCAGCATCGCCTACGTGACAGCGCTGGCCGGCATTAATGTCGTCCTTATCGACCGCGACCAGGAGGCGGCCGACAAGGGCAGGGCCCATTCGCACAAACTGATGACGGCCCAAGTCAACCGCGGCCGCGCCACGACGGCGGAGCGCGAGGCGC
>JAXDQI010000172.1:0-4465 GCA_034667965.1 Gammaproteobacteria bacterium
GGCTTTTGGTCTCGCATCCGGCCTTGCATTGCCATTTTTGGGGCAGCCGGCATGGCAGGGATGGGTGTGGACCGCATTCACCATCCCGGTTCTGCTGACTCTTCTTTATGACATTGTCTCAAGCCTGCAGCGTCGCGAGGTCGGACTCGATATCGTGGCTGCCCTTTCGATGACGGCTGCATTGGGAGTTGGCGAGAACTTAGCCGCAGTGGTCGTCGCATTGATGTACGCAGGTGGCCAATATCTCGAAGCTTTTGCAGAACGTCACGCGCGCCGTGAGATGACGGCGATCCTGGCCCGGGTGCCTCGGACGGCTGTCAGGCACCGCAAGGGCAAGCTTGAAGAGGTTGGTCTTGAAGCAATCGTGCCGGGTGATCGGCTGCTGATAAGACAGGGTGATGTTGTCCCGGTCGATGGTGCCGTTGCCAGCGGCGTTGCAATTCTGGATCAATCGGCATTGACCGGTGAGCCGATCCCAGTTCAGCAGCGAGCCGGCGATAAAGTGATGAGCGGATCGACCAATGCTGGCGAAGCTTTCGATCTTGTGGCGTCACATTACGCCGCTGAGAGTACGTATGCCGGCATTGTACGTCTGGTTGAAGAAGCGCAGCGTTCAAAGGCACCAATGTCGAGGCTTGCCGACCGCTTTGCGATGCTGTTTCTCGCAGTCACCGTTCTGATTTCCGGTCTGGCTTGGTACTGGACCGGCGATCCCGTTCGTGCTGTCGCCGTCCTGGTGGTTGCGACGCCATGCCCCCTCATTCTGGCTGTGCCGGTCGCGATCGTATCGGGCCTTTCACGAGCGGCGAGATACGGCATCCTGATTAAAGGTGGTAAGGCCATCGAATCGCTCGCGCGCGTGTATTCTCTCGTCATCGACAAGACTGGAACCCTCACTGACGGCAGAGCAAGAGTGGTGTCGATCAACGCCGCCGCCGATACCATGGCCGGTGATGTGCTCCGTATCGCCGCCTCGCTAGATCAGGCGTCAAAGCACATCATTGCGCAGACGTTGGTTTCCGAAGCACACAATCGAAAATTACAACTTGCGATACCAGCCAATGTGATCGAAACGGCTGGCGAGGGGATCGAAGGTGTTGTCGACGGTCATTCCGTGGTTGTGGGTGGATTAAAGTTTGTCAAATCGAGACTTGCTGCAGCAACGAAAGATTCGATTCAGAAATTGAAAATTGCTGGCGCTGTCATCGTCGCTGTTAGCATGGATGGAGAAATGATCGGCGAGATCGTGTTGGCCGATGAACTGCGTGCAGGCACAAAGGCCCTCCTGCAGGATCTAAGAAACTTGGGAATTCAGCGTATCGTTCTCGCCACCGGAGACCGCCGCGAGGTGGCGGAAGCCGTAGCGGCTGGCCTTGGGATTGACACCGTGCGATCGGAGCTGACACCCGATCAAAAAGTGTTGGTCGTCCTTACGGAACGAAAGAATGGTCCTGTCATGATGGTCGGAGACGGCGTCAATGACGCGCCGGCTCTCGCTGCGGCGGATATTGGCGTGGCGATGGGAGCGCGAGGCACAGCCGCGTCCGCTGAGGCTGCTGACGTGGTCCTTCTGGTCGATCACCTTGATCGTATCGTGCCCGGCATTCAGATCGCTCGGCGCTCGCGTCTTATTGCGCTTGAAAGCGTCTCTGTTGGAATCGGGCTTTCCCTGCTCGGGATGGGCGCTGCTGCTCTAGGCTATCTCACGCCGGTTCAGGGCGCCCTTTTGCAGGAGGCGATTGATGTTGCGGTGATACTCAATGCGTTAAGGGCGCTTGGCGGACATAAGTCCGATCGCTTGCTTGCAAGATGAGCCGCAACTGAAAATTTCGTCTCGCTTTATGCCTGCTTCTTCCTATAGACGATGCACCAGCCCTGCGCAGCAACCGTTCCGTCCACGTTTTTGCAGGACGAAGGGGCTTCAAACAGATCGCAATTGTCGCAGCGTTGCTCGCCCTTTGGAGTGTCCTGATACTTCACGAGCTTTTGCGATACCTTGGCCGCCTGCGCGGCCGTGGATGTGCCGATGACCGCTGTCGCGCCTGCTATCGATGCCGCGGCGGTGCCGGCCGCGATGGTCAAAACATGCCGTCGGGAAATTCCTCGTAATCCTGTCATGACACGTCGTCCTGCTGTGAGAGCCAATCAATAACGTCATCGTGAGTCGTTTCTCACCGCGCCGCCTTGATCTGGTGCAACCGCGCCGCAAGTTTTTTTGTTTGCAAAGAGTCCGCAGCGTTGTGGTCCGGGCGGGAGACGGCGTCACTCCAGATAGCTGAGATACGCCGCGACAGCCTTAGTCTGTGTTTCGGTCAGGTTATGCGCGATCGGCTGCATGATGGCGGAGTTGTCCGGCTTGGCCTTGTCTTGACCTCGTTCTTTTTCCCAGTTTGTCAATTTCCGGTAGACGTAGTCATGGAGCTGTCCTGCCAGCCGCGGAAATGCGTCGGCGCCTTTGGCGTCCGGCCCGTGACAGGTAGCGCATGGAGGAACCTCGGTGCTGGGAACGCCTTCTTCATAGATTTTTTTTCCCGCGGCCACGAGCTCCTTGGGAGCTCCTCCCAAGGGTTTGGGATTGAGATCTTTGAAATGCTCGGACAAAGCGGTCAGCATCAATGGGCTCAGAACATGCGCGACGTTGAACATCACAGGGTTTGTTCGCCTGCGCTCGATAAACGCCTGCAACTGATTTTCCAGATACTCCGGTTGCTGTCCTGCAAGTCGCGGCATCGGAAAGGCTCCACGAAACCCTTGCCCCGACACCCCGTGGCAGGTCTTGCAATAGGCGATCTTGGCCTCGAGTTCTTGCTTGGGAACGGCGGCGTCGCCCTTGTCCTCCGCATGCGATGCGGCGGAGAAGACAACGACAGCGTAGGCTGCTGTCAGCAATACGTTTTGAATGCTCATAAGCCCGCCTTTGATAATGGCACGTTACGCTTCGTCGGGCAGTTCGATCCAGTTCATTTTTTCCGGATCAATTTGATCCAGATCAACGCCAGCGGTCGGAAGCCGATCACCCCTGAGCAATGCGACAGCAACGATCGAGAGGGAGTTGAACTTCTAGGATCTTACGGAGACGCGTTGTGTACGCGTATTCGCCGTTGCCGAAAAGCCTCACCGCGACTAAATTCGATTTAGTGTTCCTTTTTGCTCACTCGCGCTGTCCGTCCTGGACTAGCGATAATTTGCTCGTTAGCGGTTTTAGGCGGTACTCGTGTGCTTGCACGGAGTGGGGCGATCGCGCTCTCCGCGTCGGGATCCATTTGATCCAGATCAATGCCGCATCCCCAAATGCTGCTTATAAATTCCGATAGCAGGCAGACGATGAGGTGCGGTCGTCTATCTCTTATGTGGCCATGTCGACGAGCGATGGAATTTATATTTCGACGCGCGCGGAATTGTCGCGTCTGCAATCTAAAGTTGCATAAATGTCTCGCCGCCGTAAAATCGAATGCACCGTTGCTATTAGCTTGGCCGCGCTCCGGATTCTTGGACTAACGTTCCAGTCGTAAGCGGCCTTCGATTCACTATTCGTGCGTTGGCACGGAGTGTCGCGAACAACGGGGTAGCGCGCGATGCGAGGCGATTGCGGTCGTTGTATTCGACCCCTTGGGAACTGCGGGCTGTTCGCGGCGGTTGCGTTTGCTGTCGTTCTGGCTGGGTTGCTGACGATCGGCTTCGCGCCGCCGGCGCAGGCGCTGCCGAGTTTCGCACGCCAGACCGGACAGCCCTGCGGTACGTGCCACACCGATTTTCCCGCGCTCACCCCGTACGGCCGAAGGTTCAAGCTGCTCGGCTACACCTCCGGTGGCGGCGAATTCCGGACCACGCCGTTCTCATCCGACGCCGGTCGTGACGCCCGCGCGGAGCTCGACAAGCTACGCGGCTACGCGAAGGCAGTCGAGCCTGCTGCGGCCGATGGCGACAAGGAATATGTCCCGCCGCTCTCGATGATGGCCATCGTCGGCTTCACCCACACGCAAGCGCCGCTGCCTTCACCGTCGGACCCCTATAAACCGAACGACAATGTCGTGCTCTCGCCGTTCAGTGCGTTCTGGGGCGGAGCGATCACCGACAATATCGGAGCGTTCGCGCAAGTCACCTACAACGCGCCGCCCGCCGGTGGATTTGGCGATCCGTTCGGACATACCTGGACCTGGGACAATACCGATGTTCGCTTCGCCAGGACCGCGAGCATCGGGCCTCTTGATTTTATCTACGGCTTCACCGCTAACAACAATCCGACCGTTCAGGATGTGTGGAACACCACGCCGGCGTGGTCGTTCCCCTACGCGGTATCGACGCTTGCTCCCACGCCCAGCAGCAAGACGATAATCGAGGGCGCGTTTGCCGCGCATGTCGGCGGGGTCGGCGCCTACACGCTTATTAATGACCTGCTGTATCTTGAACTGACGGGGTATAAAACGCTCGGGTTCAGCCAGCAGAACGCGCTGGGGACCGATCC
>JAXDQI010000173.1:0-4657 GCA_034667965.1 Gammaproteobacteria bacterium
CGGACGGCGTGGATGAGGGAGTCTTGGTGACGATCTGAACTACGCCGCCAGTGGTATTGCGGCCGAACAGGGTTCCCTGCGGACCCTTGTCCACCTCGACGTGATCGATGTTCGCGAGGTTCATGAACGAAGATGCCTGCGCTGCTACGTAGACACCGTCGACGTAGACGCCCACCGAATTGTCGGTAGCGACCGCAGTGGTGCCCACGCCTCGCAGGAAAATCTTGGTATTGCCGGTATCCATCGAGATGCTGAGTCCGGGCACCGCTTCCTGCAGCGTCTCAACGTTGTTCACGCCGAAGGATTGCGCGAGTGTGTCGCCGGAAATGGCGGAGATCGCGATCGGCACGGTCTGCGCGTTCTCGGTGCGGCGCTGCGCCGTTACCACGATCTCCGCGAGTGAATCGGCGGTCGACGCGTTCGATGCCGTTGGAGCCGTCGTTTGCGCGTTGATAGCAATCGTGCATAGCCCGAGTGCGATCCCTAGCAGGCATGCGCGCGCAATGGTTGCGTTCGTGTTCAGCAAAACCACCCCAAAATCTCTTGCAATTATTAGCGTGGCCGAAATTCGCCGCGACCCAGGTGCAGTAGGCGTCGATGGACGATATGCTGGGATCGCGCTCGATGGATCGACACCTGAGTTCGCGTGCGCTCCTAATTAGATCGACCCCGCGAAATTGCCACCTTTGCTCGGCAGCGAGGAAAGACAATTCCGGCTGGGCCCATAACGCGCCTTTATGGATATGTTATCGCAGGAGCGTCAGGCTGCGTCGCGTGAAACGAGAAATTTATTTAGAAGCGAGAAGGCGGTGGAAAGCGGGCGAGGTCTCAGTCCGCCGGCGCGACCGGGTCGCATGCGAAGCGCCGCGCTCGTGTCCCAGTCCACGTGCGTGCCCACCTCGGGACGCGCGCATTGCAGCAGACGGTGAATCATGTTGCCCGTGACGACGGCCTATTTGCCGCGCGGCTTTCTGCGTTGAGTGCTAGCTTATATGGCTCGGCAAGATTCCTCGAATGGCAGTGCACTAAGCGGCGTTGAAATCCAGTACCGGGCCAGACGGAACAATGCCAGTAGGGTCTATCTGCCTATGGCTCTGATAGTAGTGGCGCTTGATGTGGTCGAAATTCACCGTGTCCTTGATTCCAGGCATCTGGTAGAGCCTGCGCGTGTACGACCAGATCGCGGGATAGTCGACGAGACGCCGGATGTTGCATTTGAAGTGACCGTAATAAACCAGGTCGAACCGGACCAGCGTGGTGAAAAGTCTCCAGTCGGCTTCAGTCAGTACGTCGCCGCAGAGGAAACGCTGCCTGGATAGCAGTCCCTCCAGCCACTCGAGCGTCTCGAAGACGCGGGCGACTGCCTCATCGTAGACAGCCTGCGATCGGGCAAACCCGGCCTTGTACACGCCGTTGTTGAGCGTGTCGTATATTCGGGCGTTGAGCGTGTCGATCTGCGCGTGCAGATGCTCCGGGTAGTAGTCCCCATGGCTGGCGCCGAGATGGTCGAACGCGCTGTTGAACATGCGAATGATCTGCGCAGACTCGTTGCTGACGATCTGCGAGGTGTCCTTATCCCAAAGAACGGGAACCGTGGCGCGTCCGGTATGGTTTGGGTCGCTGCGTTTGTATAGCTGCCAGAGGAACTCGGTCGACTGCAAGGGATCGGCTACAACGCCCGGGCCAGGTTCGAAAGTCCAACCGTTATCGGTCACCAGCCAGTGCGTGACCGAGAGCCCAATCATAGACTGGAGACCCTTGATCTCGCGGAAGATGGTGGTGCGGTGGGCCCAAGGGCAGGCACGCGCGACATACAGGTGGTAGCGGCCAGGTTCGGCCTTGAACCCGCCCCTACCTGTAGAACCTGGCGCCCCGTCTGCGGTGATCCAGTTCCGGAACGCAGCGACGGGTCGCTGCAAGCGCCCCTCGGCATCGACCAAGTTGTCCTGTTGACTCCAAGTGCCGTCTATCAGCATAGCCATATTGCAAACTCCCACTGTCGTCTTCTTCAGGTTGAACCAACAAGCGCCAGGCGCAGTTTCAGCAGAGGAATGACCAGATCCTCCTCGTCCAGCAAGTGCCGGGCAATCGGTATGGACGAACCCTCACCAATGCCGATCACATTCTCAGCCGTGCCTCGCGTGCCGTCGCTGTCTGGATCGACGGCACGAAGAGCGCGCCCGGCTTCGGCGGCACGAGAGCCAATTGACCCGCAACAATTTACACTTTTACTCCTCTTCGGCAACAAGTGACACGTTCGCTTCGTGACCCAAGGTCAGCAATTCTGTCAATCCGAGCTGGGCGCATAACGTACTCGCTTGGAAATCGCTGGTATACGACAAGGAGGCACGATTGACAGATTTGCTTCGCATCACGGTTACAGTTGCAGCTGTAGTTGCTGCTTCTGAAATCGGCGCGTAACGCCCGCAGGGGAAATTGCAGCCGCCAACATCCTTGGGTCGCGAATCGCGGCGCACGGCGCCGCCTCAATGGCAGGAGGTAACCGTGTAAGAAGGCATTCACGTCGCGAGCCTTCAACATCAGTACCAAGGATTTTGCGAAGTACTCGCAGTCGGGCGGTGAGTTCTTTGGTATCCACGCTTCCAATGAGGGACGCTTGATTATTTTCGCAGGCGGGGTTCCCCTCAGTCGGGCCGGCAAGGTGGTCGGCGCTGTCGGCGTAAGCGGCGGTTCCGGCGAGCAGGGCCAAGCGGTCGCGGAAGCGGGCGCGAAGGCATTCAACTAAATTCACGAGGAGAGGCGAACATGGGTAGCAATCGCGGAGTCGTTTACGTCGGGCCTGGCAAGGTGGAAGTGCGCAGCATTGATTTTCCGAAACTGGTTGACCCGCGCGGCAAGCGGTGTGATCACGGTGTCATTCTCAAAGTCGTAAGTACCAATATTTGCGGAAGCGATCAGCATATGGTGCGGGGACGGACGACGGCCGAGCCAGGGCTCGTCCTCGGACATGAGATCACCGGCGAGGTTATCGAAGCGGGACGCGACGTGCAGTTCATCGGTGTCGGCGATCTCGTCTCGGTACCTTTCAACGTGGCGTGCGGACGCTGCCGGACGTGCAAGGAGCGTGCGACGGGTGTCTGTCTGAATGTGAATCCGGCCCGCGCGGGCGGCGCGTACGGTTATGTGGATATGGGCGGATGGATCGGCGGGCAGGCCGAATACGTCATGGTGCCGTACGCGGACTTCAATCTGTTGCGCTTCCCGGACAAGGACCATGCTATGGAGAAGATTCGCGATCTCACCTGCCTCACCGATATTCTGCCGACCGGATACCACGGCTGTGTGTCCGCCGGCGTCACGACCGGCTCCACGGTGCTGATTGCGGGAGCGGGTCCCGTCGGATTGGCGGCCGCCGCCTCTGCGCTGCTGCTGGGCGCTGCGGTGGTCGTGGTGATGGACTTCAGCAAAGAACGCCTGGCGCAAGCGCGTTCATTCGGTTGCGAGACGTTCAACCTCTCAGAAGGCGGCACTCTGGCCGACCACATCGAGCAGATCCTAGGTGTCCGAGAGGTTGATTGTGCCGTGGACTGCGTCGGCTTCGAAGCCAAGGGTCATGGCGGCGCGGAGCAGCCGGCGATCGTCCTCAACCAGCTCATGGAAGTGACGCGCGCAGCCGGAGCAATTGGAATTCCCGGCCTGTACGTAACCGAGAATCCGGGCGCGAAAGACGATGCGGCGCGCTCCGGAAGTCTTGGTTTGCGGTTCGGTCTTGGTTGGGCCAAATCCCACTCGCTTCTGACCGGGCAAACACCCGTCATGAAGTACAACCGCGCGCTGATGATGGCGGTCCTCTACGACCGCATTCGCATCGCCAAGGCCGTCAACGCGACGGTAATCCCTCTGGATCAGGCGCCGCAGGGTTATGCCGACTTCGATCGGGGAGTCGCAAGAAAATTCATCATCGATCCACACGGGTTGCTCGGCGCGAGATCCTAGATTCTTCAACGGCGTTCCGGGCGGCGCAGGGAACGCTCAATGGCTTGGGCGTGCAATTTAAACTGCAATTTCAACTGAAGGAGAAATGTGATGTCTGCCAACAAGTTACTGACCCCCGACAACCACACCGTGCTGCTCATCGATCACCAGTACCTGCAACTCCTGACCCTGCGGTCACACGACGCCTCCCAAGTCATCAGTAATGTCCAGGCGGTTGCCAAAGCTTCAAAGATTTTTGAAGTGCCGACTCTGCTGACGACTGCTTTTGCGGAGCGCCAGGACCTCATCAAGGAAGTGCAGGATGTCTACCCCGACCAGAAGCCGATCGACCGAACCACCCTCAATACCTGGGAAGATCCGCGGGTGGTCGAGTGGGTCAGGAAGACCGGCAAAAAGAAGCTGGTAATGGCCGGCCTATGGACCGAAGTCTGCTTGCAGATGCCCGTCCTGTCGGCCCTGGACGATGGTTACGAGGTGTACTTCATCACCGACGCCTCGGGCGGGGCCAGCCGGGAAGCCCATGACATGGCCGTGCAACGCATGATTCAAGCCGGCGCCATTCCGACGACGACTTGGTCCTACGTCAGCGAGTTGCAACGTGACTGGAGTCGCGAGGCGACCGCCGGCGAAGTGACCAAGCTGTTCGAAACGCACGGTGGCGGTTTCGGCCAGGGATTGCGTTGGGAGTGGCAGCTTCTGG
>JAXDQI010000174.1:0-11648 GCA_034667965.1 Gammaproteobacteria bacterium
CATCGAGCGATCGTCGCAACTGCGGATCATCGGCGAAGAATTGAAATGCAGCATCGACGGTCATGCCGAGAACATCCGCAACCGACTTGCCGCGTATCTTGATTTCAAGGGTTTTGGCATTGAACCGGGCGCCGTGGCAGGTTGGACAAGGCGCGTAGACGCTTGGAAGAAACAGCAATTCCACGCAGACAAACCCTTCGCCTTGGCACGTCGGACAGCGTCCTTTGGCAACGTTGAAAGAAAATCGTCCGGCGTCATAGCGGCGGGCGCGTGCCATCTTGGTAGCCGCAAAGAGCTTTCGGACATGTTCGAACAACCCGGTATAGGTCGCGAGATTCGAGCGCGGCGTTCGGCCGATCGGTTGTTGATCGACGACGACCAGCCGCTTGACCCCCTCCATTCCTGCAACGATTTCCCCACCCAGCGTTTTTACAGCGGTTTCCTCCAGCCGACTGTCTTCCTCATCCGGTTCGATAGCGTGACCTAGTTTGTCTAACGCGGCTTCGACAAGAAACTGACCGACCAGGGTGGACTTGCCCGAACCGGAGACGCCGGTCACACTGGTCATTACCCCCAGGGGAATGTCGACATCGAGACCGTTCAGATTGTTGCGCGTCACGCCTCGAATCTCCAACCTTCCGGCTGGCGGCCGGGGCACACGGCGAGAGGGAGCGATCTGTCGGAAAAGATGTCGCCTCGTTTGCGACGGCTCGACTTGCTTCAATCCGTCGAGTGGACCGCTGTACAGAACGTAGCCACCGGCCTCTCCGGCTCCAGGTCCAACATCCACGATCCAGTCCGCGTGTCTGATGACGTCAAGCTCATGCTCAACAACGAACAGCGAGTTGCCGGAGGCTTTCAGCCGGTCGAGCGCTCTCAACAGCGCTTCGGTATCTGCGGGATGCAGCCCGGCCGAGGGTTCATCGAGAACGTAGACCACGCCGAAAAGATTGGACCGAACCTGTGTCGCCAGCCTCAGCCGCTGCAACTCGCCAGGCGACAGGGTCGGCGTGCTTCGTTCCAGCGCAAGGTACCCGAGGCCGAGGTCGAGCAAAACGGACAATCGTGCGGTCAGATCCTCCGCGATCCGACGCACCACGATCGCTTTTTCCGGATGACCGGGGTTTTGCTTCTGTCCGGCAGCGTCCGAGGCCGCAGAAAACGGCTTAAGAAGCTCCGCCAGACGCTTGAGCGGCAGGCGCGAAATTTCCGCGACGTCCAATCCGGCAAACTTGACGGACAGCGCCTCGCGTCGAAGGCGTTTGCCATGACAGAGCGGACATTCGCTGCTTATCATGTACTGCGCGACACGCTTTTTCATCAGCGGGCTTTGCGTATTGGCGAAGGTCTGCAGGACATAGCGCCTGGCACCGGTAAAGGTGCCCTGATAGCTCGGCTCTTCCTTGCGCTTGAGCGCGCGCTTCACTTCAGCCGGGTCGTAACCGGCGTACACCGGCACCGTCGGCTGCTCGTCCGTAAACAGGATCCAGTCGCGATCCTTCCTTGGGAGATCGCGCCAGGGCCGGTCGACGTCATAGCCCAGCGTCGTCAGAATATCGCGAAGGTTCTGGCCATGCCATGCCGTAGGCCACGCTGCTATCGCTCGTTCGCGAATAGTCAGTGAGCTGTCTGGAACCATCGACCGTTCGGTCGCTTCGTAAACCCGGCCAAGCCCGTGACATTTCGGACAGGCCCCCTCGGCCGTGTTCGGTGAGAAGGATTCGGCATAGAGCAGCGACTGACCGCGGGGGTAATCGCCGGCGCGCGAATAGAGCATCCGCAGGAGGTTCGAGAGCGTCGTCACGCTGCCTACCGAGGACCGGGTGGTTGGCGATCCGCGTTGCTGTTGAAGCGCTACGGCAGGCGGCAAGCCCTCAATTTCGTCGACCTCCGGCACGGCCATTTGGTGGAACAAACGCCTCGCATAAGGCGAGACCGATTCGAGGTATCTGCGTTGTGCTTCCGCGTAGAGCGTTCCGAACGCCAGCGACGACTTGCCAGAGCCTGACACCCCCGTGAATACCACGAGGGCGTCCCGGGGGATGTTCAGATCGATGTTCTTGAGATTATGTTCGCGGGCACCTCTTACACGGACATAGCCGTCGAGGGTTATGCCGTGTTCGGATTCGCGTTTCACGCGATCGTCCATATCTTGCCTTCCAGGGCGAGAGAACGCGATGATCCCTTAACTGCCGGGCCGGCATTTCGATCCAGCAAACGCGCAATCCGATCAGCGAGGCCGATCTAAAGGAACGAAACGCGTTCCACGGCTTTGAAAAGGAGCGTGTGGGAACCTGACCGGTTTTTCTGAATTGGTAAGCGGGATGAACACTTTAAATTGTCGCATAGTGGCCGACGCGCTAGCAACCACCGCTGCTGGATATGTTGTTCTTGCGCCAACTCGGCATAAAGAAGTTGCTCTGCAAAGCACACTGCAAGGATTTCGGGACGCTTGCGGCGATCGCGGTGTCATGGTCTGTCCAGACGACCTTGCTTATTACCTTGCCGTCGTTGAAGCAAAGGTCGCGCAAATAACGGCGTGCCTTGGAGAAGTCGGGCACGCCTAGAGCACGCCAATCAGCACGCTTCAAACTCGTCCTGGCCCGAATTTCGGACCAAGACGCGAAAAATGGAACCAGTGCGCTCTAGCGCCGGGATCAGGTTACAGGCCGTGGTAAAGCCTCACTCCCTCCCTCAACGCCATGGTAAAACAAGAACCCGCTTCTCTAACGGTTTGGCCTGAACAGCCGGCCTTGCGAGCGGGTTGTTCTGACACGCCTTGCCGGATTGTCCTGACGGAAGGAGGGGAACTGGGTTCGAACCTTCTCCGCGTAAACCTCGCAAAGTAGAGCAACGCTGCGCGTTCCCAACCAATGTTCGGACGAACTACGCCAATAAGTCGACATGAATCTGCGCGAGGTGCACGGAATGATTGTCGATCCAGATATTCACCGCGTCGCCGGCATGCGCGCCGTCGAGTTGAGCGACGCTAACCCAGTTCGGAGCTGAGGGAAGGCCCATCGGATCGATATGATCGACCTGCAGCGTCGCGAACTTGCCGCTGGCGTCCTCCACGGCGCGCACTACCAGCGAATCGTTCACGCTTGAGTTGTGGAATGCCGAGGTCAACGCCGAAGTCGAACGTATCGCCCTGCGTCGCGCTGTAATCGGCGACGTGGGTGATCTGCGCGGGGGTCGTATTGAGCTGGATGCTCGGCCCGAACACGAATGTGTCCGCGCCGGCGCCGCCGAACAGGATGCTGCCGCCGTGGCCGGCATCGATGGTGTCGTTGGCGGCGGTACCGGCGACGACCGATGTACCCGCGGCCGCCTGCGCGGTCACCGGTAGGTCGGCTTCGGCGGCCTGTGCGCCACTTATCGCGAGACGCCGCGAGCGCCGTCTAGCGCTCGCGGTCGTTCTGGTGTCGTTGACAATCTTTGTCGGAATGATTCCATTCGCGCGCGTGCCGCTGCCCGAGATATGGGCATTCATACCGATCTACGAGTCGGCGCTCGTCATCAGCGATCTGATCACCGCGATTCTCTTGTTAGCCCAGCATGACTTGCTGCGTAGCCGCTCACTCCTCGTCCTCGGCTGCGGATACCTGTTCACCGCGGCAATGATCGTTTCGCACGCGCTGACGTTTCCGGGCTTATTTATGCCAACCGGCCTGTTTGGCGCGGGACCGCAAAGCACCGCGTGGCTCTACATGTTCTGGCACGCCGGCTTTCCGCTCGTCGTCATTGCATATGCGCTGCTCAAGCGCATCGAAGACGAAACCGGTGCGACGCGCGCGTCGAACCGCACCGCCATCGCGTCAGGCGTTGCCGTGGTCCTCGCGGCAGCATGCGCGCTAACACTCATTGCCACGGTGGGCCACGACGCCCTGCCCGTCATCATGGCGAACAACCGCTATACCTCGGTGATGATGTTTGTGAACACGACTGTTTGGCTGCTCAGCCCGGCAGCGCTTGTCGTCTTGTGGGTTCGACGGCCGCATTCGCTTCTCGACCTGTGGCTCATGGTCGTTATGTTCGTATGGTTTTTCGACGTGGGGCTCAGCGCCGTGCTCAATGCTGGGCGTTTCGACCTCGGCTTTTATGTCGGCCGGATCTATGGTCTCCTGGCGGCGACTTTCGTCCTGTTGATGCTGCTGCTCGACACCGCCGCGCTCTATGCGCAACTGGTCTACCTGCTTGGGGCCGAAGAACAGGAGCGCTTGCGGGTGGCCGACCGGCACCGCCGCCTGTTCGAGACGTCGCTCGAGCTCATCTTGGTTACAGATCGGCGCGGTCGATTTATCGAAGTGAGCCCCAGCTCGGCGTCGATCCTGGGTTATCGGCCGGAGGAGATGACGGGCCGCACCGGTATTGAATTCCTTCATCCGGATGATGTCGAGACCACACGAAGCGAGATGCGCCAGGCTCGTCGCGGCCGGCTGATGCGGAATTTCGAGACCCGCTACGTGCACAAAGACGGTCAGTTCGTGACGCTCGCCTGGAGCGGGGTCTGGTCGGAGATCGAGCAGTTGCATTTTTTCATCGGCCGCGACGTGACGGAAGCCAAGCGCACCGAGCGCCTGAAGAACGAGTTCGTAGCCACTGTGAGCCACGAGCTACGCACGCCGCTGACCGCAATCGCCGGTTCCCTCGGACTCCTTACCGGCCGCGGCGCCGAACGGCTCGCTGATCCGAGGCGCTTGCTCACGATCGCGCAGGCCAATAGCCAAAGGCTATTGTCGCTGGTCAACGACATCTTAGACATCGAGAGGATCGAGGGGGATCGAATGGTGTTTGATTTTCAGCAGGTCGAGGTGAAGCCTTTGATCGAGGGCGCAATCGAGGCAGCCCGCGTCTTTGCCGAAACGTTCTATGTGGCGGTGAGGCTAGATGATCGGGCGGACGATGTCGCTATCTATACTGACGCGAACCGCCTCACGCAGGTCATCGCTAATCTTCTGTCCAATGCCGTGAAGTTCTCTCCCCGCGACCAGGAAGTCGTAGTTACCATTGAGGCGACGGACGATCGGATCTCCATCGCTGTGCGCGACCATGGTCCCGGTATTCCAGATGAATTCAAGGCGCGCGTCTTCGAGAAGTTCGTCCAGGTTGACGCCTCCGATGCGCGGTTGGGGCGGTGCCGGCCTCGGCCTCAGTATCGTGAAGCGGCTAATGACCCGGCTCGGCGGCGACGTGAGCCACGACGCAGCACAATGTGGCGGCACTATCTTCCGCATCGACTTGCCACGCGGGGGCGCGAAGGCTGTGGCCGAGGGAGGCGGGCACCGTCTCGCGCCGCATTAGTAACCTTACGCGCGACGGCTCGCATCTTCGGCACCATGGCGGCTCTGCTCTGCTGTAACGCGAGGTGCCGAGGGCGAGCTGGAACGGTTTCCAGGACTCGCCGAAGCGCTGGTACGCGACGGCGTTACCGTAATTCTGGCGTTTGGAGAACCGGCAGGGCAGGCCGCACAAGCCGCGACTGCGATGATTCCTATCGTGTGTGTTGCTGATGACCTCGTAGGCTCCGGGCTCGCCACCAGCCTGGCAAAGCCTGGCAGCAACATGACGGGAGTAAGCATTCTTGCGACCGAACTCGACGCGAAGAAAATCGAATTACTGAGGGAGTTGCTGCCTGAGGCCAAGCGCTTTTGGGCCACAGTGGCGGCTTCCCCCCAGTCAGCTTTCCTTTGTTCCACGGCACCCGCTTTGGCGCGGGGGTCGCATTCAGTTGATCTTGCATGGCTATACTCTTCGCTCGGTTACGGAGGCGACAAGCATGAGCCAGACGGGCGGCGATGAATCAGGTCTGTTTTCGGGCGAAAGCGGACTTCGGGCGCAGGCTTGCCGGCAGGCGCGGTGTAGAGATTGACCCAAAGCCGACGTTATCGAATTCCGCCGGCTCTGGTGTGTCTAAAACTCGGCTGATAAGCTGCTTTAGCCAATAAACTCTCCGAAAGGAGAAAACATGAAGCGACGAGACTTCTTATCATCGGCGATTGCAACTGCTGCCATGCCGCGGATTCTTGCAGCGCGGGGCGTGCCAAAGGTCGCTCGCATCGGCTGGCTCACCGCGCAGAACGAGTCGAGCCTGACCCCTTATCTTGCCGCGATGAACACGGGCTTTGCCGATATGGGGTACATCGAAGGCCGCAATCTTGCGATCGAATATCGCTTTGCGAATGATGTCGTCGAGCGCGTGCCGGAACTCGCAGCGGAACTGGTAAAACTTCCGGTCGACATCATTATTGCGCAAGGCGCAGCGGTGTCCGAGATAAGCAAACTTGGTCTTTCGATACCTGTTGTGTACATTTTCAGCGCTGATCCGGTTTCAGCAGGGCTGGCCGACAGTCTGGCTCGTCCGCGCGGGAATATGACGGGTTTGACATTCATGGCAGCCGAACTGAACGGCAAACGGCTGGAGATTTTGAAAGACATCAATCCCGATCTCCGCCGTGTTGCCATCGTCGCCAATTCCGAGCATCGAGGCGTGCATCTGGAGCGCGCCAATTCCGAGGAGGTTGGACGGCGGTTGGGCTTGACGATCCGGTATTACCCGACACCTAGTCGGGACAAACTCGACGATGCTCTTGCCGCGATGGCTGCGGACCCGCCACAGGCAGTCTCGCTATTCTCGGATGGCTTTGCGGTTCAAAATCGCCAGCGCATCATCGATTTCGCCACCACCCAGCGCGTGCCCGTTATCGCGGCCTGGCCCATATTCGCCCGCAGCGGCGCGATTTGCAGCTATGGGCCACGCCTTTCCGAGTCATACCGGCGGCTGGCCGATTACGTCGATCGCATTCTCAAGGGTGCGAAGCCGGCCGATTTGCCGATCGAGCAACCGACAAAATTCGAGACGGTGGTCAACCAGCGAACGGCGAAGACATTGGGTCTCACGATACCGCCATCGCTGCTTGTGAGCGCCGATGAGGTGATCGACTGAAGCGGTTTTGCTGCGGCGCATGAGTCCGTTCATGACCGAAAGCAGTCTTGCGCCTTGTGCGCTGCATTTGCACCCGGCGTGAGTGCGATGACCATCGGGACGTGATATTCTGCGCCCGTCATCCTCAAGGTGCGAAGAGGAACAAATGCAGCGACGAACGTTCATAGCGGGCACCGCCGCGCTGTTCGTTTCGCCACGGCGTTCACGGGCGCAGGCGACGCGCCGTCGGCTCGGCTTTCTCGCAGTAGGTGATGGTAGCGGGAAAGCCCTCAATCGGGACGAGCAGGAGTTTGTTGGCGCGCTGCGAAACCATGGATGGATTGAGGGAAAAAACCTGACCATCGACGTTCGTTTTTCGCAACCCGCGGATCGCCTGCCAGCTTCCGTCGCCGACCTGATTGCTCTCGGTCCCGATGTGCTTGTTGCTGCGGGGCCAAATGGGGCCAAAACCTTGCAATCGGTAACTGCCACTGTTCCGATTGTATTCGTGGCAGTGGCCGATCCGGTGGCGCTGGGCCTCGTGCAAAGCCTGTCGCGACCAGGTGGCAATATCACCGGTCTTGCGACCATGGTAGTACCTGACGATTTTCTCGGGAAACGCGTCGAAATTCTCCGGGAACTGGTTCCTGGCGCTTCGAAGATAGCCCTTTTGTCCAATCCGAAAAACCCGGCGCACAGGCTGGCATTGGCTGAACCACGCACGACGCAGAACCTGGGCGTGGCTGTGACAGTGGTGGAGGCTAGCACGGCCGAAGAACTCGATGTCGCCTTTGCGTCGGCCGCTGCCCAACACGCCGAGGGCATCGTTGATCTCGGCGACGCTCTTACCTTTATCGAGGCTGCGCGAGTCATCGCGCTCGCCGCGAAGCATCATCTGCCGGCAAACTACTTGTTCTCGTCACACGCCGCCAAGGGCGGATTGTCGGCGTACGGTGCGGAGCTAACCGATCTGTTCCACCGGGCAAGCGATTACGTGGATAAGATACTCCAAGGCACCAAACCTTCCGACCTGCCGGTGGAGAGGCCGACCAAATTCGTCCTCGTGATCAACATGAAGACGGCGAACGCACTCGGTCTCACCGTGCCGCCTTCGCTGCTCGTCCGCGCCGACGAAGTGATCGAGTAATGTCGGGTTCTGGCACGAAACGAACAAAAGACTGCGCGCCGCGATGTCTGGTGTTGGGGGCAAAGCGGACACCGTAATGGCGCTGCGGCGCCGACGTTGGTCGGCAACATCGTGCGCGCGCTGCTCATCCGATCTCGGCCTGCAGGAGTCGGCGCGGTTTCAATATTTGAGTTTAACCGGCCAGACAGTGCCTATACGCCAGCGCCCTGATTGGTTAGATTTTCGTCCGGAGGCGGGAAAATGGTGGCGCGCGGACGAAAAACGGCAAAGAGCGCGAGAGCGCCCAACCGCACCAAACCGGCCCGCAAGCCCCTATTGACTGCCATCCAATCCGCTAAATCCAAGCCTCGCAAGCCGAAATTCGACCAGCGCCGGGCTCAGAAGCCTAAGTCCGAGACTGCGAGGTTAAAAAACCTGCTGCAGGCTGCAGAAGAAAGGCAGACGGCCACCGCCGAAATCCTGAAGGTCATCGCCGGTTCACCGTCGGACACGACGCCGGTGTTCGAAGCGATCGCAAGCAGCGCCAAGCGGCTGCTCGGCGGATTCTCGACGGCGGTCTTTCGCATCCTCAATGGCACTGTCCATCTCGCCGCGTTCACGCCGGTCAGTCCGGCTGCCGATGCGGCACTGCAGGCTGATTTCCCCCAACCGGTCGAAAATTTCGTAGCGTTTCGGCTGGCTCAGCATGGCGAGCCAATCGCCATTGCGGACACTGAAGAGGTGTCGCATGCACCGGCGAGGGAAATCGCGCGGCTACATGGCTTCCGAAGCATGCTGTGGGTGCCCATGGTGAACGGCGACCTCACGATTGGAATAATTTCTGTCACGCGCGCCAAGCCCGGCGCGTTCGCGGTCAACCATATTCAGTTGCTGCAAACTTTTGCCGATCAGGCCGTGATCGCCATCGAAAACGCCCGGCTGTTCAACGAGACAAGGGACGCGCTGGAACGGCAAACCGCCACCGCCGACGTGCTTAAGGTCATCAGCCGTTCGGCGTTTGACCTGCAAACCGTGCTCGACACCCTGACGGAGACGGCAGCGAAGCTCTGCAACGCAGATATGGCGAGCATTTCTCGGCAAGACGGGCCGGCCTTCTACCACGTCACAAACTACAATTTCGCGCCCGATTGGGTCGATTATACTAAGTCTTTTCGAATGCAGTCCGGCCGCGGCAGCGTTGTCGGCCGCGTACTGCTGGAGGGCCGGCCTCTGCAGGTCTCCGATGTTCTGGCCGATCCCGAATACACTTACCTCGAACCGCAGAAGAAATCCGGATACCGGACATTTCTGGGTGTCCCTCTGCTCCGGGAGGGGCTTCCAATCGGCGTCCTCAGCCTGTGCCGCCGGACCGTTGAACCTTTCACTGAAAAGCAGCTCGAGTTGCTCTCGACCTTCGCCGACCAAGCTGTGATCGCCATTGAGAATGTCCGTCTGTTTGACGAGGTTCAGGCGCGCACGCGCGACCTCACGGAGTCGCTGCAGCAGCAAACCGCGACCGCTGAGGTACTCAAGGTCATCAGCCGCTCGACTTTCGATTTGCAAACGGTCCTGCAGACGCTGGTTGAATCCGCAGCTAAACTATGTGATGCCGAGCAGGCCACCATCACTCGGCAGAAAGACGGGATCCTTTTTCGCGGAGAATTCTACGGATTTTCCGACGAGTTCATAGACTACGTCAGAAACGTTCCGGTGGTTCCGGATCGCGGCTCGGCGACTGCGCGCGCGCTGCTAGAGGGGATTGTCGTTCACATCCCTGATGTCCAGGCAGACCCCGACTACACCTTCAACGAGGCGCAAAAACTGGGCGATTTCCGTACCATCATCGGCGTGCCGATGCTTCGCGAAGGCAAGGCGATTGGTGTCATCGTGATGACGCGCTCCGAGGTGCGGCCATTTACCGACAAGCAGATCGAATTGGCAGCGACCTTTGCTGACCAGGCCGCCATCGCGATTGAAAACGTTCGCCTGTTCGATAATGTCGAAGCTCGCACGCAAGAGCTAGCAGCTTCGCTAGATGACCTTCGCACCGCGCAGGACCGTCTTGTGCAGACCGAGAAGCTGGCCTCGCTCGGCCAACTCACGGCCGGCATCGCGCACGAGATCAAGAACCCGCTCAACTTCGTCAATAATTTCTCGGCGCTTTCGGCGGAATTAACCGACGAACTGAACGACGTGCTCAAGCCCGTCGCGATGGACGGCAAGGTTCGGAAAGAAGTCGATGAATTGACCGGCTTTCTGAAGGACAATCTCGAAAAGGTGGTGCAGCACGGCAAGCGCGCCGACTCCATCGTCAAGAACATGCTGCTGCATTCGCGTGAAGGCTCCGGCGAGCACCGGCCTGCGGATATCAATTCGCTTCTCGATGAGAGCCTCAACCTCGCCTACCACGGCGCGCGCGCCGAAAAAGGCGAGTTCAACATCACCCTGCAGCGAGACTTCGATGCGGACGCGGGCACAATCGAACTATTTCCGCAGGAGATCACCCGCGCGTTCCTCAACCTGATCTCGAACGGCGTCTATGCCGCAACCAGGCGCAAGACGGAGAATAAGGAGCCTGATTTTGAGCCGATCCTCCGGGCCACTACGAAGAACCTCGGAAGCACCGTGGAAATTCGCATTCGCGACAACGGCGCGGGCATCCCGGTCGGCGTGCAGGAAAAGATGTTCAACCCCTTCTTCACGACCAAGCCAGCCGGTGAAGGAACCGGTCTTGGTCTTTCGATGACGCACGACATCATCGTGAAGCAACACGGTGGCAGAATCGACGTGGCGACCGAGCCTGGGCTGTTCACTGAATTCACCATTGTCCTGCCGAGGAAGAGCAATTTGTCAGGCAGCGGATCGAGGTAAGACGTGAGCGTTTTGGTTCTTGTGGTAGACGACGAGCCTGACGTCGAGTCGCTCTTCCGCCAGCAATTCCGACGCGACCTGCGTACGCAGCGCTTCGTCATGGACTTCGCCATTTCCGCGACGGACGCTCTGGCGCGGATCGCAGATCCCATCGAGCAGACCTTGATATTGATCCTCTCGGACATCAACATGCCCGGCATGACCGGGCTCGAGATGCTGCCAAAAGTCAGGGAGATGCGACCCGATGTCCCCATCATCATGATCACCGCCTACGCTGACCCCGAAACCAAACGTAAGGCGATAGATGGCGGCGCGTCCGGGTTGCTGACCAAACCCGTCGATTTCGCTTTGCTTCGGGAAGAGATCGACACGCGGTTGAGACAGGCCAATTGACCTGTAGGCCCTTTCCGACTTCCGTTGTTGGCACGAAACGGACCTGGGCAGTCGGGCCGACGATGTGCGCTCCTGGAGGCAGACCGGACACGCTGCTTAGTCGAACCACTTCCGGCTTTGACCCGAAGGCGACATCACGGATTTCATATGTCCCGCGCTTTTCGCCTTGAAGCCGACGCATTGCCACGCGAAGCGCTCGGTCGGCTAATGGGAAAGATTGCGCGGAAATGCTCCCCCAGTGACTCACAAAAGCTTGTGGCGTAGCGCGGCAGAGGGCGTCGTTTGTCCCATAGCATCACAAGCTGTTCGCGAAGCGGCTTACCCCGGTACGTC
>JAXDQI010000175.1:0-8114 GCA_034667965.1 Gammaproteobacteria bacterium
GCGGTGCTGCGCAAGGAAAACATCATCGAGGACGATCTGCAGGGCGAGACCGATTCGTCGCTCGAGGTGCTGCCGCGGCCCCCGGTCGTGACGGTGATGGGTCACGTCGATCACGGCAAGACGTCGCTGCTCGATTACATTCGCCGAACCAAGGTCGCGGCCGGCGAAGCCGGCGGCATCACTCAGCATATCGGCGCGTATCACGTCGAGACCGCGAAGGGGATGGTGACCTTTCTCGATACTCCCGGCCACGCCGCGTTCAGTTCGATGCGCGCGCGCGGCGCCCAGGTCACCGACATCGTGATCCTGGTCGTGGGCGCGGACGACGGTGTCATGCCGCAGACCGTCGAGGCCATTCAGCACGCGCAGGCGGCCAAGGTGCCCATCGTGGTTGCGCTCAACAAGATGGACAAGCCGGAGGCGGACGCCGAGAAGGTGAAACAGGAACTTACCAAGTACGGCGTGATCCCCGAGGAGTGGGGGGGCGAGAATATCTTCGTGCCGGTTTCGGCGAAAACCGGCTTAGGTGTCGATCAACTCCTGGACAGCATCCTGCTGCAGGCCGAGGTGCTCGAGTTGAAGGCCCCGACGACCGGCCTCGCCGGGGGCTACGTGATCGAATCCAGTCTCGAGAAGGGACGCGGCGCGGTCGCGACCGTGCTGGTGCTGCGCGGCACGTTGAAGCTCGGCGATCCGTTGCTGATCGGCCAGGAATTCGGCCGCGTGCGGGCGCTGTTCGACGAGGCCGGAAAACCGATCGATTCGGCTGGTCCGTCGATTCCGGTGGTGGTGTTGGGATTGTCCGGCGCGCCCAATGCCGGCGATGAATTGTTGGTGGTCGAAAGCGAGCGCAAGGCACGCGAAGTGGCGATGCACCGTCAGTCCAAATCCCGCGACGTCAAGCTCGCTCAGAAGAGCGCCAACATGCAGGACGTGTTCTCGACCATGGGCGAGAACAAGGCGGACCTGGTCCAGCTCTTGGTCAAGGCCGACGTGCAGGGCAGCGTCGAGGCGCTGCGCGATGCGCTGAACGCGCTGTCGACCGGCGAAGTCGCCGTGAATATCGTGGCGTCCGGTGTCGGCGGACTCACCGAGTCCGACATCACGCTCGCCGCGGCGTCGAAGGCGCGCATCATCGCTTTCAACGTACGCGGCGATGCCGCCGCGCGGACCGCCATCAAGGATCACGGCGTCGATGTGCGTTACTACAGCATCATCTACGAGGCGATCGACGATATTCGAGCGGTGCTCACCGGAATGCTGTCGCCCGAGGTCAAGGAATCGATCGTCGGCCTGGCCGCGGTTCGCAGCGTATTCCGTTCGAGCAAGTTCGGCACGGTCGCCGGCTGCATGGTCATCGACGGCTATGTACGGCGGAATTTTCCGATTCGCGTGCTGCGCAACAACGTGGTGATTTTCGAGGGCGCCTTGGAATCGCTGAAGCGCTTCAAGGACGATGTCAACGAAGTTCGCGCCGGAACGGAGTGCGGCATCGGTGTGAAGAACTACAGCGACGTTCAGGAAAACGACCAGATCGAATGCTATTCGCGAGTCGAGGTTGCACGCACCCTTTAAAGGCGCTACGCGCCGAATTCAACGGGGTCGAGGCGACCCCGCCCTTTAGCGCTCGCTGCGCGAGCGTGGAAGAAGCTATGGCTACTTATGGCGAAGGATAATCCGCGCGCTCGGCGTCTCGGCGAGCAGATTCAGCGGGAGCTGACCGATCTGCTGCGCCGCGATGTGAAGGACGGGCGAATCGGCAACGTCACCATCACGGCGGTCTCCGTCACCGGCGACTTGAGGACGGCGCGGGTGTACTACCTGGTGTTCGGCAAAGACGGCCCGGACCCCAAGGTTCAACGCGGTCTCGAGAGCGCGGCCGGATTCTTGCGCAATGCCCTGTCGCGTTCGCTGATGATCCGTTACACGCCGACGTTGAGTTTCGAACTCGACACCTCCATCGAGCACGGTGTGCGGCTGACCCAATTGATCGATTCAGTGAACAAACCCCGCGTGTCCGACACTCCTGAACCCGGCGATGACGGTCATGTGGTCGACGAGGGCGATTACAACCCCACGGAAAAGACCGACTGATGCCAAGCGGCTCACGCGAAATACTCAGACAGGCTCCTAGCGATATCGACGGCATTCTGTTGCTCGACAAACCCCTGGGCGTGAGCTCCGCGGGCGCCGTGGCCCGCGTCAAACGATTGTTCGGCGCCCGCAAGGCCGGACATACCGGTTCGCTCGATCCGCTGGCCTCGGGCATGCTGCCGATTTGCTTCGGCGAGGCCACCAAGTTCGGCGCCCAGATGCTCGACGCGGACAAGACCTACCGCGTGACGGTGTGCTTGGGAGAGCGCACGATGAGCGCCGACCGCGAATCCGAGGTCATCGAGAAGCGAGAGCTGCCTGATTTTTCGGCGGCACAGATGCAGCATGCACTGGCGGAATTCCCGCGCGAATACCCGCAGGTGCCGCCCATGCATTCGGCCATCAAGCAGGACGGCAGGCCCCTCTATGAATACGCGCGCGCCGGTATCACGCGAGAGCGCGCCGCGCGCGCCATCGTGATCCGCGAAATGTCGTTTCTCGACTGGCAGCCTCCGGACCTCACCTTCGACGTGCGGTGCTCCAAGGGCGCCTATATCCGGGTTCTGGCCGAAGATTTGGCGGCGCAATTGGGGACCATCGCGCATTTGGCCGGACTGCGCCGATTGGCCGTGATGCCCTTTTCGGCGGAGCCGCAATGGACATTCGAGGCTCTGGAAGAGATGACCCCGGCGCAGCGCCTGGCTGCGCTGCTGCCCGTGGATGCGGCGCTGGCCGACTGGCGGCGATTGGATCTACCCGCCGGTGGGGTCAGCGCCTTCCGACAGGGGCAGACGGTATCGATCGCTCAGGAAATTCCGGGCAATGTGCGTATTTATGCGGCGGGCGTGGGCTTCCTGGGGCTGGGGGCGATCGAGCCCGCCGGCCGCCTAGTCCCGCTGCGCCTGATCTCGGCAGCCGGCGGCGCACGCAACGTGTGAATCGTGCTTGAGAGCGGATGCGGTCACGCGTACAATGCGCGCCTCTTAAAAGGTCTAAGTTATTGATTGAGGTTTGATTTCAATGCCACTTACTCGCGAAGAAAAAACGGACGTAGTCGGTAAATTCCAGCGCAGCGCGCAGGACACCGGTTCGCCCGAAGTTCAAATTGCCTTGTTGTCCGAGCGCATCAACGGCTTGAGTCAGCACTTCACCACGCACAAAGCCGACCATGCGTCGCGTCGCGGACTGCTCAAGATGGTCAATCAGCGCCGCAAGCTGCTGGATTACTTGAAGGCCAAGACGCCGGACAAGTACACGCAATTGGTCGAACGCCTAGGGCTACGCCGCTAACGGATGCCGCTCGACCTCATGGGTCAGCTCGTCTTGTTGCTTCCGATAAATCATTCCGACATAAGGGGCTCTACGTGAGCGCTACGAAGAAAAGTTTTCAATTTGGTGACCACACCGTAACCATCGAGACCGGTGAACTCGCGCGTCAAGCGGACGGGGCGGTGCTGGTGACGATGAGTGAGACGGTGGTGCTCGTGACCGCGGTAGGCCTCAAAAAGGCGACTCCGGGCCGCGATTTCTTCCCCCTGACGGTCAATTACCAAGAGAAGACCTATGCGGCGGGCCGTATTCCCGGCGGATTCTTCAAGCGCGAAGGACGTCCCACCGAAAAAGAGACGCTCACCTCGCGCCTGATCGATCGTCCCATTCGCCCCCTGTTCCCTGAAGGCTTCATCAACGATGTGCAGGTCGTTGCCTCGGTGCTGTCGGTCAACTCGGAAGTGGATCCCGATATCGCGTCGTTGCTCGGCGCGTCTGCGGCGCTCGCGATTTCCGGCATGCCGTTCCTGGGTCCCATCGGCGCGGCGCGCGTGGGTTACATCGACGGTAAGTACGTCCTCAATCCCACCGCGACGCAACTCGCGGAATCGAAGCTCGATCTCGTCGTCGCCGGCACGGCTGAAGGCGTATTGATGGTCGAATCCGAAGCGCAGGGTCTGAACGAAGAAGTGATGCTAGGTGCCGTCACGTTCGGCCACGAACAGATGCAGGTGGCGATCAAGGCCATCAATGAACTCGCGGCGGAAGCGGGCAAACCGAAATGGTCGTGGGTTGCGCCGGGTGCGAACACCGATCTCAAGGATGCAGTGAGCGCCGTCGCGGAGAAGAATCTCGTTTCCGCATATGCCATCACGGAGAAGCAGCAGCGCTACGCGAAGATCGGTGAAATCAAGACCGCGGCAATCGAAGCCCTCGCCAAGGGTGAATCGCCGAAGTTCACCGCGGATCAAGTCGGCGCCGAGTTCTTCAATCTCGAATACCGGCTCGTACGCGAGCGCATTCTCGACGGACATCCCCGCATCGACGGGCGTGACACGAAAACGGTGCGGCCCATCCAGATCCGCACCGGCGTGCTGGCTCGGACCCACGGTTCCGCGCTCTTCACCCGCGGCGAGACGCAGGCCTTGGTGGTCACGACGTTGGGGACCGGACGTGACGCGCAGATCATCGACGGCTTGACCGGTGAACGCAAAGAGCCGTTCATGCTGCACTACAATTTTCCCCCGTTCAGCGTCGGTGAGACCGGCATGATGGGCTCGCCGAAGCGGCGCGAGATCGGCCACGGGAATCTCGCGAAGCGCGGTGTAAAGGCGGTGATGCCCGGCGTCGAGAAGTTTCCATACGTCATCCGGGTCGTGTCGGAGATCCTGGAGTCCAACGGTTCGAGCTCAATGGCTTCGGTGTGCGGCAGCAGTCTTGCGTTGATGGATGCGGGTGTGCCCATCAAGGCTCCGGTCGCGGGTGTGGCCATGGGCCTGGTGAAGGAAGGCTCGCGTTTTCAGGTACTCACCGACATTTTGGGCGATGAGGATCATCTCGGCGACATGGATTTCAAAGTGGCCGGCACCAAAGACGGCATCACCGCGCTGCAGATGGACATCAAGATCACGAGCATCACGCGCGAGATCATGAAGGTTGCTTTGGATCAGGCGAAGAGCGGTCGCCTGCACATCTTGGATGAAATGAACAAGGTGCTCTCCAAGCCGCGCGAAAACATGTCCGAGTGGGCGCCCACCATCATCACCTTGAAGATCGATCCGGAGAAAATCCGCGACGTCATCGGCAAGGGCGGCGCCGTGATCCGTCAGATCACCGAAGAGACCGGCACGTCCATCGACATCGAAAACGACGGCACGGTGAAAATTGCATCGGTGCAGGGTGCGGCCGGCCGCGAAGCGCAGCGTCGCATCGAACTCATCACGGCCGATATCGAAGTGGGCCGCGTGTACGAAGGCAAGGTTGCGCGATTGATGGATTTCGGTGCATTCGTGACCATCCTGCCGGGCCGCGACGGCTTGGTGCACATCTCGCAGATTTCCGAAGAGCGGGTGGAGCGTGTCGGCGACAAGCTCAAGGAAGGCGATGTGGTGCGCGTCAAGGTGCTCGAAGTGGATCGCCAGGGCCGTGTGCGCTTGTCGATGCGCAACGTGGACGCAGCCTAGCGGGCGCGGTTTAATCCGCCGGCCTCGTGGCCTGCGCGAAGCATGCCGTCGGCGACCATCACTTGCTGAGGTTGGTCGCCTCGCGCACCGGTGACAGCGACTTGTAGCCGTCTTCCGGTGGGCGCGTTGACGTGAACGTTTTGACGCGCTCGCGCACGGGCGGCGGCAATTGGCTCACGAACTGACGCATGGCCTGATCCAGATGGCCGCCGACCTGGGCTTGCGCACCGCTGCCATACGAGCGGATCACGTTCACCATGAAGTCCTGGCTCAATATGGGTTCAGGCAGGTGCTCCTGTTCGGCGATCACCTGCAGCAGGATGCTGCGCGTAATGTCGGCGCTGTTCTTCTTGTCGACGACGACGAAATCGATTCGCTCGACGACCAGGCGTCGCACATCCGCCAGCGTTATATACCGGCTCTCGACGGTGTCGTACAGTCGACGGTTTGGATACTTCTTAATCACTCGCGGATCGCTCATGGGGCTGCTCGCTCGTGGGTGGTCGACGCGGGACCGAAGAATGCCGGTACGTGCCGATACCAATGATTTTCATTCCCTCGATCATCTCGACGAAGGATAGCGCAATGCAGCGCTAAGGCAAATCCTGATTCGAAACCTGAATTTGGGAATGGAAAATGCATATTCGTGCACTTTAGCGCCCTAAAAGGGACGTCAGGCGCTTAGGCGGGCGGTCGATGTTCCACCGGTCGATGGCCCAGCTCCAGGCTTCCGGGATTGTCGCCAGCCTAAGTTCAGGCGGCGGCGACAAGTTGAGCAGGTCGAAGACCTGAATCATGAGCGGCAACGGCATGCCCGCGTTCAGTTGAACGCTGCGTGAGGACTTGGCCAGCTTCTTCCCATCGGGCTCCATGAGCAGCGGCACATGGGCGTAGTCGGGCTCCTTCAGGCCCAGGAGCCGCTGCAAATGGATCTGCCGCGGAGTGTTGTCCAGAAGGTCGGCGCCCCGTACCACGTGCGTCACGTTCTGTGCCGCATCGTCGACCACGACGGCCAGCACGTAAGCGAACAGCTGGTCGCGGCGTCGGACCAGCATATCGCCGACGGCGGCAGCCACATCCTGGCGGAACGTTCCCTGTATGCGATCCGTGAACTGAACGGCGGCTTGGTCGACACGGACCCGGGTCGCGCTGGGAGCGCCTGGCTTCAGCGGACCCTGGCGGCAATGGCCCGGATAGCGGTCATCCTCCGCAAGTTGCAATCGACTGCATGAACATTGGAAGGTCAGTCCGCGCTCACGCAGTACCTCGAGCGCTGCTGCATACCGATCGCCGCGATCGCTCTGGTGCACCACGTCGCCATCCCATTCGAAGCCGAACAGGTTCAGGGTTCGAAGTATGCCGTCGGCGGATCCAGGAACCACGCGAGGACCGTCCAGATCCTCGACTCGCACCAGCCAGGTGCCGCCGTTGGCGCGGGCGTCCAGGAAGCTCGCCGCCGCGGTATACAGCGATCCCAGATGAAGGTCGCCGGTCGGCGAGGGCGCGAATCGACCGACATAGCCTGCCGCGTAGCCGCTTCCTAAGGGGGCGTCAGCGGTATCTGTCGTCGCGGTCGCCGTACTGCTTTTCGCGGCGTTCACGCCGCTCCTGAGCTTCCACCGAGAGCGTCGCCACCGGCCTCGCTTCGAGGCGCTTGATGCCTATCTCTTCGCCGGTCTCCAAGCAATAGCCGTAGGAGCCGTCTTCGATCCGCTTCAAGGCCTCATCGATTTTTCGAATCAGTTTGCGCTCGCGATCGCGGGTGCGCAGCTCGAGGCTGAATTCCTCTTCCTGCGTCGCCCGGTCGTTCGGATCGGGGAAATTGGCGGCTTCGTCCTTCATGTGCAGCACAGTCCGGTCGACCTCAACCATCAGGTCGCGCTTCCAGTTCTGCAGTATGCGAGCGAAGTGCTCCAACTGTTCCTTGTTCATATATTGCTCGCCGCGGCGAGCAATGTACGGCTTCACATTGCGGGGACCCGCCAGCAAGCCGGCGGAAACTGAAGGGTCAACGTCGGCGTCGTCGTCGTTCTGTGCAGGCCGCGTGGGCATCACCAGCGGCCGAGTGTCGAATTTGATGGGCGCGTGCTTGTCGGTGATCTCGATGACATCATGGGACTTCGATTCGGTCGCGACGGCCGTCGGTCTGACGACCGGCTTCACGGGTGTCGGTTTGACCGCTGCCGGCTTGACGGCCGGCGGCTTGACGGCTGTGGGTTTTGCGTGGGCCGCCTTGACGGCCGCGGGTTTCGCGGCCGCTGGTTTCGGGATTGGTTTGTTCGGTTTCACTGTTACCTTCGATGTGGCGATGGGCGTGTGCTTGTGTAGCGGTCGCGCTGCCTTTTTCGGGGCAGGAGCTTTCTGACCAGCCTTCCCTGGGGTCGCCTTTCCGGGCTTCTTAGCCGCTTTGGTCGGTTTTTTCGAGGGCATTTACCGTCTCCGCCTCTTTATGAAGAGCGCGCGATTATACCGACGCGCGACCGCGTGTACAGGCCGTCGGCATAACATATTTTAATTATCTAAGCCCATGATTGAAAAGACAAAGCCTTAAGATAGGCCGGTGGGGGC
>JAXDQI010000176.1:0-12329 GCA_034667965.1 Gammaproteobacteria bacterium
TTTGGCGAAGTAGAGGAAGAAGTAGAGGATAGAGTCGCTGACTCGAGAGTACCTGCGTCACGCAGCGGACCCCTGTGACGCCGGGGTTCATTGCGACGCCATGACGCCGGTTGCGCGTTGCTGTTGATTGCGCAGCACCTGCCGAATCTTTCGAGCCAGCGCCTCGCGCGTGTAGGGCTTGCTCAGCAGATCTATTCCCTGATCGAGCCGGCCGCCGTGCACGATGGCGTCGTCGGTGTAACCGGAGGTGAACAGGACCGCGACCTTCGGCAAACGGACGCGCGCCTGGCGTGCGAGTTCCGGACTGCGCACCGGTCCCGGCATGACGACGTCGGTGAAAAGCACATCGACGGCGCTGCCGCTCTCGATGATGGCGAGTGCGCTCTGCGCGTCTCGGGCCTTGAGCACGCCGTAACCCAAGTCGGTGAGCAGCTCCACGACCGTGGTCCTGACTTCGTCGTCATCCTCGACCACGAGCACGGTTTCGGTGCCGCCCGTGATGGGGCCGGCATCGCTATCGGCGGCGACATCCTCCGCCCCCGACGCCCGCGGAAGGTACAGCCGAATGGTCGTGCCTTCGCCCGGTTCACTGTAGATCTTGATGTGTCCGCCCGACTGCTTGACGAATCCATACACCATACTCAAGCCCAAACCGGTTCCCTGCCCCTCCGGTTTGGTGGTGAAGAACGGCTCGAACACCTGCTCGACGATGTCCGGCGTCATGCCGCAACCCGTATCGGTCACCGCCAGCATCACGTACTGACCCGGTGTCACATCCCCATGGCCCGCGGCGTGCTCATTCGTGAGAGAGGCATTGCCCGCTTCGATGGTCAACCTTCCATGTGCCCGCATCGCATCGCGGGCATTGATGGCGAGGTTCAGGATCGCGTTCTCGACCTGCGACGGGTCGACGAGCGTGTTCCAGAGACCTCCTGATATCACCGTTTCGATCTCCACACCGTCGCCCAGCGCCCGGCGCAGCAGATCGTCGAGTCCGCGGACAAACCGGCCGAGGTTCACCACCTTGGGGGCCAGAGCCTGGCGGCGGCCGAACGCCAGCAATTGCGCGGCAAGTTTGGAACCCCGCGACACGCCGGCGAGCGCGTTGCGCAACCGCTGCTCGGCCTTTTCATTGCCGGCAACATCCTTGGTCAGCAATTGCAGATTTCCGCCGATCACCTGGAGCAGGTTATTGAAGTCGTGCGCAACCCCGCCCGTAAGCTTGCCGACCGCCTCCATCTTCTGCGATTGCCGCAGGACCTGCTCGATCTTCAGTCGCTCTGCGGCCTCGGCACGCAGCTCCTCGTTCGACGCCACCAGCTGCGCGGTGCGCGCGGAGACGATACGTTCGAGGGATTGGTTGAGCTTGACCTGGCGCTCCTCGCTCTCTCGCAGTGCCGCCTCGGTGCGCGCTCGCACCGCGATCTCCCGCTGAGCGGCCTGGTATATCCGGGCATTGTCGATCGCGATGGCTGCCTGCGGTGCGATGCCGGCAAGCAGCCGTTCCGAGCGCGCGGTGAACACGCAGGCCTCCGGAGACCCCAGGAACAGCGCACCTAGAATCACCCCCGACCGCGACACCACCCGTGCCGTCATATAGCTCCGAATCGGCAGTCGTCCCTGCGGGAGGCTGAACGGCGGCTCATTGGAGTCATAGCGCGGATCATTCAACACATCATCCGAGCGAACGATCGGCGGACCTGCGAAAGCCGACACGAATACTGCCTTACTTTGCGGCATCGGCAAATTCACGAAGGCATCTCGCGCCGCGCCCGACATCGCATAGCGCTGGAAACTGTCGCTGCCATCGTCGACCACGTTGTAGAAAAACGCCCCATAGGCGGCCCCGGTCAATTCAGTCGCTGAATCGATGACCACCTGAACCGCTCGCTCGAGTTCGAGCTCCGCGGCGACGGCTGCGCCCACCCGGTTCAATATTTCAAGGGAACGCGCTTCTTCGCGCAGCGCTTCGCCCATCTCACGGCGCACGCCCGCCATCGACAACGCCCCGTCCACCCGGGCGATCAACTCGCGCGCGGAGAATGGTTTGACGAGGTAGTCATCCGCCCCGCTCGCGAAGCCCTCGACGCTGGATTCTTCGCCGGCTCGCGCCGAGATCACGATGACGGGAAGATCGCGCAACTGCGCGTCGTCACGGATGGACTTGATGAGTCCGAAGCCGTCGAGGCGGGGCATCATGATGTCGGTCAGGACGAGATCCGGCCGCTGCGCGCGGATCGATTCGAGCGCCTGCTGCCCGTCCTGCACCGCGATGCAATCATGCCGGGCGCTCAAGAGCCGCGAAATATAATCGCGCATATCCGCATTGTCGTCGGCCAGCAGAATCCGTGCTTTGACGTTGGCGGCGGGCCGAAAGGAGTCCGCGGCGATGATTTGTGTCTCGGCGAGATCTTCCGCCGGCGGTATACCCCTCGGCAGCCAGCGCAATGCCTCTTCGACGAACGCCTGCGCAGAGACCGCGGTCGAGGTCAGTGCACGTTCACCGCGAACTTGGCCGCGCGGCAGGTGTGCCGATCCCAGCGGCACACTGACATGGAAGGTCGTGCCGCGGCCTTCCGCACTCTCGACGCGGATCGATCCGCCGTGACCGTCCACCAGTTCCTTCACGAGCGCAAGCCCGATACCGCTGCCTTCGAAGCTTCTGCCGCGCGCACCCTCGACTCGATGGAATCGTTCGAACAGCCGCGGCAACTCCGCCGCCGGGATGCCGGTACCGGTGTCTTGTACCGCCAATTCCACTGCGTGGCCGCGCTGTCGCACCGTCACATTCAACCCGCCCTCGAAGGTGAACTTGAATGCGTTCGACAATAGATTCAGAACGACTTTCTCCCACATGTCCCGATCGACGTACACCGGATCGGGCAGGACGGGACAGTCGATCTGCAGGGTCAGGCCGGCCTTCATCGTCGCGGAACGAAAGTTGCTTGCAAGTTCCGCCGTGAGGGCCGCGAGATCGGTCGGCTCGAAGTTGGCGCGCGCCCGGCCGGCCTCGATCCGTGAGAAATCGAGCAGCGAATTGACCAGCTTCAGCAGCCGCATGCCGTTTCGATGGACCACCCTCACGCGCTCCCTTTCCCGAGGCAGGAGCCGGTTGGCCTCCGCCAGCGACTCCTCGAGCGGCCCCAGCATCAAAGTGAGCGGCGTCCGGAATTCATGACTGACGTTGGAAAAGAACGCGGTCTTGACGCGATCGATTTCTGCCAGGGATTCTGCGCGGTGCCGCTCATGTTCGTAGGCATCGGCGTTGGCCACCGCCGCCGCCAACTGTCCCGCCACCAGACTCAAAAAATCCCGGTAACTCCCGTCGAAGAGGCGAAATCGATTCAGGCCCACGACCAGGACGCCGCGCCTGCCGGTGTCGCCGCCCGGCAGCATCGGAAGCAACGCAACCTGCGAGGCCGGTTCAGGCCAAGCGCCGGTGGGAAGAGGCCTTGCAAACTGACCGTCGCGCGGCGTCACGAGACGGATCTCATGGCTGCGCAATACGTCATCAAAGGGCCACGGCGCCGCGCTGTCCAAAGGGACGGCAGCCGGGGCGGCCGGATGACCGGCCGCGATTCCCGCGGAGCCCACCAGGGACAAGGTGCGCCCCTGGGACTCCGCCATGTAGATCATGGCAAACGGCAGATCGTGTGGGTTGCTGCGGAGTGCCGTTGCGGCGCGCTCGCACACGTCGCGCCACGAGCGCGTGTGGGCGGTTGCGGCGGACAGGTCACGCAACAGGGCGAGTTGGCGTTCCCCGACGACCCGTTTGGTATCGTCCGTGTTGGCGCAGATGATGCCGCCGGGCCGCCCATCGTCCTCGCTGATGGGGCTGTACGAAAACGTGTAATAGGTCTCCTCAGGGTAGCCGTTGCGCTCCATGATGAGGAGTTGCTCCTTCACCGCGGTCCCCTCGATGCCGCCCATGGCGGTCGCGAGCATCGGACCGATATCGGCCCAAATCTCGCGCCAGACTTCCGCGGTCGGCCGCCCCAATGCCGACGGATGCTTACCGCCGATGATGGCTTTGTAGGCATCGTTGTAGAGGAACGTGAGTTCGCTGCCCCAGCCGACCCAGATGGGTTGGCTGAACGTCAACATGATCCTGATCGCCGTTTTCAAACTATGCGGCCAGCCCGCCGGCGCTCCCAACACCGATTGGTCCCAGTCGTGGCTGCGGAGCAATGCGCCCATTTCGCCGCCGCCGGCCAGGAAACTCGCAGAACCGTCGGGTTCCACGGTCGCCCGCCCGTTATCTTGAGATTGATCGTCCAAGCGCAGGTCCTGTGCAGGAAATCGTTAAGTGGTTGAAATATATAACTTACTTGGAAGCCGCCTACGCACGGTGGCTACGTCGCGACCCCGTCTGCGGCATCGCTCGTTGCCAGTGCGGAAGCACCCTGGTATAAAGCGCGGCTGTCCTCTTTCGTTCAAGTCCAAAGGTTTACGCCATGTCGCGAGTCTGCCAGGTCACGGGTAAGGGCCCGAAAACAGGGAATACGGTATCTCACGCGAACAATCGCAAGCGTCGCCGATTTTTGCCCAATTTGCACACGCACCGATTTTGGCTGGAAACCGAAAAGCGCTTCGTCAGCCTTCGAGTCACGACTCGGGGCTTGCGCACCATCGAAAAGCGCGGTGTCGACGTAGTCGTCGCCGACCTCCGCGCCCAGGGCGTCAAGGTTTAAGGAGCGTCTCTCGCATGCGCGATAAAATCAAGTTGATCTCGTCAGCCGGTACCGGTCACTTCTATACGACCACGAAGAACAAGCGATTGCATCCTGACAAGATGGAAACCAAGAAATTCGATCCGGTGGCGCGCAAGCACGTGCCATACAAAGAATCGAAGATCAAGTAAACCTCGAGGACTCCTCGGGCGGTGGTTGAGCCATGCCCGAACTGCCTGAAGTAGAGACCACGCGCCGCGGCATCGCGCCCGCCCTCATCGGCAGGCGCGTGAAGAGGGTCGTGGTCCGCGACCGCCGCCTGCGCTGGCCCATCGATGCCAATCTCGAGGCAGCCATCACCGATCAAGTCGTGCGCCGCATCGAACGGCGCGCCAAATACATTTTGATCGGCTTCGACACGGGCACGCTCATCCTGCACCTCGGCATGTCGGGAAGCCTTCGCGTTCTCTGTGCGGACGTTCCGCCCCAATTGCACGACCATTGGGACATCCAGGTGGACTCCGGGTCCGTGCTGCGCTTCCACGATCCGCGCCGCTTCGGCAGCGCTCTGTGGACCGAATCGGATCCGCTCGAACACAAGCTGCTCGCGAAGCTCGCGCCTGAGCCCTTGAGCGACACCTTCGATGCGGCGTACCTGTTCCGCGCAACCCGCAAGCGCGCCGTCGCCATCAAGCAACTCATCATGAACTCGCAAGTGGTGGTGGGCGTCGGCAATATTTACGCCAGCGAGGCCCTGTTTCGCGCTCGCATCGCACCCCGGCGCGCCGCTCACCGCATCACCCGCGCACAGGCTGGCGCGCTGGTCCGGGCCATCAAGGCGGTCCTCACCGAGGCCATCGAGATCGGCGGCACGACGTTGCGCGACTACGTGAATGCGGACGGCATACCCGGCTACTTCCGGCAGAAACTATTCGTGTATGAGAGAAGCGGTCAATCCTGCCGCGTGTGCAAGAAACCGGTGAAGCAATTCGTACAGGGGCAGCGGTCGACGTACTGGTGTGCCGTCTGCCAGCGCTGACGCCGGCGCGAGCGGCCACGCGGAATACTCAGACAGGCTCCTAGTAGACCAGTCCTTCTCCCTCGCCGCGCGGGTCCGATGCAGCCTCCACTTTGCCGGTGGCGTAGTCCCAGGTGATGACTTCCATGTTGCCCCACCGCCGGCTGCCTTCCTTGAGGGAATGGCCCATGGCCTGGAGCCGAGCGATCTCACCCGAAGACAGCGCGCCCTTCTCGTAGTCGACGACGTCCGGCAAATATTGGTGGTGATAGCGTGGATCCTTTACGACGTCCGCCGCGTTCATGCCGTCGAGATAATCGAGCGTCCCCAAGAGCACCATGCTGATGATGTAGCTGCCGCCCGGCGTGCCGATGATCATCACGCCCTTCGGCGTCTCGACGAAACTCGGCGCCATGCTGGAGAGGCTGCGCTTGTTGGGTGCGATGGCGTTGGCGGCGTCGCCCACCAGTCCGAACGCATTCGGTGTCCCCGGTTTGATCGAGAAATCATCCATGGTGTCGTTCAGCAACACGCCGGTTTTCGGCGGCATGTAGCCCGCGCCGAAGAACAGATTGATCGAGATCGTTGCCGCGACGCGATTTCCGGCCGAGTCGAGGATGGAGAAATGGGTGGTCTGCATTCCCACCGGCGGGGACGCGATTCCCGGCAGCAGTTCGCTCGGCATGGCCTTGTCGGTGCGAATGCTGGAGCGCTGCCCCGCCGCGTAGTCCGGGCTGGTGAGCAGCTTGAGCGGCATCGAAACGAAATCCGGGTCGCCCAGATACTGCGCCCGGTCGCGGTAGGCGCGGCGCATGGCTTCGATCACCAAGTGTTTTCGCGTGGCCGAATCGACGCTGTGCAGGTCGAAACCCGACAGAATATTGAGCGCATCGACGACGGCGATTCCGCCCGACGACGGGGGCGACGCGGAGACGATGCGCGCTCCGTGGTAGCTGCCCACCAACGGCTTGCGTTCGATGACCTTGTACGCGGCGAGGTCCGCGGCGGTCCATATTCCGCCGGTTGCGCGTACGCCCCGCACCAGATCCTCGGCGACGCGACCGGTGTAAAATCCCTTGGCGCCTTGCGCTGCGATGGCCTCGAGGGTGTTGGCGAGGTCGGGTTGTTTGATGACGAATCCCAGCTCGGGCACGGCGCCGTCGGCGGTCAAGAACACCTTGGCGGCGTCCGGCGACTGCAGGATGGCCTCGCGTTTGAAGCGCAGGCCGCCTCGGAGACGCTCATAGAGAGGAAACCCGCCGCGCGCCAGTCGAATCGCCGGCTGTAAGCTCTCTTTCAATGGCAGTTTGCCGAACTTGACCGCCAGGTACTCGAAGGCCGCCGGCTCGCCTGGAATTCCGGCAGCCAGTGAACCCGTGATTGATGCGTTGTCGATGGGATTGCCGGCTTTGTCGAGGTACATGTCGCGCGACGAGGCACCGGGCGCTTTTTCGCGCGCATCCAACATGGTCTCGAAGCCGTCGTCTTGCCGATGCAGCAGGTAGAACCCGCCGCCGCCCAAGCCGGAGCTCGAGGGCTCGACCACCGCCAAAGCGGCCGAGACGGCAACCGCAGCGTCGAATGCGTTACCGCCCTTGGCGAGTATTTCCTGTCCGGCTTCAGTGGCGAGCGGATACGCGCTGGCGATGGCGCCCTTGTGCGCAACAGCGGGCGGAAGGCCCGCGGGCCTGGCCGGTCCCGCCGTGACGGCGAGGATCAGGCCGAAGACGCCGAGAAATCTCAAAGCTTGCGGTGCCGCTTCAACTCGATCTCGACGATGGGATGAACGAACTCGGAGACGTTGCCGCCCAAGACCGCGATTTCGCGTACCAAAGTGGAAGAAATGAATGTGTATTGTTCCTGCGGTGTCATGAAGACCGACTCGATCTCAGGAGTCAGGTGCCGGCTCATATTAGCCAATTGAAACTCGAATTCGAAGTCCGACACCGCGCGCAAACCGCGCACAATCACCGCCAAACCATTCTGCCGGGCAAAATCCACCGTCAGACCCACGTAGCCCTTCACCTCCACGTTGTGAACGTCCGCGAGCACGCGGCGCGCCATCTCGACGCGCTGCTCCAGGGTGAACATCGGTGCCTTGTTCGGATTGGCGGCGATCGCAACGACCAACCGATCGAAAATGCTCGCTGCGCGCCGTACCAAGTCATGATGACCGTTGGTGATCGGGTCGAAGGTTCCTGGGTAAACCGCTGTTCTTTTGTTCATGACCCGGTTTTGTCAGCGCGCGCATTGACGCGCGCCAGATGATACCCCACCTCGCCGGCCGACTTCGATTTGAGAAGTTCCCAGTGTGCCGGCACCGTCGGCGCCCCCGCTGACTTCTCGCTTTCCAGATACACCAAACCGCCGGATTTGACCCAGCCACCGGTATCCAAAAGGGGGATGTAATCGGCGAGAGCTTCCTGGCCGAATGGCGGATCCATGAACACGATGTCAAAAGGACCCCCGTAGGGACGTCCGGATGCCTCCCCGGCAGTCCTCAGAAAGCGCGACGCGCCCATTTCCACGACTCGAGCCTTCGGCGTGCCGCCCAACCGCGCAAGCTCAGCCACCAACCCCCGGGCCGCGGCTTGGGCCTGCTCGACGAACACCACGGCAGCGGCGCCCCGCGACAATGCCTCCAATCCCAAGGCGCCTGAACCGGCGAACAGATCCAGGCAACGGGTGCCGACGATGGCGTGCTGCAGCCAGTTGTACAGAGTCTCGCGAACTCGATCGGGCGTCGGCCGCAAGCCGGGAAGATCGGGGAAATTCACCCGACGGCCGCGCCAGCCGCCGCCGATGATGCGCACGGAATTGCGTCCATCCCGCGGTGCTGGGTTGGGCGGCGTTGGGGTCTTGGGAATCTTTGGCGGTGGCACCGGCGGCATCTTACTCTGTAACATGTCGGTCTCATGTACAACGAAGCCGACAGGGCGGGGGGCAGCGCCTTGTTCCAGCGTCCATGACGAACGAAGCCGACAAGCCCGGAGTCCGAGGCTTTTTCAAGCGCCTGCGCGCCAAATTGAACACCGGGCCCGCATGGCTCACCACCGACATCAAGGAACTCCTGCCGGGCCGCAAGATCGATGCGGAGATTCTGGACGATCTCGAAACGCGGCTCATCACCGCCGATGTCGGCGCCGAGGCGGCCGCCCGGATACTCGACGATCTTCGCAGTCGCGTCGCACGCAAGGAGCTGGCCGACGTGGACGCGCTGCTGAAGGCACTTCATGCGGCCATGTTGGACATCCTGAAGCCCGTCGAGCAGCCTCTCAACATCGATCCCAAGATCAGGCCCTATGTGATTCTGGTGGTGGGCATCAACGGCGCCGGAAAAACCACCACCATCGGCAAGTTGGCGCATCGGCTCCTCATGGAACGACACACCGTCATGCTGGCAGCCGGCGACACCTTTCGAGCCGCGGCGCGAGAGCAGCTCGAAGTGTGGGCCGAACGCAATAAGGTCCCCATCATCGCGCAACAGGCGGGCGCCGAGCCTGCCGCCGTCATCTACGACGGCCTGCAAGCCGCGAAGGCCCGCAACATCGATGTTCTGATCGCCGACACGGCCGGCCGGTTGCACACTCAAACGCATCTCATGGACGAGCTGAAGAAGGTCAAACGGGTGCTCGCGCGGCTGGATCCTACGGCGCCCCACGAAGTGCTTCTCGTGCTGGACGGCACCATCGGTCAGAACGCCGTGGCGCAGGCCGTCGAGTTCAACAAAGGCCTGGGAGTCACCGGCTTGGTCATCACCAAGTTGGATGGCACCGCCAAGGGCGGCGTGGTGCTGGCCATCGCGCAGAAGCTGAAGATCCCGATCCGCTTCGTGGGCGTGGGTGAACAAAGCGAGGATTTCGGCGTGTTCAACGCCTCGGAGTTCGTCACGGCGCTCCTGAAGTCGGACGCGGACGCCGGCGGCGCGGACGGCCGAGTCGCCGAATGATCCGGTTCGACCAGGTCCACAAGCGCTATGCAAACGGTCGCGAGGCGCTCGCGGGCGTGTCGTTCGCCATCGAAGACGGCGAGATGGCATTTCTCACCGGGCATTCCGGCGCCGGGAAAAGCAGTATTTTGAAGCTGATCGCGCTGATCGAGCGACCCACCCGCGGCCAGGTTTCCGTCGGCAATCAAAACACGGCCGGCATCAAACCGCGCGGCATTCCGCAGTTTCGCCGCCAGATCGGTGTGGTCTTCCAGGATCATAAGCTGCTGCTCGACCGCCCCATCGCCGACAATGTCGCCCTGCCCCTCATCATCGCGGGGATTGCGAAGCGCGACATCGACAAACGCGTCCGGGCGGCGCTCGATCAGGTCGGCTTGCTCGGCAAGGAAAGGAGTCGGCCGCTCGAATTATCCGCGGGTGAACAACAGCGGGTGGGAATCGCGCGCGCGATCGTCGGCAAACCCAAACTGCTCATCGCCGATGAGCCCACAGGCAATCTCGATCCGGATTTGGCGCTCGAGACCATGCGTTTGTTCAAGCGCTTCAATGAGGTGGGCGTGACCGTGGTGATTGCGACCCATGACGTCCACTTGATCGATCAATTCGGTGCGCGGCGCATCGTGCTGGGGGACGGGCGCATCGCCGCGCCGTCCGACGCTGCGTGAGGCGACGGACGTGAACATACAAGCCTGGCTCGCGCGACATGCCCAAACGTTCGTCGGTTCTTTGGGTCGCATCGTGCAACACCCAGTCGCGGCGTTGATGACCATGGCGGTCATCGCGGTGGCGCTCGCCGTGCCATTGCTGCTCAATGTTTTTCTGCAGAACTCCCGTATCGCCACCGCGAATTGGAACCAGGCGTTCGATATTTCCGTCTACCTCGACAAGAGACCGGCCGGCGCACGGACGCAAGCTCTGGCCAAGCAATTGCGATCGAGATCGGACGTGGCGGCGGTACGTGTCATCACCGCCGACGAGGCGTTGGTCCAATTTCGCAGCAGCTCCGGGTTCGGCACCGCGTTGGATGCATTGCGCGACAATCCACTGCCCGACACCTTGGTGGTCACACCCACCCTGCCGGCGGGCAGTCCCCGAGGAACGGCGATACTGAAGGAGGCCATCGCCGCGATGCCCGACGTGCAAACCGTGCAGATCGACTCGGAGTGGGTGGAGCGCCTGACTGCCATGCTGGCGATATTGCGGCGCATCATCTGGTTGACCGCCGCGCTCCTGGGTGCGGGGGTCGCGCTGGTGGTCGGCAACACCATTCGCCTCGATATATTGAACCGCAGGGCCGAGATCGAGGTCATGAAGTTAGTGGGTGCGACCGACGGCTTTGCGCGCCGGCCGTTCCTCTACAGCGGGGTTTGGTACGGGCTGGGCGGCGGGCTGCTGGCCGTCCTGCTGGTCACCGCCGTAGTTGCATTGCTGGCCAAGCCGGTAGGGCGGCTCGCCGGGCTGTACGGTAGCCAGTTCCGATTGAACGGTCTCGGAGTCGGTTGGAGCGTCGCGGTTTTGGGGGTTTCGGTCAGCTTGGCATGGCTTGGTTCCTGGCTGGCTGCAACCTGGCATATCCGCGGGATAGAACCGACGTAAAATTGACCCCGGTCTATGCAATTAAGTTATTGACTTATATAGTTTAATTCGCACCGTGAACTCTTCCCGGCCTTAGCACTCAAAGGTGTGGAGTGCTATTATTGCACTCGGAATTTGAGATTCGATTGGAGGTTCTCGCTCATGACTGCAGCCTTGGTCGCTAAACAGACTGGATTGATTTTTGCCGGCCCCGTAGGGAGCCTGGATTCTTATATCGACCGCGTTTCGCAGATCCCGGTTCTGGCGAAGGAGGACGAAGTCGCTCTCGCGACCCGCTTCCGCAACGAAGCCGATCTGGATGCTGCGCGACAACTGGTGCTTTCGCATCTGCGGTTCGTCGTGCACATTGCCCGCGGCTACTTGGGCTATGGGCTTCCCATGGGCGACCTCGTGCAGGAAGGCAACGTCGGCCTCATGAAGGCGGTCAAGCGCTTCGACCCCAATGTCGGTGTCCGCTTGGTGTCGTTTGCCGTCCATTGGATCCGCGCCGAGATTCACGAGTACGTGCTCCGGAACTGGCGCCTGGTGAAAGTGGCGACCACCAAATCGCAGCGCAAACTATTCTTCAATCTGCGCAAGATGAAGAAGAATCTCGCGTGGCTGTCGGAAGAGGAAACGCGGGCCGTGGCACGCGACCTCGGAGTGGAAGTCAGCGACGTGCGCGAAATGGAGCAGCGTTTGTCGGCACGGGATATGTCCTTCGATCCCACTCCCGAAAGCGACGAGGAAGAAGCCTACTCCCCCGCCATGTATCTGCCGGCGAGCAACGCGGACCCGGCGATCGAGGTGGAGCGCGAGGAGTGGGAAGAGGATTCGAGCGATCGCCTGATACTGGCGATGGAGAAGCTCGACGAGCGCAGCCGCAACATTTTGCAGCGCCGCTGGATGACGGAGGACAAGGCGACGCTGCATGAACTTGCCGACGAATACGGTATCTCAGCCGAGCGGGTGCGGCAGGTCGAGAGCAACGCCATCAGCAAATTGAAGGGCTTGATGGCCGCGGCCTAAGACGGCCTAAGACTGGATGTCTCGCGAAGCGGCCGCCCTGCGGGGCAGTCGCTTCGTTCATACGCCACGGCCTCCCGGAAGACGTGTG
>JAXDQI010000177.1:0-4065 GCA_034667965.1 Gammaproteobacteria bacterium
AACGATTCCGTTTCCGCGCGCCGTCGAACTTTTTGACTTAACGTCAGCGGGGGCCACTCTTCGCATGAAGAGCCCCGATGCCGGGATGGGAACATCGGGGCCCCACGGCCTCGGTCCCCTGATCCGCAGGATCAACCCGGAAACCGCAACCCGCCGGATAAACGAATCGCGGACACGCTTCCTTGACGGGTATCAACAAACCGGCGACCGACTGTGCCGCCGGCACGCCGGGTTAGTCGAGTACCATACGCAGGTCGGGTCCAAGCTGGCTGCTATCCGCAAGCCGGTGATCGATCGCATGAGCCGCCTGCAACCACACGCGGGCGACGCCGACGATTATCTGTTGATCGCTCGGGTTTGCGATTCCGTCCGCCCACTTCAAACAATCCAAAGCAAAGATCCGCATATCTCGCGTCGTGACCATATCAGCCCCATTGAGTCCGAGCGGGTGATCTGTCATCGGCGTCAAGCGACTTGACGTTGACGGTCGTCAAATTTTCCGGCGGAGGCGTTGGTTTTCTACGCTTCGAAAATTTGCTCGATGTTCGAACGACCTATCGGTACGCCTAGGCGCTAACGATGAAGCACGCACCGCGCTTGCCGTCCCGCGGAGCGGCGGGCAGCGCTTGATCTGTCAAGCAGCTCATAGCTCCCGGTAGCGCCGTAGAGCAGCTTCGTTCGATGATCACCCTTATTGAATGTCGTCGCTACGCAATCGAGTGCGGGCGAGGGGCGCAAGCTGCGCCGTCGCGTTGATTGCGCGACACCTTCTGTGCTCTGCAGCGCACTTTTGGCGTTCTTTCTGCTGGAGAGACGGCCCAAGATCTCGCCGCGCTGCGTCTTCTCCCGGCAAATCCGTGACATTGACAGCCGTCAAGGACGTGGTTTCCGACCCGCTCTATCGTGTCCTTGCATGAGATCGCCGATCTCAACATGGCAGCCGGGAGACGAAGGCATGGCTCAACTTCTAACCGCCGGAACGGCCGCCCCCAATTTCACGCTGCACGTCACACCCGATCAACTGCTTACCCTCGATGATCTGAAGGGCAAGCCGGTGATTCTTGCGCTTTATCCGGCGGACTGGAGCCCCGTTTGTGGCGATCAGGTGACGCTCTACAACGAACTCCTGCCCGAATTCCGCAAGTACGGAGCGGAACTGCTCGGCCTCTCGGTCGACGGCGTGTGGTGTCATGCGGCCTTCGCGCGTGACCGCCGCCTGCATTTTCCGCTGCTGTCCGATTTCGAACCGAAGGGCGCGGTCGCAAAGTCATATCGCGCCTATCGCGAGGGCGAAGGCGTCTGCGAACGCGCATTGTTCGTCCTGGACCAAAAGGGCGTGATCTTCTGGAGCTATTGCTCGCCCATCGCGGTCAATCCGGGAGCCGACGGAATCCTCGACGCACTGGAGAGAATGGCAAAACAGAGGGACATCCATGACAACGCTCAAAGTTCCAGTCACGCCGCATGATCACGCCAAGGGTCCGCCAAATGCACCGGTCACGCTCCTGGAATACGGCGACTACGAGTGCCCGTATTGCGGACTGGCGCATCCGATCGTCAAGCTGATCCAGAAGCACTTCGGACAGCGGTTGCGATTCGTCTTCCGGCACTTTCCTCTGAGCCAGGCGCACCCAAACGCGGAGTCCGCCGCGCAGACCGCAGAATTTGCAGGTGTGAACGGCAAGTTCTGGGACATGCATGATGGTCTTTACGACAACCAGGATCGCCTCGGCCTACCGCTCTATCTAACCCTCACCTCCCTGCTCGGCCTCTCTGAACTGGAGCTGCGCGAGGCATTGGTCCGCGGCACCTTCGCACCCAAGGTGCGAGCGGATTTCCTCAGCGGCGTGCGGTCCGGCGTCAACGGTACGCCGTGTTTTTTCATCAACGGCGTGCGGCACGACGGTACCTATGCGTTCGAGGACCTCGGCGCTGCAATTGAACAGCAACTGCGTGCCCATGTGATGACCTGAGCATCGATCTGAGCCGGGCATTGTCGGCCTCTGCGCCGACGCGCGTCGCCGGTGCAGCGCCTTGGAGATAGCCGATGTTCGCTAAAGACCCCAGGAGCCGGATGTGGAGTGAAGCCTGCGACATGCTGGAGCAGGCAGAGCGCCTGCATCGTCAGTTCTTCCGGCCAGGCCTCGCGCGGCCCCAATCCGCAAGCTGGGAACCGCCGATCGATATGTTCGAGTCGGGCGGGCAACTCTGGATCATCGCGGCGCTGCCCAGTGTTGTCCCTGAGCGGATCGAGATCTCCATCGGCCGGGATGAACTGACGATTGCCGGGTCGCGTCCCCTGCCCACGATTGCACGCGGCGCGGCAATTCATCGTCTGGAGATTCCGTATGGCCGGTTCGAGCGCCAGATCCGATTGCCGGCAGGCCCGTTCACGCTCGAACAGTCGGAGCTTGTCGGTGGGTGCCTCATCTTGAGTCTCATCCGGAAAGACTGAGGTCCATCATGGCGGAAGCAGCGGAACGACAGGAGACCGGTTCCGGCCAAGGGAAAGCACTGCCGCCACTCCCGCAGGATGCGCTGATCATCCTGCCGGTGCGCCAGGCGGTGCTGTTTCCCGGGATGATGCTGCCGCTGACCGTCGGGCGGCCCGCGTCCATCGCGGCCGCCCAGGAAGCGGTTCACACTGAAAAATTGATCGGCGTGCTGCTGCAAACCGACTCTGCGATCGAAGATCCGACGCCGGAGCAGTTGTACAAGATCGGCACGAGCGCGCAGATTCTCCGCTACATCACGGCGGCGGATGGAACCCATCACGTGATCTGCCGCGGCGTGCGGCGCTTTCGCGTGATCGAATTCATCTCGGGATATCCCTACCTCGTTGCGCGTATCGAGGAGATCGGCGCAGTGGAAGTGGTGACGCCCGACATCGAGGCACGCACGAACCTGCTGCGCGAGCGCACACGCGAAGCGATCGGGTTGCTACAGAACGTGCCGGCCGAACTCGCGGGCGCGATCGATACCTTGGATTCACCATCGGCCCTGGCCGACTTTGTCGCCGGTCTTCTCGATGTCCGCCCAGCCGAGAAGCAGGACATCCTGGAGACGCTCGACGTCCAAGAGCGGCTCGACAAGGTGCTGTCGCTGCTTGTGCAGCGGGTCGAGGTACTCAAGCTTTCGAAGGCGATCGGCGAGCAGACGCAACAGTCGCTGTCGTCACAACAGCGCGAGCATGTTCTGCGCGAGCAGCTTCGGCAAATTCACAAGGAGTTGGGCGAAGGCGACGACAAGACGGCGGAAATCGAGGAGCTGCGGGAGAAAATAGAAAAGGCCGGGATGCCAAAGGAAGCTCAGGATCAGGCTCTGAAGGAGCTCAAGAGACTTCAGCGTATGCCGGAGGCCTCCCCCGAGTACGGAATGATCCGCAACTATCTCGATTGGCTGATCGAGCTTCCGTGGTCGAAACTCGACCCCGACAGCATCGATATCGCCGAAGCGCGCCACATTCTCGATGAAGACCACTACGGTCTTCCCAAAGTGAAGCGCCGTATTCTCGAATATCTCGCGGTACGCAAGCTCAATCCGGAGGGCAAAAGCCCGATCCTGTGCTTCGTCGGACCGCCCGGTGTCGGCAAGACCTCCCTCGGCCAGAGCATCGCGCGCGCAACTGAACGCAAATTCGTGCGTCTCAGTCTCGGCGGCGTGCATGACGAGGCCGAGATTCGCGGTCATCGGCGCACATACATTGGAGCTTTGCCCGGCAACATCATCCAGTCGATCCGCAAAGCAGGCACACGCAACCCTGTGATGATGCTCGACGAAGTAGACAAGCTCAGCACCGGCTTTCACGGTGACCCGTCTTCGGCGCTGCTCGAGGTGCTCGATCCGGAACAGAACGCGACATTTCGCGACAACTACCTGGCCGTTGCCTTTGACCTCTCGAAGGTGATGTTCATTGCGACCGCCAATGTGCTCGATACCATTCCGGGACCGGTGCGTGACCGCATGGAGGTCATAGAAATCCCCGGCTACACGGAAGATGAGAAGACCGAAATCGCGAAGCGCTATCTGCTTAAGCGCCAGCTTGCCGCGACCGGACTGAAGCCT
>JAXDQI010000178.1:0-3715 GCA_034667965.1 Gammaproteobacteria bacterium
TTTGCTGCCCATGCCGAACCAATAGAAATACAGCCCTACCGATAGAATTGCGGCTATAAGGGACACTGCGAACCAATGAGGTGTTAGATCTAGTCTTTTCATGGACTGCGCCTGTGCGATATCGACGAGGATAGCGGAGGAATGTCCTGTGTGGCAGAACACTTTGCATCGGGGGCCCGTTGGTCCCAGGTGATCGCGCGATACCTATCGACCGAGGACCAGAATCGCCCGCAGGCGATTAGAGCCGGGCTGCGCGTTTCGTAGACAGTGGTTCGGGGGATCGGTCGGTCCCGGACCGAGACTGCGCGTGGACTTCGGAGTGCTGGGACTGCTCGGCCGCCGTTGGGGTGCCCGCCGGATCGTGAGCCGGCGGCGACTGTCTGGACGAGACACCAACGGCCACCCCCATGATCAGGACCACCAGCGCGGACAAGGCCCAGGAGAGGCGATCGGAATCTTCGCGGCTATGCATGGCTCAATTGTCGTCTTCCAGTCGATACTCGCACTGCGACCGGGATCACAAATTGCCGGGATCGTCCGTGAAGACCTCGTCCGCACCGCAGTGACCGACGGGCCAATCTGCCGAGACGGCCGCCCGCTCAAGGGGCGCTAAGCCGGCTGCCCGTAAACTGGGCTGCCCGTTTAACCGGCTGGCCGAGCCGCGTCGGCTACTTTGACCACCTTCTGTCCCAGGAGGTGCACGGCCGACTGGTACAAAGTGGCCCGCAATTGAAAGCGTTCGTGGGCGCGGGTGATGTAGCGAACCGCAATCTCCACTCCGCCGACGACCGGCTTGACACTGACGCCCGGCGCCCCCGAGAAGGTCTTGCCTCGCTGTGTAGGAACGGCGCGCTGCCACTCTTGCTCGGCTTGGCGCGCGCTTTCGGCCGTGGCTTCGACGACTTGCTTCGTGATGTCATCGACGATCGGGTAGGGGTCCTGGCCCGCGGGCACCACCACCGTCAACTCGTCCCACAACCACTGGCCCGAGGTCGAAAAATTGAAGTAGTGCCCTTCGATGGCGAAGCTGTTGGTGAAGGTGACGCGGCGGCCGGTGGGGTGGCCGGCGTCGCTCCAGTTGCCGGTTTCCAGCAGTACCGTGTGAAACATTCCGAGTTCGGTCACCTCGCCGCTGACGCCGTTGATCTCGACCCAGTCCCCCAGGCGAATGCCGTTTCTGCCCATCAGCACCAACCAGCCGAAGAACGCCACGATGAAATCCTTCAGCGCCACCGTCAATCCCGCGCCCACGATCCCCACCATGGTTCCGAACTGGCTGGGCATGCCGATAAGAATGAGCAGGATGATGATCGCGGCGATCACTCGGAGACTCACCCGCGTGATGCTGCGAAGGGTTTCGACCTGCCGGCGGTCCAGCTTGGGATTATTGAGCAGACGCTGTGCCCATTTATCGAACAACAGCAATACCAGGAGAATTCCCAGCACGATGGCTGCGTCGAGCAGCAGTTTGTGCAATACGGCGCTCGCTTGCAGCGCAACCACTCCGATCCATTGCTGATAAACACTGGCTAGTTGCCGTAGGTCGGCGGTTTGTCGGTCCAGCAACGTCAGCACCTTCTGATCGGCGATGATGAGCTTGGTGCGGCCTAGCAGCGCCGCCGCGTCTTCGTGGGTGTGCGGCGGCTGCGGGCCGACTGCCGCCGCGGTGGCGGCCTTGGCGCTCCTGGTGTGCTGGGCTAGCTCGGAGATTCCTCCCTTGGCGCTCTCCAGTGTGGTCGCGAGCGCAGCCCGTTGTTGACTCAATGCCTCTGCTTTCAGGCCGACGTCGTCCCGGGCACCGGCGAGCTGTTGTAATTTTTGCCGTATCTTCAACCAGTCACGAAATTCCATCCATGAGCCGTGCAAGGCGACGGCCGGCGTCGGAGCCAAGCCTGGAGCGGCGGCGCCACTCGCGCGTGCCTTCACCTGGGCGTCATGCTCTTGGACCATGGCCTCGATGCGTTGCTGCGGATTGCCGCCGGCTGCGACGAGGTCTTGATCGGCTTCTTCGAGTTCATCCTTGTCCAGGTCAAGTTGCGATTGCGCAAGGTCCAACTCATCTTGCAGGGTGTCCTTCTGCGAAATCTTCGCCTGCGCCAAGTCGGCGGTGAGTTGCGTTACACGCTGTTGATCGGCATCCAGCAGAACACGTGATTTCTGCATCCGGTCCTGAATCTTCAGAGCCTCCGGGCTCAAGATCGGCGGATGCGCTTCGACGTCGCGCAGAGCGGCGGTGAAGGCTAGGGCAAGTTCATGGTCGGCGACGCGAAGTGCGGTCGCCGCGAAGGTCTGCTCTTCCGCCGTGGCCGCAAGCTGCGCCATGCGTTGGGCCGTGGCGTAGGCGCTTTCGTCCACCAGCGCGGAAGAAGTTACGGTAGCCGCGCGACGCGCGGCAGCTTTCGGGGACGGCGGCGCCGTATGCCACCATGCGGCGGCGGCCGCCACCAGCAATACGGCGAGCACTGCGGCGGATATCTTCTGGGTCAAGGGGCTTGCCAGCTACCGACGGCGGCGCGCGCTGCTTGATTGAGCGGTCGTGCCAACAGACCGCTTTGAGAGACCTTGAGCTCGTACAGTGCACCGTCGGCCATCGGCAGATACGTCGCGCTTCCGTACAGCGCATCGATCCACGGCACCCAGGAATGGTAGCGACGGGCCAGTGCCCACAGGTCGACGCGATCGGGCTGGTTGAGGGCATACACCGTTCGCGGCAGGCTTCGTTCATCGTCGATGCTGGTGTATCGGCCGCTTATTCGATCCAGCCTATAGGCCGTGTCGAACCCGAACAGATTGGCCAGCGCCCGCCATTTGAGCACGTGCGCGTCGACCTGCCATTCGTCCCCGCGCAGTGCAAAATCCGTGCGGTCGCCGGACGGGTAAGTAAACACACCGTTGAATTGGTGGTACCCGATGCGCGTGAATTGCAGTTCACCGGCGGGTTGCTCGGCGCTCAATTGCCGATAAGTGCGCAAGTTGGCCGTGATCAATGCGGCGCAGGCCGCGATCAGGACCAGCACGAGGGAGGTGGCGCCGCTCATCAGTCCGCCGACCATGCGGCGTCTGCGAAAGCTTCGGGCCGCGGCGACAAGAAAGAGAACTGCGGTAAGCCCTAAGACGACGATCAGTGCGTTGAGTGTCATGGGCGATGCGTCAAACGGGAGCCGGAACCGAACCTCATGGGACTAACAAAACACTTAGCTCGGTCCCGGTGTCTCGTTGCAGACGACGTATTGTTTGCTGCGATCGTGTTCATTTGCAAGTGTTGTGTGCCAGATAACGCAAACTTAAGCGCTGGTCGCACCCCGTCGCGAGGGGAACTTTTCATTTAAAGAAGGCTCAGATGCGCATCTAAGTGCGGCATCTACGGCATAATATCATCGACTCTTCCGATCTGAATCCGCGCGCTGCCGAGGTTTTTTAGTCAATGTGGATCGTTCAAGTTGCGTTGCGGCGGCCTTATACGTTCTTGGTCATGGCGCTGCTGATCCTGCTTGCGACGCCGTTGGTTCTGTTGAAGATGCCCACGGACATCTTTCCGGAAATCAACATTCCGGTCATCAGCATCGTCTGGAACTACGGTGGGTTGTCCGCCCAGGAGACGGGCAGCCGCATCGCGGCGCAGAATGAGCGCAGTCTCACGACGACGGTCAACGATATCGAGCACATCGAGTCACAATCGTTGAACGGCATCTCGGTCATCAAACTCTTCTTCCAA
>JAXDQI010000179.1:0-3419 GCA_034667965.1 Gammaproteobacteria bacterium
GACCGCTCCCGCCGCCATTGCCTGAACATCTTCCTGCATCTCCTTTTCCAGCGCCGCAATGCCGGCGGTGTTGAGTTCCATCGCCAACAAGGGCGCCCCTCCGGCAAGAGCCAGCGCGGCATCCCAATTCTGATCGGGACTCGCGTGGGCTTCGAGCCACGATACGGCGTTCTCCTTGGGCGGAGGTTTCAACGCGAGGCGCAGGCACCGGCTGGCAATGGTCGCAGGCAGGCGATGAGTGGGCCGCGCAATCATGACCAGCATGGTGTCGGCGGACGGCTCCTCCAGGGTCTTCAAAAAAGCGTTGGCGCCATTGGCATTGAGGGCCTCGGCCCCTTCGATGATGGCCACCTTGTAGCCGCCGCGGTAGCTCTTCAACAACAGCGATCCGATCAGTTCCCGGACCTGATCCACTTTGATCTGTTTCGCATCCTCCTCCAGCCGCACGACGTGATAATCCGGGTGACTATCCGATCGGAGCAGTGAGCACGACGCGCAAACCCCGCAGGGGCGCGCGGCCGGCGATTCGCACAGTGCCAGTGCGGCCATCCATTTCGCGAGCTGTTCGGCGCCGAGTCCGGGCGAACTCAGCAGCAGCGATGAATGCGGTAATCGCCCCGCAAGCATCGAACCGCGCAGGCGTTGCTGAGCCTGATGCAGCCACGGCAGCGAATCGGCGCTCAGGAAATCCACGATCTGGACTCCAGCACTTGCGTCATGCGCTTCGTCACTTCGTCCATCGAGGCCGCGGCATCGATGATCGCCATGCGCTGCGGCTCCGCCCGGGCTCTCGATAAATAGGACTGGCGCACGCGTTCGAAGAATTCCGCCCGCTCGCGGTCGAAGCGATCGCGATTCCCGCCGGCATCACGCTGTCTCGACCGCTCCAAACCGACGTCGACCGGTACGTCGAGAAGCAATGTGAGATCCGGCCGCCGCGCGCCTTGGACCAGGGTCTCCAAGTAACGGATGTCCGTCTGACTGATGCCCCGGCCGGCGCCTTGGTAGGCGTAAGTGGCGTCGGTGAACCGATCGCAGATCACCCATCGGCCGGCGTTCAAGGCAGGTTCGATGTGATTGGCGAGATGCACCGCGCGAGCCGCGAACATCATCAGTAACTCGGCCGTCGGGGGCAATGTCTCGTCGCGCGGGCACAGCACCAGTTCGCGGATCTTCTCCGCCAGGGGCGTTCCGCCGGGCTCGCGGGTCACGACATGATCGATGCCGCGCTCTGCGAGATTTTGCGAAAGCCGCGCGACCTGCGTGGTTTTTCCGACGCCTTCGATTCCCTCGATGGTCAGAAAGCGTCCCGTAGATCCCGTCATCGCGCCGACTCCGATGCTGCCCGTTGACGTTGCCGCGCCAGGTATTGCGCCACCGCGGCATTGTGCTGTTCGAGGGTCGCGGAGAACACGTGGCTGCCGTCGCCGCGCCCGGACGCCACGAAGTATAACGCGTCGGTAATTTCAGGATGCGCAGTCGCTTCGATCGCGGCGGCTCCGGGCAAGGCGATGGCCGTCGGCGGCAACCCCGTCCGCGTGTAGGTGTTATAGGGACCATCCGTGCGCAGGTCGATGGTGCGCAGATCGCCGTCATACGAATCGCCAAGCCCGTAGATGACGGTGGGATCCGCCTGCAGCCGCATGCCGATCTTCAACCGATGCAGGTACAGACCGGCGATCTTCGGTAATTCCTCCGGCAGTCCGCTCTCCTTCTCGACGATGGACGCCATGATGAGCAACTCGTCGACGGTATGCAGCGGGACGGCGGTGTCACGGTTCATCCAGGCGGCATTCAATGTCCGCGTCAACGCCGCATGAGCCTGGCGGAGCAGTTCGACGTCCGTCGTGCCGCCCGCAAAGCGATAGGTTTCCGGAAGAAACTGCCCTTCGGCGTTCACCCCCGGCATGCCCAATTTCTCCATCAATTCCGCCGATGTCGCGGGCAGAGTGGCAACCACATCCGGATTGCGGTGTATTGCGGCCAATAGATCGTGTACCCGCCAGCCGTCGACGATGGTCAGGGAATGCAGCAATACCTGCCCAGTCACGAGCTTGTCGAGCAGAACCCGGGGCGTCGCGCCGGGTTCTATTTCGTATTCGCCCGCCTTGATGGCGGAGGCGACCCCTTTCCAGTGCGCGTACAGCACCAACGCGCGCGGCCGCGCAAGGACACCCCTCGCCGCGAGGGTTCCCGCCACGTGCGATAGGCGCGAGCCCGCAGGCACCTTGAACGTCAACGCTGCAGCAACCTGCAAAGGCTGGTCGAGACTACGGAGATTCAGCCAAATCTCGGCACCCGCTGCCGCCAGGAGCACCAGCAAAAGGAGGCCCGAGAGGATGCGCAGCGTGCGACTCACTGTTTCTCCAGGAGTGTGCAGAGCTCGTTCGCCGTGTTCCATTGCGCGAGACGAATCCTCGCGCGGCCATGCTGGATCACCGCAATGGGCACGATGCCCACGACCGCGTTGGTCATGAAAATCTCATCGGCCTCCGCCAGGTCCGCCCAGCGCGGCCGGCCTTCGGTGACGGTCAACTCCAAGCCGCTCGCCTGCTCCAACACCCAGCGCCGCATCACGCCGGCGATCCCGCACCGATCCACTTTGGGCGTGATGAGCCGCGACCCCCTTCTCATGAAGAGATTCGACATCGTGCCGCAAACGATGTTGTCATCGGTGTCCCGCATCAGACCTTCCCAGATGCGGCTGTCGGTCCATTCCGCGCGTGCGAGCACCGACTCCAACCGATTGAGAGTCTTGAGGCCCGCGAGAGTCTCGTTGATGCCGAGGCGCATCGCGCAAAGACGCACGCGCGCCGGGCGGGCGACCGCCCGCGACAGCGGGTGCAGCGAAATCACCCGAGTGCAGCGCTCGCGCCCGCTTAGGCGGTATCCACGCTTACCGATGCCGCGGGTGATGATCAATTTCAGAACCCCCTCGGCCCGTAGCGCCGCAATCTCCGTGATTTCGTGGTGCAAGCGAGCGCGGTTCGGCGCCGTTATTTCGAGGCGCCGGCAAGTATCCGCCAGCCGCTCCAGGTGATAATCCAAAAAGCGAACGGCACGGCGCCGAATCCGCATGGTTTCGAACGCGCCATCGCCGTAGTTCAGACCGCGGTCCTTGATGAGGATCGTATCTCCCGCGCGGCCGTTGATCCATGAACTCATGATGGGATCTCCAACGCCCGCAGCATCCCCTCGGCCTTGGCCCGCGTCTCGGCAAGCTCCTGCGACGGGATCGAATCGGCCACGATGCCGGCACCGGCGCGGAAAGTGATCGGCGCCGTGCCCGCGGCGGCCGCGGCATGGCCGGTCAGCGTGCGGATGAGGATATTGAGGTCGCAGCTGCCGTCGCGATTCAAATAGCCCATCGAACCGGTGTATGCGCCGCGCCCCGTGCCTTCCAGCTCGGCGATGATCTC
>JAXDQI010000180.1:0-24044 GCA_034667965.1 Gammaproteobacteria bacterium
ATCGTCGTGGATGTGCGAACTCCCGATGATTTCAAGAAGTGGGTGCTGGATCAAAAGGCGGCGCTGAAACAGGCGGCGGCGGGCGACGCAGCGCCGCGCTCCGCACAAGTCTTATCGAACTAGCAACTTAGTAAGTACGGCACTTATACATAGAGAGCAATTGCACCATGGCCCAGCACCACGCGAGCGACACCGTTCATCACGACGACCATCACGATCAGCCTGCGACGGGCATCAAGCGTTGGCTGTTCGCGACCAACCATAAAGACATCGGCACCATGTACCTGGTGTTCAGCCTGACCATGTTTTTCATCGGCGGCGCGATGGCCATGGTCATTCGGGCGGAATTGTTTCAACCCGGGCTGCAGCTCGTCGATCCGGTGTTCTTCAATCAGATGACCACCAATCATGCACTGATCATGATTTTCGGCGCCGTCATGCCGGCATTCGTCGGTCTCGCCAATTGGATGATCCCGTTGCAAATCGGCGCGCCCGACATGGCCTTGCCGCGCATGAACAATTTCAGTTTCTGGATTCTGCCATTCGCATTCACCTTGATGTTGTCCACGCTGTTCGTACCCGGCGGGATGGCCGCCGGCGGCTGGACCCTGTACCCGCCCTTGTCCTTGCAGACCGGCGATAGCTTTCCCATGCTCATCTTCGCGATTCATATGATGGGCGCCTCCTCGATCATGGGCGCCATCAACGTGATTGTGACCATCATGAACATGCGGGCTCCGGGTATGAATTTGCTGAAAATGCCCTTGTTCTGCTGGTCCTGGCTGATTACCGCGTACCTGCTGATCGCGGTGATGCCGGTGCTGGCCGGCGCCGTGACCATGCTGCTGACCGATCATTTCTTCAAGACCAGTTTCTTCAATGCGGCGGGCGGCGGGGATCCCGTGATGTTCGAGCACATCTTCTGGTTCTTCGGACACCCTGAGGTCTACATCATGATTCTGCCGGCCTTCGGCATCATTTCGGAGATCCTGCCGACCTTCGCCCGCAAACCCTTGTTCGGTGCGACATCGATGATCTACGCCATCGCGTCGATCGCGTTCCTGTCGTTCATCGTCTGGGGCCACCATATGTTCGCGGACGGCATGCCCGTGGCGGCGCAACTCTTCTACATGATGTCGACCATGCTGATCGCGGTGCCCACCGGCGTGAAGGTGTTCAACTGGACGGCGACGCTGTGGCGCGGATCCCTGTCCTTCGAGCCGCCCATGCTGTTCGCGCTCGCGTTTCTATTCCTGTTCAGCATCGGCGGCTTTTCCGGCTTGATGCTCGCGATCGTCCCGGCGGATTTCCAATACAATCAAACCTACTTTGTGGTCGCGCATTTTCACTATGTGCTGGTGCCGGGCGCCGTATTCGGAATCATGGCCGGGGTGTACTACTGGCTGCCGAAGTGGACAGGCCATATGTACAGCATGGCCTTGGCCAAGTGGCATTTCTGGCTCTCGGCGATCTTCGTCAATGTTTTGTTCTTTCCGCAGCATTTCCTGGGATTGGCGGGCATGCCGCGGCGCATACCTGACTACGCGGTGCAATTCACCGACTGGAATATGGTGTCGTCCATCGGCGGGTTCGGCTTCGGGCTGTCTCAAATCCTGTTCGCCATCGTGATCGTCCAGTGCGCGCGAGGCGGCAAGAAGGCGACTGCCGAGGTTTGGGAAGGGACCCATCCCACCGGTCTCGAGTGGACGCTCCCGTCTCCGGCGCCTTACCACAGCTTCAGCACGGCCCCCGAGGTCAAATGAACGTGACCGAGACGCGGGGCGAACGCACCTCGGTTCGACGGCGAGTCCGCAACGGGGCATTGGGGTTGTTGTCGTTGGCGTTGGCGTTTTATTTCGGCTTCATCGCGCTGTTGATTTATCGCAGTCATCACTGAATGGACCCCATCGAGATGGACCCCATCGATTCGAAAAAACGCGCCAACCGCAAGCTGGTCAGAGCCCTTCTGGCGATGACCGCCGGCGCCTTTGCCTTCGGCTGGGCGTTGGTGCCGCTGTATGACGTTCTGTGCAGGGCCGCCGGTATAGGCAATGCTGAAGCCAAGTCGGGCAAGTCGGTCGTTCAGGAGTCGATCGATCCCAATCGAGAAGTCACGATCGAGTTCCTGGCGGAGCCTGCGTCGGTGGGCAGCTTCGATTTCCGGCCGAAGGTGGCGTCGATGCGCGTTCATCCGGGAAAACTCTACGACACTCTGTTCCATGCCGAGAATTTGACTCGAAACGCGTCGGTGGCTCAGGCCGTTCCCAGTATTTTACCTACCGGCACGGCAAAATATTTCCATAAAACCGAGTGCTTTTGCTTCAGTCCGCAGAAATTTGCGGCGGGAGAAGGTCGCGACATGCCGGTGCGGTTCATCGTGGACCCGGGGTTGCCGAGCAATGTGGACAAGCTCACCTTGGCCTATACGATCTACGACACGACCGCGACGGCGGCCGCGCAATCGGCAACACGTCCCTAGCCAAACGTTTTAAACTGCTGTTTTCATTCACCGTTTAGAGATTCTTAAATCATGGCGCAAGCGCACGCGGATGCAGACAAATACTATGTCCCTCACAGCAGTCCGTGGCCCATCTATGGATCCATAACGCTGTTTACATTGATGTGGGGTGCCGTCGCCACCCTCAACGACTGGCTTCCGGCGTGGGCTTTACTCCCCGGCTTCGTGATGCTGGCGCTGCTGTTCATTTTCTGGTTCAACACGGTCATCGGCGAGAATCAACGGGGCGTGTACAACATGGCGGTGGACCGATCGTTCCGCATGGGAATGATGTGGTTCATTTTCTCCGAAGTGATGTTCTTTGCCGCCTTCTTCGGTGCCTTGTTTTATGCGCGCGATCTTGCCGTTCCCTGGCTCTCGGGCGATGGCGTGAAGGTCTTCACCAGGCTGCTCTTGTGGAATGATTTCGACGGAACATGGCCGACCAACGGCCCTGCCGCGCTCGGGCCGCGCGCCAATGGTACTTTTGAAACCGTTTCGGCGGTTGGTCTACCCGCCGTGAATACCGCCATCCTGCTCACGAGCAGCATAACTATCACGATCGCGCACCACGCCTTGCTGACCGGACATCGGACGCGCCTGAAGATCTTCCTGGCCTTGACATTTTTGCTGGGCTTCACCTTCGTCGGCCTGCAGGCCATGGAATATCACGAGGCCTACACCGAACTCGGACTGCAGCTCGGCACCGGAATTTACGGCTCGACCTTTTTCATGCTCACCGGGTTTCACGGCCTGCACGTCACCCTGGGCGCCATCATGTTGACGGTCATTTGGTTCCGGGTGATGAAGGGTCATTTCACGCCGCAGCGCAATTTTGGGTTCGAAGCCGTCAGTTGGTACTGGCACTTCGTCGACGTGGTTTGGCTTGGGCTGTTTATCTTCGTCTATTGGCTGTAGCCCGGCACCAGGCGGTGCGGATCGATCCAACCGCTGTAGTAGGCGACGATCAGCAGCAAGAACAGCGCCGCTGACAGGCCGATGCGCCAGGCCAGCGCCTTGACCATCTTGGCACCGTCCTGCGGTCCGGCACTCGTCAAATGAAACAGAGCCTTAGCCAAACTGATCAAAATCAGCGCCAGCATGGCCACAACGAGATATTTGAATTCCACAGCCACCCATGGACATTGAATAGAGGGCAGGCAGTATATCGTGTCAATCAAAGTCGGTTCCCGCATCTTCGCGCCACGGCTGCTCACGACGCTGCTCGCCCTTGTCCTGATCGCGTTGCTGATATCACTTGGACGATGGCAATTGCGCCGTGCCGACGAGAAACGCGTGTTGTTCGACTCGTTCGCGGCGGGTACGGAAGCCACTCGACAGATCGATCTCGGAACCCCCCGCCTGCCTCGGTATCAACACATTGAGGCCAGCGGACACTACGATCAGGCGCGGCAAATCTTGATCGACAACATGGTCAATGCCGACCGCGCCGGCTATTTCGTGATAACGCCGTTCGCGCTGATGGACGGTGGTTGGGTATTGGTCAATCGAGGCTGGGTGCCCTTGGGAGCGAGCCGCGCAGTGCTGCCAACCATCCCGGTAGCGGGCGATACGAGACGATTGCGAGGACGGGCCGATAATTTGCCGAGTGCCGGCATTCAGCTGGGCACCAGGGCAATGCTTGCGCCACCCTATCCGGTGGTCGCAGCCTTTCCGAATCATGCCGAGTTGGTGCGGCTCCTCGGGGAATCCTCTTGGACCAAGGCCACGGATCTGGTGCTGCTCGACCCTGCTGAGCCCGACGGCTACGTGCGCAATTGGGCGCCGCCCGGATTTCCGCCGATGCGCCACTTAGGCTACGCGGTGCAATGGTTCGCCCTGGCGCTGACCCTGTTCGTCCTATACGTCGTCACCAACCTGCGTCGGGACGCGGACGTGTCGACGTGACCGCGCGCAGCGCCGCCCATGACCGCCGCCAACGGCGACTATTGATTGGTTTGGCGCTGATGTTTTTCGGGCCCTTGGGGCTATCCTTCTATTTGTACTATGGGCGCGTTTCCTGGCACCCGGGCGGCGGCGTCAACGCGGGCAATTTGATCGTGCCGCCGCGTCCATTGCCCTCGCTGGCGCTACCCCTCCAGAGTTCCGGGGAAACCGATTCGGAATTCCTCCGGCGCAAGTGGACGCTGTTATACGTGCAACAGGGTCCCTGCGCCGAGCGCTGCCGCACCGGTCTGTACGAGACGCGGCAGGTGCGGTTGGCGCTGGATCGGGATATGGATCGGGTGCAGCGCGTATTCATCGCCGACGGCGACTGCTGCGATTTTCAGTTTCTGCACCAGCAGCATCCGGACTTGATCGCGGTTCGCATGAGCCCGGCTGCCGCACCCTTGCTCGCGCTTCTGCCCCAGCGCGACCCCGCAAGTGCGGAACGCATTTATCTGATTGATCCCTTGGGCAATCTCATGATGTCTTATGCGCCCGACGCCAAGCCCAAAGGCATGCTCGAAGACATGAAGCGCTTATTGCGATTTTCCCACATAGGCTAGCGTATGAACCCACAACGGCGTTTGTTCTGGTTCAGGCGGCTGGCATTGGCGGGCGCGTTGCTCGCGGCGGCGGTGGTCGTGCTGGGTGCATGGGTGCGGCTGACCAATGCCGGTCTGGGTTGCCCGGATTGGCCGGGCTGTTATGGGCATATTTATCCGAACGCCGGCCATGGTGATCCGCAGACCGGCTTTCGGTTCGGCAAAGCGCTGCACGAGATGATTCATCGCTATTTCGCCGGGACCCTCGGGCTGGTCATCACGATCTTGCTCGTTTGGGCGGTGCGTTACCGCAAGGACCGCGACCAACCGTTGATTCCCCCCGCGCTGCTGTTCGTCGTCGTCTGTTTTCAGGGTGCTCTGGGCGCTTTGACGGTGACGCTGCTGCTGAAGCCTTTGATTGTCACGGCCCATTTGTTCGGCGGACTCACCACGTTAGGGTTGTTGTGGTGGTTGTCGCTGCACCCCGAACGGCGGCAACTGTCTGCGCGAGAGGCGGGCTTGCGGAAGTATGCTTTCGTCGGTCTCGCCGCGCTGATCGTGCAAGTCGGTCTCGGGGGATGGACCAGCAGCAACTACGCCGCGGTGGCGTGCCCGGATTTACCCACCTGCCAGCATTCATGGTGGCCGCAGATGGACTTTCGCGACGCCTTCGTACTGTGGCGCGGACTCGACATCGACTATGAAGGCGGCGTGCTGGCGAATCCCGCCCGTGTGGCCATACACTTTACCCATCGAATCGGCGCCCTGGTTGCGGGCTCGATCCTGATCGGTTTAGGGGTCTTGATCGCCACCACGGCCGAAAGCCGGCGTTTGATGGCCGCCGGGGGCCTGCTGGTGCTGGCGGTCCTGCTGCAGATTTCGCTCGGGATCGCGACCGTGCATTTTGGCGTGCCCTTGAGCGTAGCTACCCTGCACAATGCGGGCGCAGCGTTTCTGGTCATCAGCATGGTGTGGCTGCTGCGGGCGCTGTGGCCGGCCGACGCGATCGGCATGTTACCCTTGCACCGTGTCGACCATTCCCGATAACCCGCCAATTGCCGCCGTCGGCGCCAGCAGCCGATGGCGGGATTTCCTGGAGCTCACCAAGCCCAAGGTGAGCCTGTTGATTGTTTTCACCGCCGTCGTGGGCATGGTTCTGGCGTCGCCGGGGTTGGTGCCGCTGCCCGCCCTGATTTTCGGCACGCTGGGTATCGCCTTGGCATCCGGGTCCGCTGCCGCCTTCAATCATGTGCTCGACCGGCGCATCGATGAGCGCATGGCTCGTACACGCCTCCGGCCGCTGCCCACGGGGCATTTGGGGAAACGTCAGGCGGTGTTGTTCGCCGCGCTGCTCGGGCTCGCATCCATGCTGGTGTTGTCGCTGCTCGTCAACGGACTCACGGCCGGGCTGACGTTCTGCTCGCTGATCGGTTACGCGATGGTTTATACGATGTGGCTCAAACGCGCCACACCCCAGAACATCGTGATCGGCGGTGCAGCCGGTGCGGCACCGCCCGTGCTCGGCTGGGCCGCCGTCACCAACACGATCGACCCGCATGCACTGCTGTTGTTCCTGATCATTTTCACGTGGACTCCGCCGCATTTTTGGGCCCTGGCGATCGCGCGGCGCGAAGAATATGCGAAGGTCGGGATTCCCATGTTGCCCGTGACTCATGGCATCCCATACACCCGCCTGCAAATCGTGCTTTACACCATCCTGCTGGTTTTGAGCACACTGCTGCCCTACCTCACGGGTATGAGCGGAATCATTTACCTTGCCGCCGCGGTCGCTCTCAACGGTCGGTTTCTTTACTACGCGCTGACATTGCGCCGGGGACTACGACCCGAGCTGCCGATGCGCACCTTCAGATTTTCCATCACCTATCTGATGCTGCTGTTCGCGGCACTGATTCTCGATCATTATTTTTTGTTCAATGCTTGAACGGCATTGAACCAGCCTATCCGGTCTTCGCGACGATCGCCCTCACGGCCGGTATGGCGGTGGCCAATACGATCGCGATCGGAATCAGCGCCCAAAGAATCTCGGTCGCCTGGCTGGAAGTGAATGTCGGCGGGCAGTCGCGGAGCGACCTGCGAAACGTGACGATGGAAACGATCATCGTGGCAAATACCGCGACAGCGATCGCCGCGAACAGACCGACGATTATCAGCATGTGGTTCACCGGACGAACGCCGCCCAACGAGTAACGAACGTGTGGGCACCTTCGATCGCCATCAGTCCGATCAGAATCAGCAGGCATAGCGGCGGAATTAGAATGGCGAACTTCAGCGCAAGTCTCTCCCATTTCAAGTGCATGAAGATGGCTACGATCAAGCCCGCTTTCACCAACATGAACAGAATGATCAGCGACCACCGCAGCATGCCGTGCAGCTGAAAGTAATCGACCATATAGGAAAAGGTGCTGAAAACGAACAGCAGCGCCCAGATCCACAAGTAAATGCGAATCGGATGTTGCTGACCGTCGGCATGGCCTTGATCGGCGGTCCCGTGCCCCGTCTGTTGAGGGATGGTTTCGGAGGCGGCGTTGTCGTTCATACTTTCCTTACCACAGATAGAAGAACGCGAAGATAAACACCCAGACGAGATCGACGAAGTGCCAGTATAGCCCGGTGACCTCCACGGTCTCGTAGCTGCCCTTACGGTCATAGAATCCGGTCCAGACTCTGCGGGCCACGACGCACAGATAGACCACGCCGGCCGACACGTGCAGGCCGTGAAAGCCGGTGATCATGAAGAACGCTGAACCGAACTGCGGCGCGCCCATGGGGTTGCCCCACGGCCGCACGCCTTCATGGACGATGAGCTTGGTCCACTCGAACGCTTGCATGCTGACGAAGGTCGCCCCCAAGGCGGCCGTGGCGAGCATCAGAAAGGTGGTCTTGGTACGGTTGCGTCGGTACCCATAGTTCACCGCCATGGCCATGGTGCCGCTGCTCGTGATCAAGACCATGGTCATGATCGCGATCAGCAACAACGGAATGTCGTGACCTGCGATGTTCAGCGAAAACACCTTGCTCGGGTCCGGCCAAGTCGCGGTCGTGGACATCCGCACGTTCATGTAGGAGGTGAGGAAACACGTGAAGATGAATGTGTCGCTGAGCAAGAAAATCCACATCATCGCCTTGCCCCAGGGCACCGGGAACACCTGCTTGTCGCCCGACCAATCCGCGGCAACGCCGTCCAGGCCTTCAGTCGCCGTCGGTTTTCCCGCGATCGATGCGTCTTGCGCCATACGAGAGGTCCTCAAGCCTAGGTAGACAACAACAAAACGAACATCACCAGCCACACGAGGAGCAGATAATGCCAATAGACCGTGCACAGCTCGATGCTCAATCGCACCTCGATCAGTTCCGCGGCGCGTGTGCGCATCCGGGCCACCGTCTTGAGCCACACGCCGAGTCCGCCGAGCAGATGCAAGCCATGCACGCCTGTCAGCACATAGAAAAAGGCGCCGGCGGGCCCGCTGGTCAACCCGTAGCCGGAATCGCGGAGCTGGTGCCATGCCGTCAGCTGGCCGATGAGAAACAATATGGCGAATGCCCCGCCCGCGAGCAGAAAGCCGCTGACGCGCCCGCGTTGATTCAATCTCACCGCGCGCCGCGCCGCCTGCATCGCGGCGCTGCTCAAAACGAGCATCGCCGTGTTGAACCACAGAATTGGGGGTTTGTCGACCGGATGCCAATCCGAGATCCCGTGTCCGGCGCCATGCCCATGGCCCATGCGGATGAAATAGGCCGAGATGAACAGCCCGAACAACGACGTGATGACCGCGAGGAATACCCATAGGGCGATGCGAGCCGGGGGTACCTTTACTTCACCGATATCGCCCCGCGGATCGCGCGCGTGCACGCTCGATCCGTGCCGCTCCCACGATCGCGTGCTCAAGTGCCTGACGAGGATGAACCAGACGATCACGCCGACGATGAGCGCGCCGAATGCAACCCAGATATTCATGAATTCTATCTCTGGCCTTGAGCGTGTCCGGCCGGCGCCAACTTGTCGGGCAGAACATTCTGCGGGATGAAATCCTCCTTGGCGCCGGGCACGCTGTAGTCGTAGGCCCAGCGGTAGACGACCGGCAGCCGCTCGCCCCAGTTACCGTGCCTGGGAGGCGTATCGGGTGTCTGCCATTCGAGCGTCGTGGCCCGCCAGGGATTGCCCCCCGCGGGCTTGCCTTTAAAGAATGACCACACCAGGTTGAACAAAAACACCAATTGCACCGCGGCAACGAACAGAGCGGATATGGTGATCCACTTGTTCATGGTATGAGCCGACGGCGGAATGAACTGGATGGCTTCGCCCCACGCGTAGTAGCGGCGCGGCAAGCCGAGGATGCCCAGGTAGTACATGGGCAGGTAGATCATGTACGTTCCGACGAACGTGATCCAGAAATGGATCCTGCCCAGGGTGTCGTCGAGCATTCGTCCCGTCATCTTCGGGTACCAGTGGTAGAGCGCGCCGAACACGACCAGGATCGGCGACACGCCCATCACCAGATGGAAGTGCGCGACCACGAAATAGGTCGCCGACAGCGGCACGTCCACCGTCACGTTGCCGAGAAACAGCCCGGTCAAGCCGCCGTTGATGAAAGTGAAGATGAACCCGATGGCGAACAGCATCGGCACGGTCAGATGGATGTCGCCGCGCCAAATCGTCAGCACCCAGTTATAGACTTTGATCGCGGTGGGCACGGCAATGATGAGGGTGGTGGTGGCGAAGAAGAAGCCGAAGTACGGATTCATGCCGCTCACGTACATATGATGCGCCCACACCACGAAGCTGAGACAACCGATCGCCAGAATCGCCCAGACCATCATGCGATAGCCGAATATATGCCGCCTCGCATGCGTGCTGAGCAGATCGGACACAATGCCGAATGCCGGCAGTGCGACGATGTAAACCTCCGGATGGCCGAAAAACCAGAACAGGTGCTGGAACAACAGCGGGCTGCCGCCGTTGTACGCCAACGGTTGCCCCATCGAAGAGACGGCCGGCATGAAGAAGCTGGTACCTACGAGGCTGTCCAGGGTCATCATGACGGCGGAGACGAACAAGGCCGGAAAGGCCAGAAGGCCCAATACGGTCGCCATGAAAATGCCCCAGATCGACAGCGGCAGACGCATCATGGTCATGCCGCGGCAACGGGCCTGCAGCACGGTCGTTACGTAATTCAGGCCGCCCATCGTGAATGCCACGATGAAGATGGCGAGCGATGCCAGCATGCAGACGATTCCCCATCGCGCGCCGGGAGTGCCGGAGAGAATGGCTTGTGGTGGATACAAGGTCCAACCGGCGCCGGTCGCCCCGCCGGGCACGAAGAAACCGGCCACCAGAACCAGCACGGCGAGCAGGTACACCCAATAGCTCACCATGTTCAGGTACGGGAACACCATGTCGCGCGCACCGCACATCAGAGGAATGAGGTAGTTGCCGAAGCCGCCGAGAAACAACGCGGTGAGCAGGTAGATGACCATGATCATCCCGTGCAGGGTGATGAACTGGTAGTAGTTTTGCGGAGCGATCAGCGAAAAGCTGTGCGGGAAGCCGAGCTGCAGCCGCATCAGCACCGAAAGCGTCAGTGCAACCAATCCAATGGCGATTGCCGTGATCGTGTACTGGATCGCGATGACCTTATGGTCCTGAGACCAGATGTACTTGGTCAGAAAGCTCTGCGGCTCATGGCCTGCATGAGCGTGATCACGGTCGGCAATTGCAACATAGGCCATCGGATGCTCCGAGTGTTCTGTCAGTGATCTTGCGTCGGGAGGCTTGAGGTGGTCGGGCGCCTCACATCGAATCGATATGTATGAGGACGTCATTGATCGCCTGGTCGTCCGCCAGCGACTTGGCCATGGCGGCCATCTGCGCGCCGTTGAAGTCTTGCGGGTGACTCCCGCGCACGCCTTGCTGAAAGTTCTGCAGCTGGCGTTTCATGTACCAGTCGCTCATGTGCGATAGCCTCGGCGCGTTCGTCGACCAAACCCCCTGGCCGCCGTTTCCGTGGCAATACGCGCAAGTTTCGTAGTGCTCTCGACCCTTCGATGGGTCCCCGGACACCGTCCCTTGCGGATGCGCGTCGGGCAAGGAGTCGATGTATGCAACGACATTCTTGATCGCGGTGTCGTCGGTGAGCGTCGCGGCAAACGCGACCATTTGCTTCCCGTACGTATCCTTCTCGCTCGCACCGCGTATTCCGAGTTTGAAATCCTGCAATTGCCGCGCCAAGTACCAGCCCGGCTGGCCGGCGAGCTTCGGCGCGTTCAATTGCGGATTGCCTTCCCCTTTCGGGCCATGGCAGGTGCTGCACACGGCATAGGCCGCCTGGCCCGCCGCGACATCACCGGCGGTTGCGGCGCGCGTTTGCGCATAAGTCGGTTGCGTCGCCAGCCACGCTTGAAAGTCCTTTTCCTCATCGACGATCACGCGCGCGCGCATGGTGAAGTGCGCCGTTCCGCATAACTGCTCGCAGAGCGCATCGTACGTTCCCGTGCGGGTGGGGGTCAGCCAGAAGTAGGTCACCATGCCGGGCACCATGTCCATCTTGACCCGAAACGCAGGTACCGCGAATTGGTGCAGGACGTCCTTGGCGCGCAGCAGTACCTTCACCGGTTTGCCGAGAGGTAAATGCAATTCGGGACCCGACACCACGACATCGTCCTGACCCTTCGGATCGTTGGGGTCGATCGCCAAAGGGTTCTCCGGACTCGCGAGACGAATATTCGTGGCCCCGAGCACACCGTCCTTGCCGGGAAAACGATAGCTGAAATTCCATTGCTGGCCGACGACCTCGACCTCCGATGCACCGGCCGGCACGGTGACGAACTTGGCCCAGACCACCAAGCCCGGGGCGAGCAGGGCAGCAATGCCGACCGTCGTCACGATCGTGAGCCACCATTCGAGCTTCTTATCTTCCGGTTGGTAGTGCGCCTTGAGGCCTTTGCTGTGCCGGTAGCGCATGATGCAATACGCCATGAACAGGTTGATCGCGATGAACACGACGCCCGTCACCCAGAATGTGAGGTTGACCGTCTGGTCCATCATCGTCCAATTGGACGCGATCGGCGTAAACCACCACGGGCTGAAGAAGTGAAACAGGACGGTGCCGATGACCAAAGCGATCACTGCGTAGCCAAGTACCATTCGCGCCCCCTACGAGCAAACTCAACCCGGACGGATCAAACCCCTTGTGTCGGAGCCGGCGAAACTCTCCTCACCGTGCTGAAGGGATTGACGAAGTGCGAATCGATCGCCACCAATTCGGCTTCCGGATGTTTTTCGCGCATCATCTGGAGCACGACCTGTTCGCGATGCTTCCGGACATAGACCAATACCAGATACTTGCCGGCGACCAGGTCGTCGTGAAACTTGGCGAGCTTCTTATTCTCGCTGTCGATTCCCACGAGGCCGCCCTCCCAGGCGCCGAACAACGTGGCCGCGCCGACCAGGATGGCGTAGACGAACGTCGGCACCACATGAACGCCGAAAGGCTTTATATACAAGAGCAATCCGGCCCCCGCCAGTCCGATCAGAAATCCGAGCGTGGCGCCGATGAACCCGTCGCGCATGACATCCAGGGTTTCGAAGTAGTTGCTGGAATGGATCTGATGCCGCTTGAGACCCGCGTGGTCGCGGCAAATGACGTGCAAGTAGAAATCGTTGACGCCAACGTCATGCAGGTCGGCCGACACCTGGTCGGTCGTTGCTATGGTGGGAGTGAGAAAGTAAATGCATTTCATGGCTTCCCCCGCGACTTTTTTATGGCGGCCTATGAACGAATTCTCTTCACCAAACATTTTCCGGCACTGCGTTAATTTGTTGCGCAGCGCTACAGCCGCATTGAGTGTGGCACAAGCACTGTTGCGTTGGAAGATGTGCATCAATGCTGGCGCTCGAGAGGAATCGCAGTGCAACAAATAGGCTTTTCCCTTGAATCGGCACTCGGCGTCGCAATTTCGCAATGCGGCGCTCCAAACGACGCGTGCTAATATCCAACGCGGCGCTGGCAAAACTGTTCGGGGAGACGAACAATGGACCTATTCGTAGTTGTCATCATCGCGGCGATGCTCTTTACAGTGGCCACGGTGTTTTTGGGGTTGTTGACGATGTCCGGAGGCGGTTCGACGAACAAGACCCTGAGCACACCGCTCATGTGGACGCGCGTGGGGTTTCAGGCGCTCACACTATTGCTCCTGTTCGCTGCCATACGATTGCGCTGACGCTTCTCAACACCGGCGCCTTACACTGGGCGCTCCGACCGCGACAAGTCGTGCGCGCCGACCGCTATTCCGGGATTCGCCGGCCGGCGCTATACTCCGTAATCCTCTTTCCAATCCTCTTTGAAATTTTCTCGTCGATATTCAGCGAGTTACCGTGGCCAACAGCGAATCTTCAGATAGGCATTTCTTCAATTCATTCAGTCTGGTACTCGGTGCTCTCATCGTGTTTGCGATTCTCCTGTTCGTGTTTTCCCGGATGATCGGCCGTGCCACTCAGGGAAAGGAGGTGCTGCTGGAGCCGATGCGCCTCAAGGCGGTTCAACAAAACATTGCGCCGTTCGCTCATGTCGCCGTTGCCGGTCGGGACAATTCCGCGCTGGCCGTGGCCAAGAGCAACACTCCTGCGGCGGACGTGCCGACCACCGGCGAACAGGCGTTTACCAAAGTCTGTTCAGCCTGCCATGCGTTGGGTATCAACGGCGCGCCGAAAATCGGCGACCATGCGGCGTGGGGACCGCGGATCGCCCAAGGCAAGGAAGCACTTTACTCGCATGCCATCGAAGGGAAAGGCGCCATGCCGCCGCGCGGCGGGACGACCTGGCCCGACGCGACGATGCGGATGGCCGTTGACTACATAGTCTCGCTCAACAAGTAAGCCGGTCGAGCGCGCAATTTCGCCGCGCCGCTTACGCCAGGCGCCGCGCCGCTCAGGCCAGCTTCTGCCGGGCGATGGGGAGACTGCGCAGCCGCTTTCCCGTCGCCGCAAATATCGCATTGCAGATTGCCGGCGCCACCGGTGGCACCGCCGCTTCGCCGATACCGCCGGGCGCCGCGTCGCTTTCCACGAGATGCACGCTGAGTTCCGGCATTTCATTCCCGCGCAGCAGCCGATAGGAATTGAAGTTGGTTTGCCGCACCCGGCCGCCCACCAGCGTCACCTCGCCCCAGAGCGCCGCCGTGAGTCCGAATACGATTCCGCTTTCGATCTGCGACTCGACGATGCGCGGGTTGACCATCTGGCCGCAGTCCACCACGCAGGTGATCTTGTGCACCTTGATCTCCCCGGCTACCACCGAAATCTCGGCGACCTGCGCAACCTGAGTGCTATAACCCTCCATGAACGCGACGCCCTGATGCCGGCCCGGCTTCCGGAGGCCCCACCCCGCGCGCTCCGCAGCCGTCCGCAATACATGCGCATGACGTGGTTTTGCGGCGAGCATCCCCAAGCGAAACTCGACCGGGTCCTTGCCCGCGGCAACCGCGAGTTCGTCCATGAAGCTTTCGATCGCGAAGCAGTTCGGTGCGTGGCTCACCGAGCGCATGTAGCCCACATCGATGCCGATCTCCCGGCGCGTGTAGGTGAGTGAGAAATTCGGCACGGCGTAAGGACAGTTGAGGGCGGCCTCGACCACGGAGTCGAATGGGTCCGTGACCGAAGGCGAGGCGCGCGCAGTGATCGAAGGGCTGGTGATGTCCAGCGACCACGCGATCAAGCGGCCCTCGGCGTCCAGGCCGCCGCTGATCTCTTCCCGAGCCGGCGGTCTGAACGTGCCGTGCATCATGTCGTCTTCACGCGTCCAGATCACTTTCACCGGCGCGCCGACCGCCTTCGAGGCGATGACGGCCGCCGGGATGAAATCCACATCCAACCGCCGCCCGAAGCCGCCGCCGAGCAGAGTGGTGAAAACCCTGACTTTCCCAGGATCCAAACCCGCGGCGGTGGCGGCGGCGAGCTGCGCCGCCTGCTGCACCTGGGTGCCCACGTATAGATCGCATCCGTCGCGTTTGACGTCGGCCGTGCAATTCATCGGTTCCATCGGGGCGTGCGCCAGAAGCGGCAGCTCGTACACGGAGTGCAGCGAGCGTTTGGCGGACTTGAGCACGTTCGCGGCATCGCCGTCCGCCCGGGCGCTCAATCCCTGTCTTGAGTTCGCCGCCTTTTCCAGCATGGCACGGATGCCGGCATTGTCGAGGTCCGCATTGCTGCCGGGATCCCACGTGATCTTCACGACGCTGCGTGCGGTGAGCGCCTGCCAAAAATGCTCCGCGACGATCACGACGCCGCCGTCGGTCACAAGGACCCGTCGGACCCCCGGCATCGCTTCCGCGGCGGCGGCGTCGACCGCGGTCACCTTGCCGCCGAGCACCGGGCTTTGCACCAGCGTTGCGTACATCAGCCCGGGCAGTTTGACGTCGATCCCGAACTCCGCGCTGCCGTCCACCTTTTTTGGCGAGTCGATGCGCAGCCGCGGCTTGCCGATGATTTGGAAGCCGGCCTTGGGCTTGAGTTTGACGTCTTTCGGCACCGGCAATTTGGCGGCCGCGGCCGCTACGCCGCCATAGGTCACGGTCTTTCCGGCAGGCCCCGAGATGGAGCCGTTGCTGACGTGACAGAGGCGGGGATCGACGCGCCACCGCTCGGCCGCCGCAGCCACCAGCATGGTGCGGGCCTGGGCGCCCGCGAGACGCAGTTTTTCCCATGCGTCCTGCACGCTGTTGCTGGTGCCCGTAACCTGTCCTCCGTTCGCGGGATTGATGTATGCATCCCCCACCGGAGCGGCAACGACACTGATGACGTCCAGCGATATCTCGAGTTCCTCGGCCAGCAGCATGGGCAGCGCCGTGTAGACGCCCTGGCCCATTTCTGAGCGATCCACGACGACGGTGAAGGAGTTGTCCGCCCCGATGGTGAGCCATGCGTTCAGCCGGCCACCCGCGGCGCGGGCTCCCGGCTTCTCTCCGGCGCCGAAGCCCGGGACCGTCATTGCCAGCAGCACGGTTCCCCCCGCGCCGGCCGCGGCGCCCAAGAATCGGCGACGCGTCAGCTCGGCAAGGTCGCGGCTCATTTCCGCGCACCATCGGCGGCGCCGTCGGCGCCCTGCAGTTCCGCCGCCCGACGAATCGCTTTGCGGATACGCGGATAGGTTCCGCAGCGACACAGGTTTCCGGACATCGCCGCATCGATCTGCGCATCGCTGGGGTTCGGGTTGCGATGGAGCAGCGCTGCGGCGGACATGATCTGTCCCGACTGGCAGTAGCCACACTGCGGGACGTCGATTTCCAGCCATGCTTTCTGCACCGCGTGTCCGCGGTCCGGGGATAGACCTTCAATGGTCGTGATGGCGCCGCCTTCCACCGCGTGGAGCGGCAGGACGCACGAGCGAACGGCCACACCATCCAAATGCACGGTGCAGGCGCCGCAGAGCGCGATACCGCAACCGAACTTGGTGCCGGTCATGCCGAGGTGATCGCGCAGCACCCACAACAATGGGGTATCCGGCGCTGCATCCGTTTCCATGAGCCGATTGTTGACCTTGAGCTTCGTCATGCGGCGATTCCGGTGGCGACCTGTTCCGGCCGCAATGCTAGCATCGCGTAATGCCCGCGACCTCGACCTTTTATCCGCGCGTTTTTGCGCTCGTCGTGGCCGTCGCGCTCGGCTACGCGCTGATCCTGATCTTCAGGCCGTTCTTCGGCTCGATGACCTGGGCCGCGTTCCTCGCGTTTCTGCTGTTCCCGTTGAATGTCCGCTGGCGCCGGCACCTGCGCGGCAAAGGGATGTCCGCGGGCGTCCTCACGCTCTTGGCGCCCATCACCATCCTGCTGCCGCTCTCCGCCCTGTCGATCGTATTCGTGACTCAGATATCCGCTCTGCTGCAGGAACTGCAGAAAGCGGCAAAACAATGGGACATCAAAACCTTCGCGGACCTGCGCCAATTCCCTTGGATCGCTCATGTCAACGACTGGCTGCAGGCGCACGCGGGAATTTCCGCCGCGCAAGTGCAGTCGTGGCTGGTGTCCGGCACTCAGCAGGTCCTGCAGCGTGCCGCCGGCTTCAGCGGGTCGTTCTTCCTGGGGGCGCTGGATTCGGTGCTCGGCTTTGCGATCATGTTGTTTCTATTGTTCTTTTTCCTGCGCGACGGCGACGAGATGATGGTCCGCGCGCGCGGCCTCATACCCTTGGACGAGGAACGCAAGGACCGGCTATTCGAGCAACTCAGCAACGTGACTCGGGCGATCATGTTCGGCACCAGCGTGACCGCGCTGGCGCAGGGATTTCTGGTCGGAGTCGGCTTCGCCATCGCCGGCCTGCCCTCGCCGGTGGTGTTCGGGGTGCTCGCGGCGCTGCTGTCGTTGCTTCCCATCGGCGGTGCGGCCTTCGTCTGGGCGCCGGCGGCCATCTGGCTGTTCGTGGACAAGCACTGGGGATACGGCATATTCATGCTCGTCTGGGGCCTGATTCTCGGAGGACTGGATAACGTGCTGCGGCCGCTGTTGATTTCCGGCCGCGCCAAGATTTCCGCGTTGGCGGTGTTCGTCGGCGTGTTGGGCGGCATTCCCGCGTTCGGCGCCATCGGCGTCATCGCGGGTCCGGTCGTGCTCTCGCTGGCGCTTGCACTGGTCGAGTTCGCCGAGGAGACGCGTAAAGGCCGCAGGTAGGCGCCTCCGAGCAGTACAATCCGCGGCCTTATGGACGTATCGCATCTCCTCGACGGACTCAATGACGCTCAGCGGCAGGCTGTCGGTTCGCCGCTCGGCGCAGCGCTGGTGCTCGCCGGCGCCGGCAGCGGCAAGACCCGTGTACTGGTTCACCGGGTTGCCTGGCTGATTCAAGTCGAAGGCGCGTCGCCGAACAGCATCCTGGCGGTCACCTTCACCAATAAGGCGGCAGCGGAGATGCGCGGGCGCATCGAGACCTTGCTGGGAATTCCCGGCGGAGCCCTGTGGATCGGAACATTTCACGGCCTCACGCACCGCCTGCTGCGCCGGCACTGGCGCGAGGCCGGTCTGCCTCAGGCGTTCCAGATCCTGGATTCCGAGGATCAGTCGAGATTGTTGCGCAAGGTGCTCAAGGCTATGGATCTCGACGAGACTCGTTGGGTACCGCGCGAAATCCAGTGGTTCATCAACGCACAGAAGGACGAAGGGTTCCGCGCCAAGCACATCAAGGACAACGGCGATCCCACGCGCCGGCAGTTGATCAAGATCTACCAGGCCTATGAGGAGGCCTGCCAACGTGCGGGAGTGGTGGATTTCGCGGAACTGCTGCTGCGCGCCTACGAATTGTGGCGTGACAACCCGGCGCTGCTCGAGCATTACCGGACGCGGTTCCGCCACGTCCTGGTCGACGAATTTCAGGACACCAACGCCATTCAATACAAGTGGCTGATGTTGCTCGCGGGGCCCGAGGGACTGCCGTTCGCGGTTGGAGACGACGACCAATCGATTTATCGCTGGCGCGGCGCCCGCGTCGAGAACTTGAATCAATTCCGGCGCGATTATCCGCGGGCGGTGCTCTACAAGCTGGAACAGAACTATCGGTCGACAGGGACCATACTCAAGGCCGCCAACGCGCTCATTGCCAACAATGCCGGCCGCCTCGGCAAGAATCTGTGGACCAGCGGCGCAGACGGCGACCGCGTAAAACTTTACGCAGCCTTCAACGAGCGCGACGAAGCCGACTTCGTGGTGAACCGCATCCGCGAATGGGTGGATCGCGGCGGCACGCGTCGTGAAGTGGCCGTGCTGTATCGTTCCAACGCGCAATCGCGGGTTTTCGAGGAAGCCTTTTTGAATGCGCGCATGCCGTACCGTGTTTATGGGGGCCTCCGATTCTTCGAACGGGCCGAGATCAAGGACGCGCTCGCGTATCTGCGGCTGGTTGCGAGCCGCGCGGACGACACTTCCTTCGAGCGCATCGTCAACCTGCCCACGCGCGGCATCGGCGCAAAGACCCTGGACACTTTGCGGGACATGGCCCGCGCCGGCGGCACTTCGCTTTGGCACGCGGCGGCGGCGGCCGTCCAGAGCGTTCTCCCGCAGCGCGCGGCGCTGGCGCTGCAGAGTTTCCTGCAACTGATCGAGAAACTTGGGCGGGAAGTCGCCGGGCTGGAACTCCACGAACAGGTGGATCACGTCATTCAAAACAGCGGGCTTATCGAACACTTCAAGAAGGAGCGGGGCGAACGGGGCGAAGGCCGCGTCGAGAACCTGCTCGAACTCGTCAGCGCCGCGAAGGGCTTTTCACCCGAGGGCGAAACGGATATGCAGCCGCTCGAATCGTTCCTTGCCCACGCCGTGCTGGAATCCGGAGAGGGACAGGCCGACCCGTATGCCGATTGCGTGCAAATGATGACCCTGCATACGGCAAAGGGCCTGGAATTTCCCGTCGTCTTCCTGACGGGCATGGAAGACGGTCTGTTCCCTCATCAGCGCTCGATCGCCGATCTCGCCAGCTTGGAAGAAGAGCGCCGCCTGTGTTACGTCGGTGCAACGCGGGCCATGCGGCAGCTCTATATCACCTATGCCGAACAGCGCCGTCTCTACGGGGTGGATCAGTACGGCCAGCCGTCGCGATTCATCAGCGAACTGCCCGCGGAGTTGATCGAGGAAATACGGCCGCGGTTGCAAGTCTCACGGCCGGTATTCGTCAGACGTTCGACCTCCCTTGACGAACCGGCCTCTCATAATATGCGCATGGGAAGCCGGGTCCGGCATGCCAAGTTCGGCGACGGCGTCGTACTCAATTTCGAGGGCAACGGCCCGCAGGCCCGCATCCAGGTGAATTTCGAGGGCCAGGGTACCAAGTGGCTGATGCTGTCATACGCCAACCTCGAGGTCGTGTAGAGTAAAGGTCCCGTGAAAATCATCATCCTGGGTGCTGGACAGGTCGGCCGGACGGCCGCATTTCACCTCTCCCGTGAAGAGGCGAACGACGTCACCGTCATCGACGTGAACGAGGAGATTCTGCGCGATCTGCAGGATCGTCTGGACATACGCACCGTCAACGGCAATGCGTCCAGTCCGCGAATTCTGGAAGCCGCGGGCATCGCGAGCACCGACATTCTCGTCGCGCTCACCAACAGCGACGAAGTCAACATGCTCGCTTGTCAGATCGCCTGGACGCTCTACCGCACTCCCAAGAAAATCGCGCGCGTAAGGTCGGCGGACTACACGGACCGCGAGAAACTGTTCGGCGAAAACGGCGTCGCGGTGGATGTCTGGATCAGCCCCGAACAGTTGGTCACCGAGTACGTCGCGCGCCTGATCCGCTATCCGGGGGCGCTTCAAGTGCTGGACTTCGCCGACGGCCGTGTGCGGCTGGTCGGCATCCGGGCGCGGCAGGGTGGCCCCTTGGTGGGCCAGGAGCTCAAGACGCTGCGCGAACACATTCCGTCCGCCGACGCGCGGGTGGCCGCCATCTACCGTGCCGGGAAGAGCATCAAGCCGGAAGGCGAGACCGTCATCGAGGACGGCGACGAAGTTTTTTTCCTGGCGGCCAGCGATGACATCCGCATCGTCATGAAGGAGTTGCGCCGTGAGGAGGCGCCGGCGCGGCGCGTCGTCATCGCGGGCGGCGGCAACATCGGCTTCCGGCTGGCAAGCGAACTCGAGGACAAGAATCAGGTGAAGCTGATCGAGCGCGACCACAAGCGCGCGCGCCGGGTGTCCGAACAGCTGAACCGGACCATCGTCCTGCACGGCGACGCCGCCGACGAGGAATTGCTGCTCGAGGAGAACATCGACAGCACGGATGTCTTCGCGGCGCTGACCAATTCGGAAGAGGCCAACATTTTGTCCGCCATGCTGGCCAAGCGCCTCGGCGCACACAAGGTCATGGCATTGATCAACAAGCCGTCCTATGCGGAACTCATCGAAAGCGGCTCGATCGATGTGGCGATCTCGCCGCAGACCGTGACCATCGGATCGTTGCTGGCACACGTGCGGCGCGGCGACGTGGTGCGGGTCCACTCGCTGCGGCGCGGCGCCGCGGAGGCACTGGAAGTGGTGGTCCACGGCGACGCGGACAGCTCCAAGGTGATCGGCCGCCGCATCGAGGACATCACGCTGCCGGAAGGCACGACCTTGGGCGCCGTGGTGCGGGGTGATGACGTCATCATTGCCCACCACGACACCACGGTGCAGCCGGACGACCACCTCATCCTGTTCCTGACGGACCGGCGGCATATCGACGCCGTAGAGAAGTTGTTCCAGGGCTCCGCGTCCTTTCTGTGAAAGACATTCTCCTGCCGGTCGCGCACGTGTTTGCCATGGTCATGATGGTATTCGCGATGACCATGCTCGCCCCATTGGTCATGGCGGTCTGGGGCCTCGACCCGGCGCTGTGGTCATTCATCCTGTCGGCGGTCGCGACCTTCGTGCTGGGGGCGCTGCTGTGGCTGGCAACGCGGCGTTTCAAGCGGGAGCTGAAGACCCGCGACGGGCTGATGCTGGTCGCGCTCACCTGGATAGCCTTGCCGGCGGTCGCCGGATTCCCCCTGTGGAAATACTTGCCCATCAACTTCACCGACGCGTATTTCGAGGCGGCGTCCGGGCTGACCACGACCGGAGGGACGGTGCTGTCGGGTCTCGAATTTCTGCCGCGGTCCATCAACCTATGGCGGCATCTCCTCTCCTGGCTCGGCGGCATGGGAATAATCGTGCTCGCTGTGGCCATCCTCCCCATGCTCGGGGTGGGCGGGATGCAGATCTATCGCGCCGAAATGCCCGGCCCCATGAAAGACAGCAAATTGACGCCGCGGATCGGGCAGACCGCCAAATTGCTGTGGGCGGTGTATGCCGGCCTCACGGCGGCGTGCATCGTTTCCCTGCGATTCGCCGGCATGGAGTGGTTCGATGCCGTTTGCCACGGGTTTTCGGCGCTGGCCCTCGGGGGTTTCTCCACCTACGACGCCAGCATTGGGCACTTCAATTCCCTGCCGATCGAGATGGTGTTGACGATATTTCAGATCCTGGCGGCGATGAATTTCGCGACACATTATCTGGCCTGGAGCCAGCGCGGCGTGGCGGCCTACTTTCGCGACGCCGAAGCGAAGGCGGTCCTCGGAGTACTGGCGGCAAGTTGCGCCGGAATCGCGCTGTTCTTGTTTCTAAGGGGCACCTTTCCGGATTTCCCGACGGCGCTGCGGCACAGTTTTTTCAATGTGGTGTCGATCGCCGTCGACAGCGGCCTGCACACCGAGGACTACTCGCGGTGGCCGATTTTCGCGCCGATGTGGATGATGTTCCTGAGCTGCATCGTGGTGAGCTCCGGGTCCACCGGTGGAGGCATCAAGATGATCCGGACTCTCGTGCTGGCAAAGCAGGCGCATCGCGAGCTCAACATGCTGGTGCATCCCAACATGGTGCGGCCCCTCAAGGTGGGCGGTACGGTGATCGCGAATCGGGTGGTATTTGCCGTGCTGGCGTTCGTGTTTCTGTACTTCATGAGCATCGTCACCCTGATTTTCGTGCAGCTGGCCAGCGGGCTGGATTTCATGACGTCGCTGTCGTCGATCATCGCCTGCATCAACAACGCGGGGCCGGGCTTGGGGTTGGTGGGGCCCGGCGGCAATTACGGAATATTGAGCGACTTCCAAACCTGGGTGTGTTCGGTGGCCATGTTGCTTGGGCGTTTGGAGGTTTTCACGATTTTGGTGCTGTTCACACCCACTCTATGGAAGAAATAGGGCGAGGAATGGCGTCTATTTACCACTTCTTATGAATTCTGTGGAAAGTGGGAACTTAGGTTCAAAAACGGCATGATCGCCCTCCTGCAACGCGTCCTCGAGGCCGAAGTCCAGATCGACCGGGCCGTCGTCGCATCGATCAAGCGCGGACTCTTGGTGTTTATCGGCGTCCGGCCCGACGATGATGCGGCGGCGGCCCAAAAGCTCCTGGACAAAACGCTGAAATATCGCGTGTTTGGCGACGAACACGGAAAAATGAACCTTAATCTCGGCCAGATCGACGGAGACCTCCTCCTCGTACCGCAATTCACGCTGGCAGCCGACACGCGCCACGGGTTACGGCCGGGATTTTCCACCGCGGCTGCGCCGGATCTAGGGCGGCGCCTGTTCGAGGAGCTCGTCGCGGCGGCGCGCGCCCAGCACCCACGGGTACAATGCGGCGTGTTCGGGGCGGACATGCAGGTCGGCTTGGTGAACGACGGCCCGGTCACCTTCTGGCTGGAGGCGTAGCGGGGCGCCCAGCCGGGCGCGCAGACGGCGGCGCAGCACGCAAAAGTTCAAATGCGATCGAACACTCAGCGGCCGAGCACTGTCGAACGTCATAATATCTTTGGCGTATCATTGGCGCCCTAATGTTGGCAAACGTGGATTCGGAGAAGCGACATGTTCGATTCGAAAATGTTATTGGTGATCCTGGCGATCGCGCTGGTGATTTTTGGCACCAAGCGCCTGCGCTCCATCGGTTCCGATCTGGGCGCCGCAGTCAAAGGTTTCAAACAATCTATGAATGACGGGGAATCGGAGGAACGAGTGAAGCAGCTCAAGCAGGACGCCGATTTCGAGACCGGCGCCGCCGGACCCACCGCGGCCGCGAAGGAAGCGGACGCCGCCAAGGTACCCCCGAAGCCCAACGTGTGATGATGCATGCTTGATTTCGGCTTCTCGGAAATCCTTCTCACGTCGGCCATAGCGCTCGTCGTACTCGGCCCGGAACGCCTGCCGAAAGTTGCCCGACAGGTCGGCAATTGGATGGGGCGCGCGCGCGCCATGGCCCGGCAACTCTCCGAACAGTTGGAACGTGAAGTGAGCGCGGACGAGTTGCTAAAGGAACAGAGCAGGCCCACCCCGGCCGCAAATCGAATAGCACCGCCGGCGGCGCCGCCGGCGCCCCCGCCTTACGAACCGCCGCAAGCCGGTGTCGTCGCGGGCGTGGACCCGCATGCGGCTCCGCACGCGGAGTACAACCCCCCTACGACGGTCCCCACCAGCACCCCGCCCAATGAGTGAGCCCGGCGGGAACCCTAACGGGCTCGCCGAAGGTACGCTGATCTCGCACTTGCTGGAGCTGCG
>JAXDQI010000181.1:0-3988 GCA_034667965.1 Gammaproteobacteria bacterium
CGAAGGGTAACGACCCGCGAGCCAGGAGACCTGCCGTCAGCCGTGGTCACACGCGAAGATGTCGGTCGGGGAGTACAGACATTAGCTTCACAGGGGTGCCGAAAGGCACATCGGTGAGACTTGGTTCGCTGTGACGTGCCACTGACGTCACACCGAGGTTAGAACCATGTCTTCCATCAGCACTGCCGCAAAGCGGCGACGCACCTGTTTGCTCGCGTCGAGTTTTCTCGTTCCAATCTTTTCCCTGAGTGTTTCCGCGGCCCACGCGCAGCAAACCGCGTCGCCGGATCAGTTGCCCACCATCGAAGTCAATCCGCCGAAGCCGGTAGACCGCAATCGCGTCGAGCCCTCATCCGAGTGGGCTTCGCGCATCGGCCGCGTTACCCACGCTCCGACACCGCAACCGACGCCCGCGGCGCAGCCATCTGGCGGGCCTGCGCCCGCGGCGACGACGGCAACCCCGAGCATCCTGGCCGGGGCTTCCACGACGGTCATCTCCGCGGAAGAGATCGCGAATTCGCCGGCTCAAACCGTGCAGGAGATCATCGCGCAGGTGCCCGGAGTACAGCTGACGTCGCTGTTCGGTTCCGTGAACGGCGCGCAAACCACGGTCGATCTGCGGGGTTTCGGCGCAACCGCACTCTCCAATACCCTGATCCTCATCAATGGCCGCAGGGTGAACGACATCGATATGCAGGGCGTGGATATCTCCACGATTCCACGCGATTCGATCCAGCGTATTGAAATCACCAAAGGCAACAGTGGCGCCGTTCTTTACGGCGACAATGTCATGGGCGGCGTCGTCAACATCGTCACCAAGACCGGGGTGACGGGCCCGCCGCTGGCCGCGCGCGTCGAGGTCGGCGGCGGTTCCTATGGCCAGCGCCAGGTCGCAGCATCGGCGTCCGCGAATACGGGACCGTGGTCAACGTCGTTCTACGGCAAGCAAATCAATTCCGACGGATACCGCGTCAACAACCAACTCGCGCAGCACGATGCCATCGGCGATATCCGCTACACCACCCCTGACCTGACGGCATACCTGACATTGTCCGGCGACGAGCAGGCCCTTGGCTTCCCCGGCGGACGACTGGTCGATCCCTCGATCGGCGTCAATCAACTGGTCACCGACCGGAAAGGCGCGGCCACGCCGTTTGATCATGCGGAAAAACAGGGCGCCAACGCTACCGCCGGCTTCATCAAGTCGCTCGGGTACGGCGTCGAACTGATCGTCGATGGCGGCGTGCGGGACAAGAAGCAGCAGGGAAGCTTCTTCGGTCCCGTTCCGCTGTCGGAATTCAACTCCACTTACGTCGATGCGAAATTGCAGACCTGGTCGCTGACGCCGCGCTTCAGCATCAAGAATGTCGTGTTCGGCATGCCCTCGAACATCCTGACCGGCATCGATTTCTATGACGCGACGTTCCATCAGAATCGAAGCGCATTTAACGGCGCGCCGCCGATCCACATGTACGACCTGTCGCAACAAACCGTCGCCGCCTATTGGCAGCAGTCCATCAGCATCCTTCCGACCACGGACTTTTCCTACGGCGGACGAATCCAGCACTTCAACCTGACCGCGAGAGATCGGCTCGACCCGACTGCGCCGAACTATTTCGGCGACGCACAGGCCATGCCGCTCGACAGCGGGGAAACCCAGCACGCGCTGCATATCGGCCTCGAGCATCGCTTCAACGATGTGTTTGCCGTGTTCGGCCGTGCCGCGCACGCATTCCGCACGCCGAATGTCGATGAGCGGGTGTCGTCGGGACCTGCGTTCGATCCCGTCTCCTTCATTGCCATCCCCGGAAACTTCGCGCTCAAGACACAAACATCCGACGATGTCGAAGCCGGTTTCCGTATCAAGGCCGGCGCGTTTTCGCTGCAATCCAGCATTTACGACATGGAGCTCACCAACGAGATCATGTTCAATCCGGTGGGCTTCTTCAACTACAACCTCGATCCCACCCGCCGCTACGGCTCCGAGACCAGCGCGACGTATCGAGCAAACGACACCCTGCTGTTCCGGGGTGGTTTCGCCTACACCCGCGCGGTATTTCGCGAAGGGCCCTTCACGGGCAATGACGTTCCGCTGGTGTCGCGCTACACCGCGAGTGGCGGCGTGACCTGGAACGCCTGGCAGAAATACCTCGTGGTCGATGCGACGGTGCGCTACTGGGGCAGCCGCCGCATGGATAACGACCAGCCCAACACCCAGCCGCTGATCCCCGCCAACGCCACGGTGGATTTCAAGCTGAGTGGCGAATACGACAGGTACTTCTGGTCGGTCAGCATCAACAACGTGTTCAATGCGCTGTATTACGACTACGCCATCGCCAGCGCGTTCACGCCGGACCGGTTCAACGCCTATCCGCTCCCGGGCAGGACGTTCTGGGTCAAGGCGGGTGCTACGTTCTGAACGCCAGCCCGGCTTGTTACGGTCAGGCAAAGCGGTATTCTTCCGGCTGAACGCCGGGGGAATACCGATCAATGACCGCACAAAGCACGGCGATCGATTTGCTGCACGCGCAAATCGCCGATGCCGATACGCAATGGAGCCTCGGCACCTTCGGCGGCATCGCCGAATTCTCGCGCGACCGCGATGAGAGGGTGCGGCTGACGCAATTGGCAACGGGTGCTGCGGCCGTCACGGCGCGGGGCGGCATCGCCATTGAACCATCCGATGACTGCCGGCCATTCGCGTTCGAATGCATCACCAGATCGAGCTGGAGCCAACGGGTGGCCCTTTGCCTGCCGGCCGGCGGTTGCGCCATGAACCGGCGCACGGTGTTGACCGAACTCGACGTTGATCGTGAAGCCCTGCAGCCGCAACACCGCGGATCGATCCTGTTCGACCTTGGCCTCGGCGCCCTGCAGGCCGACTTGTGCGTCCGGATCGACGACCATGGCACAGTCGCGCAATTGCGCCGCCACACCGGACGTTCGGTGTTCGATCCCGCAAATCCCGCGATGGGCCTGCTGCTCGAGGCAAATCCGCACCGCGTTTTCATCAGCCGGATCGGAAGGATCGAGGTCTATCAACCGATTCCGCCGCCGTCGGGCACGAGCCCGGACGGGCCGCATACGCACGTTCTGCCGAAACTCCTGAAAAGCGGCCGGACCCATGCCGCCACCGAGCCGATCCCCGATGGATGGATTCCCTGCGCGCATCTATATCCCCAGCATCCGGCGCGCGACCGAGACGGCGCCGCAGGCCACGATCCGTTTCAATGGATGCTCGAGCGTTTTGGACTTCCGGAGTTTCTTGCGATCAAACGCCGCGTCGCGGACGCGATCAGAGCTGGCGAGCCGCCTTCTAACCTGGCCACCACGCTGGACCGCCACGGCCGCACCGAAATCCGGATCGCTTTGCGCCAATTGAAAGCCGCAGGAACGACCGCGCCCGTGCTGAAGGCATGGCTGGCGGAATTCGATCATGCCGTTGCCGGGGACGGGGATGAGGCGGATGAAGCCGTCCTTCAGCACGCGCATTAGTGTACGGCGTGAACATTAACTGCTTCAGCTTTTCTGGCCTAAACGCCCTCAAACAGGCCGCTTTTGACGCGCTAAACATGGTATCAGTGCTGCGGAACAGCCGCGCCACGACTTTGCCCGGCGACTTTGAGGTGCCCTTATGGACGACGAACCGAAAACCGCCGCCGAGATGAAGGAGATCCGGCTCAACAGAAAGCTCGCCCAGGACGCCGAAGGCATCAAGGCGATGGCCGATATCGCGGCCGCGGATATCGCGATTCGAAAGCGGACGGCGAACCTGCGCGCGATCCGGCTGGCCAAGGAAGCCGCCGACCGCGCCAACCCGGTCGCAGCCAAAGTGAAGCCCAAGAAAAAGAAGTCAACCTGACATGACAAAAGACGAGCGCGACCGCGCCGAGGCGCGTTTCAACAAGGCCGCAAAAGCAGCCGAGGATGCCAAGACGGGCAAGAAGGACCGCGATGCCAGCGCTAAAGCCGTGCTGGACAACATGGC
>JAXDQI010000182.1:0-14479 GCA_034667965.1 Gammaproteobacteria bacterium
GGTGATGCGTACCGTCTTCCCTTGCACCGACTCGGGTGCCGGCGGCGGCGATGGTCGTGCCGGTGGCGGCGTCGGTAGCGGCGTCGACGTCGATGCCGGTGTCGGTGTCGGTGTCGGTGTAGATGCCGATGTCGGTGCCAGCGGCGGTGTCGGTGTAGATGCCGATGTCGGTGCCAGCGGCGGTGTCGGTGTCGACGTCGGGGCCGGGGTCGCTGATCGAGCCGTGGTTTCCGGAATATGAGCGGGCGCCGAAGTGGCGGCCCACCAAGGGGTTGGCGCCGATTTTTCCGTCGTGCCGGAAACCGATATCTCCGGTGGGGTGATGCGTACCGTCTTCCCTTGCATCGACTCGAGTGCCGGCGGCGATGGTCGTGCCGGCGGCGGCGGCGGTAGCGGCGTCGACGTCGATGCCGGTGTCGGTGTCGGTGTCGATGTAGATGTCGGTGCCAGCGGCGGTGTCGGTGTCGACGTTGGGGCCGGGGTCGATTTCTCTGTCGGCGCGCTGCCTGGGCTGCCTCTATCACTGCGCGCCGAATCCGATGCTGGTGGCGATGCCGGGGTCGGGGTTACCGTTGGGTTTCGCGCCAAAGTGAGCGCCCGCGCTACGACGTTAGCAACTGCCGGGTCGGAGGGAGCGCTCTTTGACGTGCTTGGGGAAGTTGCCGCCGCCGAGGGCTCTAAATTTACCGGCGGCGCGCGCTCGTCCGGCGTCTGAACAGGGGCGGTTGTCAGTCTTGACGTCGGCGTTGGTATCGGATCCGAAGTTCGCGGCGGAGGCGCAGGTGGCGGGGGCGCAAGTCGAATGGTTGCCTTAGCGGCACTTTCGGCCCGCGTGCCGCTCGGAGCGATCGTTGCGATACGGACCGGTGCGACATGTAAGGTGGCGATCTCATCCGGCACTGCGACCGGCTTCGATGCCGGAACCGACTCCGCAGCGGTGGTCTCCACCTGCTGATCGACCGCTTCCGCGGCAGCCCGCTCTATCGCCGCCTCGAGAAGACCAAGGACTTCCCGGTGCGCGTCGACGGGCAACGGTTCGATGAACTCGCGGCGCCGGAGAATTTCCGACATTTCCGTCGGAGAAGCGCCGGCCTTGAGCAGACGCTTTAGTTCGGCTACGACGTCGTGATATGTAAAGCCGCCGGTCTCGAATGAACGCAGAACCTTGGTAAATGCAGAAGCCGGCGAGGACGTCTTAGCAGCCATCAGCGTGGAAAGCCGCCGCCCCCAGGGAACGGCGACTGGGTGTGGAGCTCGGTTCTAATCATGATGTATTTCATGGGTCGAGTGACGTTGCGATATAACCTTTACTGGACTTCTCCTCCGTGGAGACTCGATGCGCGATGTGACGCCGCCCGGCCGTGCCCGGAAACCCGATATTACCCCGAAAATCCAGGCTCCGCTAAATGTTGCCCCGCCGCCGTAGGGCTCGCGCGAAATTCAGTATCGGTGTTGCGCCTACATCCGACCTCCCCATCGACCGCCTCATACCCTGCCGAAAAGCGAGTAGAGATCAATCTGCCGGCTATCACCGATAACCTGCTCGAAATCAAGTCCCATTGTTTCAAGAACGGGCTCCGCCACCGGCTTGACTTGCTTCCAAACATAGTGCTCGCGGTCGATCGGATGCTGGACGTTATCCAGCGGTTCCGGGCCGGCGGTGGTAACGACGTAGCTTACCAATCGACCCGCCGGCTGCACGGATTTGCGCGCGGCGACGACATGCGGCGGACTCGTCGCCGTATACTCGTCGGCGTGCTTGCGCAGATTCTTGCGATACACCAACGATGCGTCCAGTTCGCCGTTCCTCACTTGCCTCACGACCTCGGAGAGGTAGACATCGACCGCCTGATCCGTGAAGAGCCGCTCATAGAGTTCGCGCTGCACCCGCTTGGCGAGCGCGGTCCAGTCGCGGCGCACCACCTCCATTCCAATGAATTCGACCCGGTTCGCGTCGTCACCCTGGCGAAGACCGGCATAGCGCTTGCTGGCGCCCCGCGTGCTGTTACGCGCATGCGGCAGGAACAACCGTAGGTACATTTTCTCGAATTTGAGCTCGAGGCGGCTCGGTACTTTCCAGCGCTCGCCGATGAAGTCGGACAGGTCGCCATTCAAGGAGTGGGCAAGTCCTCGACCTCGGTCGCGCGTCTCGTTGGGAGCGCCGCCGTGGGATTGAACGAACAAACTGTCGGTGTCTCCGTAGAGCACCTTGTATCCGGCGGTCTCAAACCAGCGCTTCGACCATAGCAATATTTCGCGACCCGCACCGGTAATCGAGTTGGCCAGCGCGGGGTTGTAGAAGCGGCAGGCCGATGTACCGAGGACTCCATAGAACGAATTCATCAGAATCTTGATGGCGTTGGATGCCACGTCGTCGCCGACAGCTTTCGCCGCTTCGCGCCGCGGGAAAAGTGCATCGAGCATCCGCGGTAGAATTGCAGGTTCCCGCCGAAATGCACCACCCGGTATTCGGATCAGGTCGTCATCCGGCGATGGCTGCGCCACATACGACAAGGGATCGATGTTGAACGTGCGGATGACGCTCGGATACAGGCTTTTGAAGTCGAATACCCAAACGTCGCGGTGCAGGCCTGCGACAGGCTCCAGAACGTGACCACCTTGTTGGGGGTCGGAGTCGCCGGAATCACCGGACCGCACGGTCGGCGCGACGACGCCCAGCTTTTCGAGTTCGGCCTGGTAGAGGAAGTCGAACGACGCGATGCTGGCCGCCACACGATCCGGCGTCATACCGGCGAGCTGGCTTCGCGCGAAGGCAAGCCGCACGACATTCAATTTCTGCACAATCTCGAACGCGAGCCTGGCGTCGGTGCGCGCATAGAGCGCGAAGGCCGGCAGGTCCCGTCGGTAATTGTGCGTGATCTCGGCAATGCGATCACGTACGTCCCCGGCGACGGCCTTCCCCTCGCCGAGAACCTCGCGCGCCACTGCGTCGAGCGAGTAATCGTCCATGCGTATGAAGGCGCCGCGCAGCAAGTCGATGCCGTCGAGCACGAGACGGCCCGGAATGCTCGCCTGTCCACTGCCGAAATAGCCTTGGGCTTTGCGAATGCGAATGCTTCCTACGTCCCTGCCCAACGAGAAGGGATGGCGAACGCGCTCGGCGATGCGCTGCAGTACCGTCAGATCGAAATCGATGATGTTCCAACCAGACAAAACATCGGGATCGAAGCGTCGAACGCGATCGCAGAACGCGTCCAATGCTGCGAACTCGTTGGGGCAGCGAGTCGCCTTATCAGGCATGGCGCGATCGCTACCATCCACGATGAGCACCTCATCGATACCAGGCGCATACATCGAGATCGCCAGCAGGCGCGGAGAGGTGCCGTGAGTTTCGATGTCGAACGAAAACACGCGCGGCTCGATTTTCACATCGGCCGGCCGGAGCGACGGATTGTCGAATACCCAGCTGATACCAGTTCCGGCGATGGCTTCACCTTCGATCTCGCATCCTCCTTTGATGCCGCGCTCGATCAGATAGCGCACCGCGAAGCGCACGTCGGCCTCGAATGTATCGATGTGGGCGTGGTGGAGACGATCCCGCACACCCGGAACCTCAGGCGGAGTGTCCACCTCGATCAGGGATACCGGGGCGCCATCAAACGTTCGCTTGTCGGACGCCATCGGCTCGGGTGTCCGCAAGGCCCGTGCCCGCTCGGCGTCCGCGGCGCGAATGAAGAAATGGGGCCGCTGCCGGTCGTCTCGAACCAGAAACGTTTCACCCGACTCCAATCTTCCATAAATATGGATGACGGGGCGGCGCTGTCCATTCGGCCGGAAGACGACCCGATAACTGGACTGAAGGATGAAACCGAGGAATTGAGTCACCCGGCCATTTTGCACGTCCGGCGCAAATTTTGGGGTGCTAAAATCCTGGCGCATGGCACGGTCCACCAAGACATTTGCCGAATTGTTCCTGCCGCGGAAGCCCAAGAGATCGCCGTCCCGACGCCCGGCTTCCACCGGGGACAGTCCTGCGATTCAGGCGATCTGGGATGTGGTCGGCATGATTCCCCGCGGGACGGTATCGACCTACGGCGCAGTTGCACGCGCCGCCGGATTACCGGGCCGTGCGCGGCTGACCGGACGCGCCTTGAAAATTGCGCCCAAGGAGATGCACCTCCCGTGGCATCGTGTGGTCGGCGCCGGCGGACGCATCGTGTTCCCGAAGACCTCGCTGGAACATCGGGAGCAAGCACGGCGATTGCGCGCGGAGCGGGTGCTCGTCAAGGACGGTCGCGTGGGCCGTGCTTACATTGCGGATGTCGAAGCGCTCTGATCGCCCTGCGGTGTCTGAGCGAGTTCCACCAGGGACCCCATGCTTCCCATATGCAGAAGAAGCGGCGGATCGTCCGTGCGTGAATGGCTTTCCACGCGTCCCAGGAGAATCGTATGGTCGCCTTCCTGATAACGTGAATACGTCGTGCATTCGAAAGTCGCCACACTTCGTCGCAGCCGGGGGCAGCCGCCGATGCCGACATCGAATTCCTGGTCGCAAGCCAGAAACTTGTCCGTGGAGGGCCGCGCAAAGTGCAGGGCGAGCGGCTGCTGAGACGCGGCCAGTACGCTGAGGATGAAGTGACGACTGGAGATGAACGCGTCGGCGCTGCGCGCTTCATCGCGGATGCTCCACAGAATGAGCGGTGGCTCCAGCGAGACGGAGGCGAAGGAGTTGATGGTCATTCCCTCGCGTTTACCCTCCCCCGATACCGTCGTCACCAGGCACACCCCGGTGGGGAATGTCGCCAGCGACTGCCGAAACGAGCGTGCATCGACGGTGACCGCGATATCGCCCGTAATGAGCGTCCAGGAATACATGGTTCAATCCATGGCGTTTGAGATCAAGTGAGGGCATCCGGCATCAATATTGGCCCTTCGGCGTCAGGCCCAACAGGTGCTGCCCCACCATCGAAGACACCGCGTCCCAATTCAGGGTGATGTGGCGAACGATGGCGCTCGAATCGCGCCACATTCGCTGAATTGGTTGATCCAGCGCGAGACCCGCCCCGCCGACCGCCGAAAAAAGTATGTCGACCGCCTCGCGTGCCAGCCGGGCTGCGAACGCATGGTCGCGGCGGTTTCGTATTCGCTGATCCACGCTGAGCGTCTGGTCCTGCATCGTGATCCGTTCCACTTCAGCGGTATCGCGGTTGATGAGCAGGCGTGCGGCATCCGCCATCGCCGACGCTTCAGCCAGCTTCGATTGAACCGGAAAGAATTCGCTCAAGCGATTGCCGCCGCCGCCGACCGCCCCGCGTGTCACCCGAGAACCGCAAAGGTTGATGAACTCTTCCACGGCGCCCTGCGCCGTACCGAGCAGCGGCGACACCAGACATACCGGAAGCGCCGACAACATCGGAACACGATAGATCCGATTGGTATTGACCGCGGACCCCGGAGACGAACCGGATGCGACGTCGGCGATCATCAACCGGCGATGCGCGGGAACGAACGCCGGCTTCTCGATGACCACCGTTTTGGAGCCGGTGCCCGCTTGGCCGGCAACGTGCCAGCTGTCTTCGACACCATATTCCGATTTCGGAACCAACAGAAATCCGGGGCGGGGCGCCGACCCCTTCTCAACGTCGGGGAAGAGTGCGCCGACGATGACCCATTCCGAATTGTCGACATTCGATACGAACTGCCAGCGGCCATGGATGAGAAAGCCGCCATCCACCACTTCCGTCGTGCCCGTCGGGGCGTACGACACACAGGCGAACGCGTCCGGATTGCCCCTCCAGACATCGTCCTGAGCCGCTTCCGGAAAACCGGCGATGAGCCATTGATGGATCGAACCTATCGCACAATTCCACGCCGACGATGTACAGCCACGACCCAGCTCGGATATGACGTCGATAAACGCGGTGAAGCCGTACTCATACCCTCCATAGCGTTCGGGCTGCATCAGCCGGAAGAATCCTGCCCGCCGGAATGCCTCCATGGATTCACCGGATACGCGCCGCGCAGACTCGGTGGCCTGCGCCCGCTCCCTGAGTATGGGCACGAGATTGCGTGCCGCGGACACCAGGACGGGCAGCTTGGGCGCCGCCGCCACGGGCGAGTAGCGGCCGGGGGCGGTCTCATCCGCGGGACTCAAGTTGATGAACGGCAAGTCGTGCGTCACGTGTTCTCTCCTGCGCCGGTGAATTCGTCAGAGCACAACCCGGTTTTCCTTGGCGAAAACCTGCCCCATGACCTCGACGAGTTTGGGATCGGAGAAGTCGAACAGCCCGCCATTTCCCGTGATCCACTGATAAGTATGGAGCAGGCGCGTTATCTTCCAGCAGCCATCGATGCGCTCGAAGCTGTTTTCATACCAACCGTTTTGCGTGTACTCGGCCGCGCCGCCGTCGGTGGGCTTCCAGTGCCTGGCGACCATGTAGATCACCGCCTCGGCTCTGTCCCCGTCGACCGTCACCGAAAAATTCGAGTATTGATGGTGCCGCCGCACGGGGCTCAAGATGATTTCCGCGAACTGCGTCCACAGATCGGCATCGACGTGGACTTCCGGCTGTCCCGTCAATCGTTCGAAGTTGACACGAAACCGGTCGGCGAAGCAGCTTCGGTACAAGGGCCAATCGCCCCGATCGAGCGCGCGCCCGAAGTTCAGCATCACCCGCTCGATTTCAGCACGGGTCCAGAGGGCCTCTATCATTTCCGCATGAGTCGGGTTGATGGACCGGGTTGGCGTTGTCACGTGTCGATTCCCCCAAATCTCTGGTAGCTGCCCAAATCTCTAGTACTTGACCGTAAATCGCAGGCCGAAGGTCCGTGGATCATCCAGGTAGGCCGTGGCCGGCCCCGGCAAGCCGGCGGCGGCGGTGGCCGCAATCACCGCCTTGTTCGTCATGTTCTTGATCCACGCCCCCGCGGTCCATGAGGAGGCGTCGTACGTCAATGAAGCGTCTCCCTTGTTCGAGGGGACCTGCTGGGTGCCCTTGTTGTGCACATAGTCCGCGAACCAGGAGCTCTCGAAGCGCCAGTCGATGTGGGCACGCAGCGTAGCATCGCCCAGGGGGATGTTGTGCGTGAATCCCGCCGCGGCGGTCCAATCCGGTGAATAGGGAGGCGACAAGCCGTCGTAATTATTGCCCGTGGGATCGACGACGTCCTTGTTGCGCGCCCGCGAATAGCCGATGTTCAGATTGACCTGGTCCTGCTGCGAGATCTTCGCCAGCACATCCAGTTGGTCGCCGCGGATTCCCACCTTGTTGCCGTTGAAGATCACGTTGTAGGGCGCGGAAATATCGTAGGCCTGGATGATGAGATTGTGATAATCGTAGTAATACAGCTCGTTGTTGATTTGCAGACGGTCGTCCAGCCAGCGGGTCTTGATGCCCGCCGTGTACGAGACCAGCTTTTCCGGCTGCACTTCGTTGCTGAACGTCGGCGCGTTCGGCAGCGCGTTGAACGTTCCCTGCTGATAGCCTGTCTGCACTGTGCCATAGACCATCATCTCCGGCGCCACGTCCTTCTCGAAACCCAGTTTCCAATCGAAGTGATTGTAGGTTTTGTCGAAGTCGTACGGCAGGCCACCCAACGCCACCACTTCAAAACCATGAGCAGTGCGCTTGGTGGAACTCGCCCGTCCGCCGCCGGTGAGGCGAAAGGTGTCCGTGATGCTGTAGCTCAGCTGACCGAACGCGGAATACCCCACCAACCGGTCCCCGTCGACGTTGGTCTGATAGAAGACGAACGGCAGGTTGGTGAACAGTGATTCCGTGCCGCTGTTGCGGGAATTGTAGTAGGCGAGGCCTCCGAGCCACTTCCAGGGGCCGCCGCCCGTGCTGGCGAGCCGCAGTTCCTGGGTCAGTTGATTGTAGTGGGCGGTGTTGGTCGACTGGATGGCGCTGAGCCAATAGAGAGGCGCGGAGTCGAGATACAGATAGGAGGGCAGATAGCTGAGCATTGCGCCGTCGAATTCATAGTCGATCTGACCGCCGACCATGTCCGCCTTGTAGTGCTCCCGTTCCCGCTGCGTCGTACCGAATGGTCCTGCGTACCTCCCCGTCCGCGTGTCGTCCCACGCATTCCCATAGAAGAAGCAGGTCTCGCAATACGTGCCGGTGGCCGGGTCGGTGCCCTTGTTGACCAGATTCGAGTGGTAGCCCATTTTCTGGGCGCCTTGAAACCACAGGTAGGCGGTCAGCCGATCCGTCGGCTTGAGGATGGTCGACAGGCGCACGCTGATGTCGTTCTTCGATTGGGCGCCCGTCACCTCGAAGCCGTTGTTATAGGCATAGTCCACGGCGGCGCGCACCGCGGCGCTCTCCGAGACCTTGAAATCCTGCGTCACCGTGAGATGAACCGCCGAATGATTGCCCACTTCGAGAAGCGTCTGGCCCTCGTTGTCGAAGCCGGGCTTGACCGGCGTGAGATTGATCGTCCCGCCGATGGCGCTGCGCCCGTACAGCGTGCCCTGCGACCCCGGCAGTATCTCGAGCTGCTGCACGTCGAAGAATGCGGCGCTGTCCGCCTCGCGGGGCAGATAGATCCCCGCGAAGTTGAACGCGACGTTGGGCTCGACATTGGGGAAGTCGAGATTGGCGCCGACGCCGCGGATGAACACCTGGATGTTGTCGCCCTCGGCCTGGAAGCGTACCGACGGCACCAGCTTCGCCGCGTCCGGCAAATTCACGACGCCGGCCTCGATCAACACGTCGGCCGAGATCGCCGTCACCGCGGCCGCCGTCTTCTGCAGGTTTTGCGTCTGCTTCTCAGCCGTGACGGTGATCTCCGCCAGCGCATCGCCGGCCGCGGCGCCCTCCGCCAGCGCGGGCTGCGGCGCCCATACCGTGAAGGAAAACGACGCTATGCAGATCGATAAGCAAGTTTTTTGGAGCATTTATCTGCCTCTAATTATTTGTTGATATGCAGGCTGAGCGCGGTACCAGTCATTGATCTCGCCTCCCGTCGCCAACCAGATGTCCGCATGACCCGCGATATACCCCAGCGCCTTCTCGAGGTGCTTCATGCGAAAGGGATGACCCGAGATGAACGGATGCAGGGAAATCGACATGATGCGGGGACGCGTCCTGCCTTCCTCATACAGAACGTCGAATTGATCCCGGATCATCCGCGCGAATTCCTCCGCCGAGGCGCCCTTGCCCATGATGGTCGGCACGTCGTTGATTTCGAGCGTGTAGGGCATGGTGATGAGCGAGCCGCGCCTGACCCGCATCGGCACCGGCAACTCATCGTGCGCGTAGTTCGATACGTACTCGATGCCGGCCTCCGCGAGAAGATCCGGCGTGACGAAGCTCTCGGCGAGCGCCCAGCTCAACCAGCCCTTGGGCCGCTTGCCCGTCGCTTCCTCGATGATGCCGAGGTTGCGATGTATGAAGTCCCGCTCCTGATCTTCCGACATCAGCGTCGGCACGCTGCCGTTGCGGTCTCCTTGCGCGCCCCACTCCCAGTTTCTGTCGTTGCCTTCACGAATGATCTGCGGGTATTCGCGGCACACGTCGCTGTTCAGATTCACCGTGCCGCGAAATCCGTGGCGGTCCATCGCATCGGCGATTCGCCACAATCCGACCCGGTTGCCGTAGTCGCGCCAGCCATGATTCAACACATCGGGGCTGAACTGCATCGTCCCCGGGTAAATGGCATGCGCGGCGGCGGTGGTACCGAACGGCGCGTGTTCGATGTTGACGTAGACCAACAGGGCCAGGCGCTCGCCCTTGGGAAAGCGCACCGGCTCGCGATACATGAAAGGCTCAAAATCGTAGCGTGGCGACTGGGTCAACATTCGATGCCTCTCCCAACACGACTTGTCTTTGTAGTTCTGCCGGCTCCATACGCGGCGCGTCTGCGGCCGCCGCGGAAACGCTTGCATGCGCAGGAATCTCTGATCAGCAGAGTAGCGCGGCATGTGCGCGAGAACGAATGACGAGTGGATATGGTGCCTATTACCAACCGAACATGACGCAAGGAGACGCGGCGACCGTACGGGACCGCAAAGCGCGCGGCGTCGCGCGTTACGCGCCTGTGAATTCGTTGGTGATCTCGCCCACGGTCTCGACCCACACGCGCACCCGGTCGCCACTCTTCAAATAGCGGCCGCGCGCGGCGCCGCAGCCCGCCGGCGTTCCGGTTGCGATGACGTCGCCCGGGCGCAATGTGAGCCGTGAACTGAGGTGTGCAACCTGTTCGGCAACCGAGAAGATGAGATTGGAGCTCGAGGAGTCCTGCATCAGCTCACCGTTCACCCACAGCCGGATCGCGAGGTTTCCGAGATCTTCGATCTCGTCCAGCGGACAGAGCCACGGGCCCATGGGGAGTGCGCCGTCGAAGGACTTTTGGCTGACCCAGTCGAAATGAAAGGGAGAGTCGGCAGCCACCCCCTTGCGTCGCAAATGATCACGGGCCGACAGATCGTTCACCACGGTGGCGCCCGCCACGTATCCCAGCGCATCCTCCACCGCAACGTTGCGGCATGCGCGGCCGATCACCACCGCAATCTCGGCCTCCCAATCGACGCACTTCGAATAGGCCGGCAGCGCGATGCGGGCGCCCGGCCCGCGAATGCACGATTCCGCTGCCTTGATGAAGTGCCAGGGTTTCAAGCCGATTGCGTGGGGGTCCGGTTCTTCCGGAAGATTCAGCGCCCGGGACATTTCCGCCACGTGATCGCGGTAGTTGGCCCCGGCGCAGAATATGGTGCCTGGATTCGGGATCGGCGCAAGGAGAGTGACGTTCGACAGGTCGTGGTAGCGGTGCGCGGCACCGCCGCTGCGGACGGCGCGCGCGATCGCGCGTAGTCGCGGGTGAACCTCGTCCCATCGCTGCAGCAGTCCGAGCACGGACGTCGCGGCCGCGGGCGCCGCGGGTTCGCCGCGTCCGCTCTCGAGCACCTCCGCAACGTCGACGACGCGGTTGTCGACCACGAGTCCGGCGCGCGGCGCGGCGTTGCCCTCGACGTACGTGGCCAGCCGGTAGGAATGATCGGGCGCGGTGTTCACGAAGTTTCCGGCGGCGCTATTTCTCTTCCGCTTTCGGCTTTTCTTCCGCTTTCGGCGTTTTCGGCTCTTTCCGCAATGTCGAGGTCGGCCGCTCGAAACGCCGGCTCATGTGGCCGGTTCCCACCTGATCCCCGCGCTCGAACATCCACGAGTAGCCGCCCGGAGGATTGGCGAGAATTTCCCAGGAATTATCGTCGGCGTCCCAGAAATAGAAGCTGTACGTCCCGTGCTGGACCATGGGTTTGCTGATCTTGTGCAGCTTCCAGATCTCCGCATCGCGCACCACCAGCCGATGACACTCGTCGACGTCCTCTTCCGTCTCGACGTCGATGCCGTTGTGATTGAGGAAGGTCATCTCGGCCTTGCGGCCGGGCTGCACGAGAACGACCACATAGATGTGCGCACCGCCAAGCCTGCACCACAACGATATGTTGCTGGAGCGCACCACTTCGAATCCCAGAAACTCCTGATAGAACCGGCGCGTGAATTCCAGATCCTTGCTTTCGAGGGTGCCGTGGGACAGGAACTTGAGTTTCAGCGTCGGCGGTTTCGCGGCCGCTTGCTGTTCATCGTCCGAATTCGGTTGATTCATGCTGTTGCCTGGCTCAAGGTTCAGGTGCTGACGCAAACGTTGCGCAGCTCCGTGTAAAATTCTAATGAATGCACGCCGCCTTCGCGGCCGATGCCGGATTGCTTCGAGCCGCCGAACGGCGTGCGCAGATCGCGAAGAAACCACGAGTTGATCCACACGATGCCGGCATTGATGGCGGAGCCCATGCGGAAACTCCGCCCGACGTCGCGCGTCCACACCGTCGCCGCGAGTCCGTACGGCGTGTCGTTGGCGAGCCGTACCGCCTCTTCCTCGCTGTCGAAGGGGCAAAGATGACAGCACGGACCGAAGATTTCCTCGCGCACGATCGCGGAGGTCTCCGGCAACCCGGTCCACAGGGTCGGCTCGATCCAGGCCCCTCCGGACAGCGTCTGCGGCATCGACGGGATCCCTCCTCCGCACACCAGATTCGCGCGGTCGGTGACGGCCTGGCGGTAATAGCGCAGTACCTTTTCGCGATGCTTCAAGCTGATGAGGGGACCGATGCCGGTGCTCTTGTCCGAGGGGTGGCCCGGTTTGAGCGACTGCGCCTTTTGCTTCAGGGCCGCGACGAATTGATCGAAGATGGGGCGCTCCACATAGACGCGCTCCGTCCCCAGGCAAATCTGGCCGGTGTTCAGAAAGGCCGCGCGCGCAATCCCGGTCACCGCGGCATCGAAGTCGCAATCGGCAAAGACGATTCCCGGGTTCTTTCCACCGAGTTCGAGGGACACCGGCCGGATACCGGCGGAAGCGGCCTTCATGATCGCGGCACCCGTCGCGGTTTCGCCGGTGAAAGTGATCGCGGCCACTCCGGGATGGCGCGTGAGCAGTTCGCCCGCCGACCCCTCACCCAGACCATGCACGACATTGAATACGCCGGGCGGAATTCCCACCGATTGCATGACCTCGCCGAGGAGCGTGGCGCTCGCCGGCGTTTCTTCCGACGGTTTGACGATCACCGCATTGCCGCAAGCGAGCGCCGGCGCCACTTTCCACGTCATCAGCAGCAGCGGCAGGTTCCACGGGCAGATGACCGCGATCACCCCCTTCGGCACACGCAGGGAATAATTGAATGCCGCAACCCCTTCCGGGGTCCGCATCTCGAAGAACTCCGTGGGCACGTTCTTCACGGCGTCGGCGAAAATGCGGAAATTGGCGGCGCCGCGCGGTATGTCCACATGGGAGGCCACGGCGCGCGGTTTACCGGTGTCGTTGACCTCGGCGTCGAGAAAATCCTCGAAGCGGCGGTCGATCTCTCGCGCGACGGCATGCAGCATGTCGGTGCGTTGCGCGAGCGTCAACCGGCGCCACGGCCCCGACATCGCCTCCGTCCCGGCACGGACCGCCGCATCGACCTCCGCCTGCCCGCCCTCGGCGATCATGCCGATCAGACTGCCGTCAACCGGCGAGCGCTTTTCGAACAGCCGGTCGGACGCGCTGGCGACGAAGCGGCCGCCGATGAAGTGTAGGAAGGTGGTGCCGTTCATTCATCCGCGACATTACGATCCCCGCCCAACGTCAGTCGAATGAAAAGTCGATATAGCGAGAATGCGCCTCCGCAATAGCGCCCTCTTTGGATGCGGACCGCCGCCGCTTGCACTTCCAAGTGCACGCCGCCGGCAATCGCGCTACGATCGCACCATGAACAAGGCCGGTCGAACCGTCAGTTTCAATAACTTCGATCTCAATTTGTTGCGGGTTTTCGACGCCATTCTGCAGACGCGGAGCGTCACCACAGCGGCGGCGAATCTGCATTTGACTCAGCCCGCGGTCAGCAAGCAGCTCAACCGCCTGAGGGAGCTTCTCGAAGATCCGTTGTTCGTTCGAACGAACGACGGCATGGCCCCCACGCCGCGGGCCGAGGCGCTCGCTGGTCCGATTCGACAGGCGCTCTCCGAAGTGCGCAACGCAATCGAGCAGCAGCTCGGGTTCGATCCCGGCACCTCCGACCGCACGTTTCGGATCTTCATGAATGACGTCGGCCAGATGGCGCTGTTGCCGCGTGTGCTGGCGGTGATCGTGAAGGAGGCGCCGCTGGTCAACATTCAGACGGTGCAGATCCCGACGCTGCGGATGCGCAGCGTCGGACTGGAATCCGGCGACGTCGACCTCGCGGTCGGCTATTTCGAGGAATTCGACGGCTCCATGCATCGTCAGGTGCTGTTCGAGGAACACTACGTGGGGATGGTGCGCGCCGGTCATCCCACCATCCGCGGCACACTGTCTTTCGAGCAATTCCTGCAATCACCCCACCTGGTCTATCAACCGTCCGGCGGCGGTCACGGCTCGCAGGAAAACTTCGTGGACAAGGCGTTCTGGCAGGCCGGCGTCGAGCGCCGCGTCGCCGTGCGCTTGGCGCACGCCGTCGGCATTTCCGCCATGGTGTCGCACACCGACTTGCTGGTCATCGTTCCGCAGATGCTGGCCCAGGCCTGCGCCAATCTGGTCGACGTCAGCATTCTCGACCTGCCCATCGAGATACCGCGAATTCAAATTGCACAATATTGGCACGACCGGTTTCATACCGACCCCGGCAGCCGCTGGCTCCGCAGCGTCTTTGCGCGGTTGTACGGCAGCCGGCGGCACATCCCGGAAGCGCAATCCCTCCTCGCAAGCGAATCGCTGGACGTTTGATCCCCGCCCCGCTGCCGAGGATATGCCCTCGGGATATGCAATGCATTTCAAGAGATGATTGGACCGTGGCCGGCGCCGGCTTTATCGTTTGAGGCCGGAGCGCAGGAAAGACCAACAAAAGGAACGTTCGATGTTGAAATTCTACTTCAATGCCTCGCCCAATCCCGCCAAAGTGGCGTTGTTCTTGGAGGAGTCGGGATTGCCATATGAAGCCATCCCGGTCGATACCCGCAAGGGCGAACAATTCAGCGCTGAGATCGTCGCTCTCAATCCC
>JAXDQI010000183.1:0-10027 GCA_034667965.1 Gammaproteobacteria bacterium
CATCGCGGCTTCGAGACGGTCACCATCGTGTACTCGGGAGAGGTTGCGCATCGGGACTCGGCCGGCAACGGCGGCGTGATCGGTCCGGGCGACGTCCAGTGGATGACGGCCGCCTCCGGAATCCTGCACGAGGAGTTCCACTCCCCCGAGTTTACACGCCGCGGCGGGATGCTCGAAATGGCGCAGCTCTGGGTCAACTTGCCTGCGAGACACAAAATGTCCGCACCGCGTTACCAGACCATCGAGAGCGCCCGGATACCGGATGTTGCGCTGCCGGACGGTGCCGGTCGCGTGCGTGTCATCGGAGGCAAGCATGGCGTCGCCATCGGTCCGGCGGAGACTTTTACCGACATGAATGTGTGGGATGTGCGGCTCAACGGCGGTCGCGCGGCGTCGCTGCGGGTGCCCGATGGCCACAATACGGTTATTGCCGTACTGCGCGGCGCGATCACCGTCAATGGCTCGCGCCGGGCGGGACCGGCGGAATTGCTGGTATTGGACCGCGCCGGAGACGAATTGCACATCGCGGCGGAGGCCGCGGTCGATGCGGCAACTCCCGGAGGCGGCCCGGGGGAGGGCGCAGTTCTGCTGGTGCTCTCGGGCGAACCCATTGCCGAACCCATCGTGGGCCACGGCCCATTCGTAATGAATACGCGGGCGGAAATCGACACCGCGCTGAAGGATTTCAGAACCGGACAGTTCGGGCGCATGGCACCGGCGCGTGACGCGGCTCACAGATCCGGTATTTAATCGGCGTCATTCCGGCCGATATCTTTCGCTGTGGGCCGGCGGCTCGAGCCCTCGTAAACCCGTGCGCTGCGCGCGAAGGATCCGGATCTTGAAATGCTGTTCGGCGTTCCGCGGCTTGATGACCGCCACGAGTTTGCTGCTGCCGTTGTGGGCGGCGGCGGAATCCCATGTTCAGGCTGGAACGGTGAGCGGGAAATCGTCCGCCACGGCGCGCGTTGACTTCAAGATCGTGATTCCCAAGGTCCTGTCCTTGGGCGTTGCCGGCGGCGACAGCCACGGATGGGGTGTGCAGAGGGTGGCGATTTTCAGCAATAGCCACAACGTGACGCTGGCCGCGAGTTCCGCTGCGCTGCCCGCCGCGCGCAACAACGTGATCCTGACCGCCGCAGCCAGAAAGGCGATTGCGCGCGAGGCTGCATGCCAGCTGCCGGCGGATGCTTCTCGCGGCTTCGCGTCCAAAACGAGTGGGATGGTCTGCACCGTCGCGATGCCGTAACCGCGCGCGACGCCTCGCGACGAGGTGCGAACTGGTGCACAAAAACCAAGCTATATCGGCCGCCGCAGCCGGAACTTGAGCGCTGCGGGCCCGAACTGCGACCTGGTTCAACGTGCCATTAAGGTAAACCCCTAGTATCGCCCTCACGCACTGGGTCGCGGTGGCAACCCGAGCGTGGGACGGCGGCTCCGCCGTCCCTATTTTTAAAGCCCCCCAAGATCGAACTTCAGCACAGGAAGCAGAAATGACGACATCAGTAGCCTTGAAAAGCTTGTTGGGCGCGGCGGCGTTGACGCTTCCGCTCGTGGCCTTCGGCGAATCGAATCTGCAGACGGGAACCACCGCGCTCAGCGCAACGGCGCACGTGGATTTCTCGATCGTGATTCCTAAGATTCTGTACTTGCGGGTTGGCACGGGCTCGACCTATACCGGAGCGACTCCATCGCTGTCATCGGTCGGCACCATTGATGCCATCACCTTCTCCCCGGCCGCGGGCACGGTGGGCAATGGGACGGCGGTTCCCGGTGTCGGCGGCGATCTCACCGGCGGCGTCGAGACCGCGGCCATCGTGAGCAACAGCGGCAATGTCACCTTGAGCGCCTCGACCGGTGGTGCGCTCAGCGACGGCGCGGCAGGCGACTCGATTCCTTGGACACAGATCACGACGACCGCCACCACCAACACTTCCGCGACGGCCCTGCCGGCACCGGTGCTGGCCAACGGCGCGAGTTCGAGCATCGTTCTAACCGCACCGGGAACGAAGTTGATCACCCAGGACGCGAAGTGGACCTACAGCTACGCCAACTCCGTGACGGCGCCGGCCGGCACTTACGGCGGTACCGCCGCGCTCAACGGCCGGGTGACCTACACCGCGGCGATGCCGTAGTAGCGCGGCCCGGCAGCGATACCGGCCGAACGCGACGTTGCAATGCACGCCACGCCAACCACTCCGGGATCGCGGCCCGGAACGATGCCGGCAGGGGATCGTAGGCTAAACGGCCGAACCGGACGGCGCCGAGAATTGATCGGCGCCGTCTGTCTCGCCGCCGCGTTGGGCGCAGCGGAAATGTCGGGCCCGGCGGCGGCGTATACGCTCACGCTTGCACCGGCCGCGCCCAAGACCATTTACCTCCAGATCGGCGTCGGCAGCTTCACCGGCAACTACAACGCCGGCGGTCAGCCGGGAAACAACACCACGGTCAACACGGTATCGGCCACGGTGGCCTCGAGCGCGGTGGGCAACGGGACTCCGGTGGCGATGACCACCAACAGTACCGCCACGCAAAGCTACTTGGACGGATACGCCTATTGCAGCGTGCCGGGGCAACTCTATATCGGCGGCTACTATCGAACGGCGGGCGGCAACACGGCCGCCGCGCAGGTCACGGCCACGGTGCCCACTGCGTTGACCAACGCCACGGGCGGCACCATTCCTTTTTCAAAGATTCAGTGGACCTCGAGCGGCAACGGCGATTCCGGCGCTGAGCCGTTTCCGGCCGGTACGTTCGTCAACGGCGGAGTTCAGAACGTGGGTGCGATGGCGAGCAACACGTGGAACGAGAGCTGCTGGACGTTTTCGTACCTGAACAACACGGTGCCCCCGGCGGGCACGTTCACCGGCGTCGTTCGCTACACGATGAGTACGCCGTGAAAATTGCCGGCCGCCGCGCACGGGCATCGACTGCTTTTTTTTTGGCCGCAGCACTCACCATATTGTGGAGCGGGGCGGCGCAAGGGAAATCCACCCCCATCGATGACTCGGGTACGCAGGCGCTCGAACCTACGTTGAGCCTGCGCTGGCGGTCCCCGAAGCCGGCGCGTTCCGGCGCCGACAATTTGATGGTCGGTACCACGACGATTCGAGTTCGCATCAACGTGCTGCCCTGGGTCCGGCGCTCAGGGCGCATCTACCTGGTGTTGCCGGCGCAGCAGCCGGGACCCATGAACGCCTCCTGGGTGACTCAGGGGCGATTCATGCCGGGCCAGATCCGCTCAGGTACTCGCGTGCTGGTCTATGCCGGCCCGATCACGACGCCGTTCATGGAAGACGTATTCAAGTTTCAGTTCAGCGTGGACGGAAGCCTGGTGCAGCGTGCCTTTCCGGTGACCTACCGCTTCGAGATGGACGAGGAATGATCATGCGACGGAGTATTCACGCGCTCGGTGCTCTTCTCGGTGTGCTGCTCTGCGCCGCCGCGCACGCGCAAGGATTTGCAGCGCAGGTCTCGCCGCCGCGTTTCGAACTTTCAGCGCGGCCCGGCAAGACCGTGCGCAGCGTGATCGAGGTGAGCAATCGATCCACCACGCCCGGGCGCTACCTGGTTCACACCTCAGACTGGACCCTGTCGCCGGATTTCACCGTGAACTTCCATGACGACCTGCAGCCCGGCAGCTGCCGCCCCTGGGTCGCGATCGAGCGGCCCGAGGTGGTCGTGCCCGGAAACGGAATCCTGCGCTACCGCTTCGAAGTGAGCGTGCCTGCGGATGCGTCCGCCGGCGAGTGCCGGTTCGCCGTGATGATCGAAGGCGCCGATCCGTCGATCGCCAAGAGCAACGGCGTGGATCTGCCGGTCACCGGGCGGATCGGCGTGATCGTCTATGTGAACGTGGGCGATGCAGTGCCTGACTTGGAATTGTTCGGGCCCAAAATCGCGACGCTCAACGGCCAACGAATTCCGACCCTGCGTGTCCACAACTCCGGCGAGGCGCATGGCCGCGTAAGCGGATTTCTCACCGGCACCGATGCGAAAGGCGTCAAGTTCGACTTTACCCCGTCGGACTTTCCCATTCTGCCGCATGAGGAACGTGAGGTGTTTCTGACTCCGTCGACGGCAACCGACGAGCGTCCGACGCTCGCCTTTCCGGTCACGGTGAAGGGCACGCTCGAATGGGGCGAACACAAGACCGAGCTGGACCAGCTCTTTGAATGAAAGCTCGTGCCAATTTTATTTCCCAGCTCGCAGCGGGTCTGTGCGGGTTGGGGGCACTTGCAGGATCCACTGCGGTTTGCGCGGAGGCTACACCCGCCTATCAAGATCGAATCATCGGCGGTGGAACGCTGGCTCCCGACATTTCGATGGGCGACGCCGACGTGAGTTCGGCCCAAGGCCTGGCGCGCTCCCTGCAGATCGACGGCGTCGTGAGTGCATTGAGTTCCGGAAGCTCCGGCTCCGCCAATAACGTGGTGGAGAACGGCATCGTCGTGAAGTCGCAGTGGGAGACGGTCAGTTACGGCGCTTGGTCGCTCGATGCCTCGGGCCGCACCGGAGGTTCTGGCCTCGGGCCTTCGCAACAGGGCCAGGGCGGCGTCGTGACGCTCCGGCAGCGCGGCATGTCCTTCGATGGGGGTTGGCTGGCCGACAACGCGCTGGGCGATGTGAACACGCCGGAAGTCGCCCTGGCGCGTTTTCAACCGCGCTTCTATCTGCCCACAGGTGCGGTTCAAGGCCTTTCCACCGACTGGCGCGGACCATCGGGTTTGCAGGTGGTCGCAGGCGGCGGGCTGCCGGGGGTCTATGACGGCATCGAGGTTCCCAATTTCCGGACGTTGGATGGCGAAACCGCGTCGGTCGGGGCGCAGTGGTCCCCGGCGGAACATTGGACGGTGGGCGGGCAATGGATCGACGCGCACAACGCAAACCTCGCCATCGGCCCCGTCATCGACGGCGCTGCGCTGCAGTCGTCCAGCACGGGGCTGATGAGCGCCGCTTGGGCCGCCGCGGGCGCGCGTCTCCAGCTGAACCTCATCGACGGCCAGGTCGGCGGCAAGGGCAATGCCGCGGGCGGCTGGATCGACGGCTCCATCGTTCAGGGCCGCTGGCAGCAGAATGCGGGTCTCTTTCGCATCGATCCGAATATGACCTGGGGCAGCCAGTTGATCTCGAACGATATGGAAGGGGGCTACTACCGGCTGGATTACCAGGACCGGCGCTGGATGGCGGATGTCGGGATAGACGAAGTGCATTCTGTGTCGGGCCTGGGTTCGAACACCACCTTCGTCACCGGCGATACCCGCTACCAGTTGTCGCGCGACTGGGGCGTCGGAGGCGTGACCAACATCAGCCGCACTGACGCCGGCGCCGGTTGGTCGTTGGAGGGCTATGTGGATCGCGTCAATCTGTGGGGTACGGGGCGCGCTGAGGCCAATGTCGCCGAAACTCCGGCGGGCAGGGATACCGCGGTGACGCTGGATGAAACGTGGGCGACGCCCGGCAGCCTGCGGTTGAGCACGTCGGCCTCGGTCGAACGCATCAACACGGTTGTCTTCGACGGAGCTCGGCAGGACAGCACCGTGCTCAGTATCGCCGCATTCGGCGGCGGTCGATTCACCAACAGTCTCGGCATCGAAGCTAACGTGAGATGGGCGGCCGCGGTACAGGGACGGGCCGCGCCGGGCGTGTCCGCCAATGTGTCCATGACCTACCAGGTGTCGCAGACCTGGCAAATTCTCGCGACCTATTATGACAGCCGATCCGGATCCTGGACACCGCTCACCGTCATTTCGCCGCTGACCCCGCCGATCGCGACGCTGGTCCCGGCGATGCAGGAGCGGGGCGCATTTCTGACGGTCCGGTATCGACGAGCTTCCGGTTTGCACTTCGCGCCGCTGGGCGGTCCGCCCGGCGGCGGGTCCGGCGAGCTCGCGGGCGTCGTCTATCTCGATGCCAACGATAATGGGCATTGCGACGCCGGCGAACTGGGCGCACCCAATGTCACCGTGGTACTGGACGGACGATTCTCGGTGCAGACGGACGTCAGCGGCCGATTCGATTTTCCGGCGGTGGCTACGGGCCATCATGTCATTTCGGTGGTCTCCGACAATCTGCCGCTTCCCTGGACGCTCGTCGGGGACGGCCGGGCGGAGGTGATGATCACCACCCGGGATCGCGCCGACCTCGCCATTGCCGCCCGTCGACCACGCTGATCTGCACCGAAGCGGCTTCGTTTTCGTCGGGGTGCTAGACTCCGGCCGGAGGGAGTTCACATGACTACAAAGACTGCCATAGGCTGCGTTGCGACTGTCGCGGCATTGCTCCTGGGCGCCGGCAGGGTGGCCGATGCGTTCAACTCTCCGGAACTAAGGTCGTCCGGCGCATCGGCGGTTCCCGACGTGGCGGATGCGCTCGCTGAGATCCTGGTCGAAGCCCGCGAGCCGCGGTTCGTCGCACCCACGCGCCGCGACCGGATCGGACGCATTTGGGCGCCGGTATTCATCAACGGCCGTGGGCCTTTCCGGCTGGTGCTCGACACCGGTGCTTCGCACTCGGGAGTCACCGCCATGGTTGCGTTGGCGCTCGGCATCCCGACCGATCAATCGCCGCCCGTCATCCTGCGCGGAGTGACCGGGTTCGCGACGGTGCCGACCATCCGCGTCGACACCTTGAGCGTCGGCGACGTTGCGGTCGATTCGCCCCTGCTGCCCATCGTGCCCGATGCGATGGGGGGCGCGGAGGGGATCTTGGGTTCCGAGGGACTGACGAACAAGCGCATCTTCATTGATTTTCGGCACGATCGAATTACCATCGCATACTCGCGCGGCGAAAGGGCGGGCAGCGATTTTGTGCGGATTCCGTTCCGCTCGCTGCACGGCCAGCTGATCGTCGTCGATGCCATGGTGGGCCAGGTCCGTACCAAGGCCATCATCGATACCGGCGGTCAATCGACGGTCGCCAATCTCGCCTTGCGCGACGCCTTGGGACACCGCAGGGGCGGGGGAAGGCCCGATCAGATCATCGGCGCGACGATGGTGGCCGAGGACGGTGAGATCATCGCCACTCCGGCCATCGAATTGGGAAAGATCAAGATGCTCGATCCTGGCGTAACCTTTGCTAACCTGTATATTTTCAAGCAGTGGAAGCTCGTGGGCGAGCCCGCGATCTTGATCGGCATGGATGCATTGGGCGTGCTCGACACTCTCATCATCGACTATCGTCAGCACGAATTGCATATGCGCGCACAGACCAGGGGTTAAGTTAAGGGCCATGACGTACGACGAACTCGATAAGCCAAGCTACGCCAAGCCGCTGATCATCGCGGCCGTCGTGGTGGCGGCAGCCGGGTTGGGCGGTTGGCTTTACTGGCACAACCAAAAGGCGCTGCCGAAGACGCCGGTCGACGCGCCGCCTGAGGCCGCGGCACCTCTGTCTGCCGCCAGGATCGAGCATCCTGTGCCGGCGGCACCGGGCGATGCCGCGAAAGCGCCCTTGCCGGAGCTGAACGACAGCGATATGGCCGTCATCGATGCGCTCGGCGATGCCGCCCCCGGTTTGAACTTGGCGCAGTACCTGGTTCCCGAGAGCGTCATCCGCCACATCGTCGTGACCGTCGACAATCTGCCGCGCCAAAAAGTAGCGGTCGACAAGCGGCCGGTCACGCCCGCGGCTGGAGTGTTCGTTGCCGACGGCGACGAATTGCATGCGACGCTCGACAGCCGCAATTTCCGGCGCTACGAGCCGATGATGGACTTGATTCGCAAAGCCGACATGCAGCGATTCGGCGCGGTGTACCTGCGCTTCTATCCGTTGTTTCAGAAAGCTTATCAAGATCTGGGATATCCCACGGGCTACTTTAACGACCGCTTGGTCACCGTCATCGATATGCTGCTGGCGACCCCGCAGATCGCGGGCCCCGTCGAATTGGTCAGGCCGAATGTCATGTACGTGTTCGCAGATCCGAAATTGGAGGCGCTGCCGGCCGGTCAAAAAGTGTTGATTCGAATAGGGGCCGACAACGCGGCGGCGGTGAAGGCAAAACTCATGGAGCTGCGTGCCATCATTACCGCGGCGGGACCGAAGCATTGAACCAGAGGGGATCGTAGACATGAGCGTATCGACGACGACGGTGTTGCCGGACGGTGTCAAGGCGACGAGCAACGAGTGGCTGGTGATCGGCGCTTCATCGCTGGGTACGGTGTTCGAGTGGTACGACTTTTATCTCTATGGGCTGCTGGCCGGCGTACTGACCGCTCAATTCTTCTCCGGCGTCAACGAGACCACTGGTTTCATTTTCGCCTTGGCCGCCTTTGCCGCCGGCTTTGCCGTGCGGCCGTTCGGTGCGCTGGTGTTCGGCCGGCTCGGCGATCTGGTCGGCCGCAAACATACCTTCCTCATCACCATGAGCATCATGGGCGGCGCCACATTCTTGGTTGGAGTACTGCCCAACTATGCCGCGATCGGCGTTTCCGCCCCCATCGCATTGGTCGCGCTGCGTCTGCTGCAAGGCCTGGCGTTGGGGGGCGAGTATGGCGGCGCAGCCACCTACGTGGCCGAACATGCTCCGGCCGGGAAGAGAGGCCTGTACACCAGCTGGATCCAGACCACGGCGACCCTGGGGTTATTCGCAGCGTTGCTGGTGGTGATCGGCACGCGAACGTGGATCGGTGAGGATGCGTTCAAAGTGTGGGGATGGCGCATTCCCTTCATCGTATCCGTCGTGCTCCTCGCGGTGTCGCTGTGGATCCGCATGCAGCTCGCCGAAAGTCCGGTGTTCATGAAGATGAAGAGTTTGGGAACCACGTCGAAGGCGCCGCTCAAGGAAGCGTTCGGGCGATGGAGCAACCTCAAGATCGTCTTGGTGTGCCTTACCGGAGCGGTGATGGGGCAGGCCGTGGTGTGGTACTGCGGACAGTTCTACGCGCTCTTTTTTCTGGAACGAACCCTGCGCGTCGAGAGTGCTACGACGAATATTCTCACCGCGGTCGCCCTGGCCCTGGCGACCCCGGGCTTCGTGTTCTTCGGTTGGCTATCGGACAAGATCGGCAGAAAGCCCATCATCCTGACCGGTTGCCTGTTGGCGATGGTGACGTATTTTCCCCTGTTCCAGGCGTTGACGCGATACGCGAACCCTGCGCTGTACGCGGCCCAGGCCGCCGCGCCGGTGACGGTGGCCGCCGATCCGGCCGAGTGTTCCATTCAGTTCGATCCCATCGGCAAGAACAAGTTTGATTCCACGTCCTGCGATATTGCCAAGAGCTATCTCGCCAAGGCGGGCGTTTCCTACAAACGCGAGGATGCCCCGGCGGGGACTCTGGCGCAGATCCGCAGCGGCGCCACCACCTTGACTGCGCCCGATCCGAAGGCGGTCAGCGGCGCGGAACGAAAGGCTGCGATCACGGCGTTTCAGGGCAAAGCGAAGGCGGCATTGACGGCGGCCGGATATCCGGAAAAGGCCGACCCGGCGGCCATCAACAAGCCCATGGTGGTGTTGATTCTTTGGGTGCTGGTGGTCTACGTCACCATGGTCTACGGCCCGATCGCGGCGCTCTTGGTGGAATTGTTTCCGGCCCGGATTCGCTACAGCGCGATGTCGCTGCCGTATCACATCGGTAACGGCTGGTTCGGCGGCTTTCTGCCGACCACCGCATTCGCGATGGTGGCCGCGACCGGCGACATCTATTACGGGCTTTGGTACCCGATCGTAGTCGCGGGGGCCACGGTCGTGATCGGCCTGTTTCTTCTGCCGGAGACGTTCAGGCGGCAAACGGACGCGTAGGAGCCTGCTGGGTATTCCCAGACGGGCTCCTGGCTCCCGGGCGTTGGTTACATTCCCGTCACGATGGTAGCCGTCATGCGAACTGTGACGTTATAGGTTTATCGACCGAGTAGGGTTGCCTAGTCTGTTGTCGCAAACTTGTAACGGGGAGGCCATCATGATCAAGAACATCCGGGCGTGTTTTCCGCACTACGGAGTGGCTGCGATGCTGGCAGCGGCGGCCTGTCTGAGCGCGTGCGTGGTTCAAGAGCGTGTCTACAGACCGCCGCCGCCCCCCCCCCCCCCCTAAAC
>JAXDQI010000184.1:0-4043 GCA_034667965.1 Gammaproteobacteria bacterium
CGATGCGGCTTCGCTGGCGCGCCAGCACAAGTAATTGCACAGATAGCTGCAGGCATCGTGCGACAGCGCGGCAGGCGTCCCGGCCACACGTGCCGCCGCGACGAACCGCGACGCGGGAACCCGTAAAGGCAATTGCGGCGGTCCATTCGGCGCGATCGTGCCGTCGGTCGGAACGAAACCCGCGACGTCATGCTGGCGCCGCGAGCGCACATTGCGTGCACAGGTTTCTACCCGCACATGGCGCGTGCGCGCCGCCAGCCCGAACATCAGCAGGATGTCGGGTACTTCGTGGGCGATGAGGGCGGGGAGTTCAACATCGACGGCGTCATAACTTGTCGGGAACACGTGGGCGATCCGACGCACGCCTACGAGCCCGGGATGGCGTTGCGTTGCGAGCGCGCGCACCAGGGGGCCGGTCGGGTTGAACGGTGCGCCCGGGAAGGGGCCAAAGCCGGTGAGGAGGAGGGTGCGCATTCAACAACGACGGCAATTACCGCTCACCTTCCCCCGCCCGGTACGATGACGACGATCCCGGCATCCGTGCGGCCTTCCGCATTGTCCGCAAGCGCGCGGGCAAAGACGAACAGCTGCTCTGGCGTGGTGATGCGGCACGAAGCTTCCTGCGTTTTGGTGCAGAACTTCGCACGCGTTTCTTCGTCGGTCGTGTCTTCGTCGATCGGCAGGACCATATAGGTGCCGTCCGCGAGCCGGCGCGCGAGCGCATATTCGATCGGGCGCGGGGCGCGCGGGGCGGTCTGCACGATCAGGTCGCGCCCCTCGAAGGCGTGCACGGTAAAATCGGTCACGAGGTCGGGGCGGTCGCGCGCCTCATAGCGACCTCCGGTCCATTGCAAGGAGGCAACGCCCTGGTGGCGCAAGCCGCTTTCGCCGGGCGTCGAACTATCCAGGCGGGGCGCAAACATATGCATCTCGATGCGTTCGCCGAGGATGGCTTTGGCGTCGCCGAGGATCGGCGCGGTCGAACTGATACATCCCGTCAATGCGATCGACCCGGCAAGCATGACGGCGACCCGCCCGGCCGTCCGATCCGTACAGGTAGATTTCATAAATGAAATCAAAGACATAAACTCCACTCCATAAAACCTTCGTACTTTGGCCGGGATGTTGAACTTTTTCGCTGCGACTTTCGCCTAATTCTGTATCATATAGCCTCGTGGGGGCGGCGGAGGACAAATTATGGGTCGTAACGCGCTCGCGACGACAGCAATCCTTGCTGGCGTCGTTTCGGGATTTTGCGCAACTTCGGCGATCGCACAAGACCTCATCTGGCAGGTCGAAAACCCATTCCGGTTCTTCAAGGGCACCCGCTCATTTGCCATGCACGAGGCCGCTTATAATGCGGTCCGCGGCAACGGCGCGGTACCCTCCGATATCATCTGGCGGATCGAGCGCAAACTCAACGATCCGGATTGCAAGGACCAGTCGTCGCCGGACCGTTGCGCCGCGACCGCAGGGGCGCGTTACCAGCAGAGCCGGCAGGGCTGGGCAGCGCAGACGCTCAACGACAATTGCTACGAGGTGAACGGCCGGCCGCGCCGCTACCCGACCAGTTGCGATCGCCGCTATTCCTGGGGCACCATCAAGGAAGACTACGTGTTGCCCGAGGCCCATACGGTGACGATCGGGATCGCCACCGAACAACTCACCGGCGTGACTGGGGACTGCCTCTGGGGTTGGATGCCGCGCAAGCCTGGCGGCAAAGTCGAGACCAGGAAGCAGTCCTGCAAAGACAAGCTGACGATTGCGCGCGTGCCGTTCTCCCTCGACAAGGCGCAATCCGGCGTTTCGGTTTCGGTCAAACTCCCGGATGGCCGTGAACTTTCCGATCGCAATGTGGTGGTCGAGGACCTGTTTGTCGTCGCGCTGGGCGACTCCTTCACTTCGGGCGAAAGCAACCCCGATAAGCCGGTGCAGTTTAGCCCCAGCCGTCAGATGGTCTACGATCCCAAGCTGCTGCGCGATGAAGTCGCATCGCTTCAGCCGGCCGAAGAATCGGCCAAGGCGGCGATGCCGGGTGCCTTCGGCCTTGCCTCCGGCGAGGATCACTACAATCCGAAGGTCCTGCCGCGCCGGCTGATGGAAGACGAATTGAAGGAGCGGTTCAATAAGCTTGGCTCGCCGGAATTCGAGGCCGCCTTCAACAAGGCTGCCGCTCAATGGTTGAGCCGCGATTGCCATAGGTCGCAATACGGCTACCCGTTTCGTGTCGGAATCCAGCTGGCGCTCGAGAACCGCCACCGCGCGATTTCGTTTGCCAGTTTCAGCTGTTCGGGCGCCGAAGTGGCTTATGGCCTGTTCCTCGACGTGGATGCGCGCGAAGGCTACAGCGACCCCGCGCAGGCAAAGGTTCGTTCCCAACTTGACCAGTTGGCTGACCTCATCTGCCGCGGTGGCGCCGCCGCGCGCACCCAGCAGGCGAGCTACACGTTGCCGCTATTCAAGCCGGGCGACACGTCGATCAGCCAGCAACGGGTTACCAAGGCTTGGTGTCCGCCGCAACAACGCAAGCGGCCGATTGATGTCGTGCTGATGTCGATCGGCGGAAACGACGTCGGCTTTGGCGGCTTGATGGCCTATGCGATGACGGAAAGCGCCGCCGACTTTGCGCCGATCGCGGCCTTGGCCGGACGTTCGATCCGGTTTGGTCCGCAGGTCTCGCGCGTTTACATGAACGTTCTCGACCAGCGCATGAAGGCGCTCAAGGACGCGTTCCAGGATGGCTTTGGGGTTGCGCCGGCGCGCGTATTCCAGTCGTCCTACGAGCCTATACAGAATGACGAGACGGGCGGATTGTGTGGCGCGCAGCCAACGCTTGGATTGGATGTCCACGTGGGCCTGAAGCTCAACCGGCAGAGGCTGCAGGAGACGGCCGAGTTCCTGCAGGATTTCCTCGGCCGCATGGAATGCATCGCCGGCAAGGGCAAGAGCTGTCCGGCACTCGCAACGGGCGCCGGTACGGGCTTCAATCTCGTGACCGACCACATCCCCGAATTCACCAAGCGCGGAATTTGTGCCCGCGATCCCAAGCGCTCGCTGGCGGACGGCATCAATATGCGGGTGCCACGCATGACTCCGAACGGCGAGGAATGGAGGCCCTATTCACCGGCGGGAACTCTCCCCTATGCGCATCAGTGGCGCCTGTTCCGAACCCCCAATGACGCATTCCTTGCCGCCCACACGCATCGCGAAGGACTGTCGTTGTTCGACATTCTGCAGCCGGCCTGGGCAGGGCTCTATAGCGGCGCAATCCACCCGACCGCCGAGGCGCATGCCATCGTGGCTGATCACATGGTCAGGCACGTTCGCCGGGCTCTCGACAAATCGGGCACGGCGGAGACCGCGACGCGGTAGATGCGACGCGGAAAACATGCCGCTTGCAAAAAAATGCCCCGCTTATGCGGGGCATTTGTTTTGGAGCTTACTCTCGAACAAGTTTCGACGTCGATTCGCCAAGCTTGACGGATGCAAAGAACTCCTCCGGATCGATGACGCGATCAATCATGCACTCGTATTCACGGTTGAGCGTAACGCGGAGGCGCAAGAGCATTGACTTGTCCTGAGCGTCGCATGCCGGAACGAAAACTTGCACCTCGTTTCCGCTGATGCGAACGACCGCATAGGCGTAGGCTGGGTTCTTCTTTTCGTGGGCCTGGACCACGTGGTAGCCGTTCGCAATGGCATGGAATGAGATACGTTGGGCCTCGTTCTTCTCGTCGATCCAGTCGTAGCCGCCGTCTGTGCGGCGTTTCACGACGATGACCTCGTCCTTCTTGTATTGACCATCGCTCAGGCGTTGGTAGCTTTGATATCGTCCCCCTTCGCCGAGGGCGGGCACGCCGTTTTCGGGGGCGAATTTTGGGGTCTCGGAAAAGAAGCATCCGGAGAGGAGGAAGCTCGCCGCTAGGGCGAGGAGAAGATAGGTTCGATGAGACATGAGGTCCACGTGGGTGTTGGGTTGATCCCCGATCATACAGAGGGTTAGTTGGGAATGTAGGCGTATTGTGGGCTTCGTCGGACGCCGC
>JAXDQI010000185.1:0-4962 GCA_034667965.1 Gammaproteobacteria bacterium
TGTCCCCAAAGCTTACGTTGGGCCTCGCCAATTTGTCGAAAGGGTTGAGGCCAAGGCACGCGCACAGTATGGCAGTGCCCTCGCTCAAGTCCTAGCGGAGCTAGCGAGAAGAGTTAAACCCGAAGACGGACCCGATGCGGTGAAGGCGTGGCTTAAAGATCGCATTGAGTTCCTACTGACGAAACTTGATCTTCCCGTTGGCGCTGACGCGGAAGGGCGCGTCGCAAAATATTTCGGGTTGGCCTACGCTGCAGGCTTGTTCGCTATTCGCGCCGGTGCTTTGCCCGTCCACCCAAAAACGCTGCGACGCGCCATAATTTCAGTGTTTCGCTCGCGCAGCGCAAACATCCCCCCGGCTGCAACGGACCTAGTGGGAGAGGTGCGTAGGTTCATTCTTCACCATGAGGGCCACTTTCACGACCAACGCGGACCTAGGATTAAGCTGGTCCGAAGAGGGACCCGCATCGTTGGCTATGTCACCTCCGAACTAGAGGCGAAGGAATTTACCTTCACCCGAAAGCAGTTGCAGCGTTTTTGCCCGCCAGGGTTTCGCGTCAAGCATGTGTGCGAAGCTTTGCGTACTGCAGGACTTCTTCTTCACGACAGCAGCAAGCATCCACGAATACTCAAACATCAAACGAAGCGTCGGATCGCTGGAAAGCGAAAGCGGGTTTACAGCGTCTCCGCACGGATCAAAACGATGGGAGAGGAAAGGCCATGATTGCGTTTCGCTCTCTGAACCGGCGGTAGCAAGCAACAAGAACTGCTGCAAAGGCGGATCTCGCTGGTAGCGATCCTAATAGTGTGGCCAGCGTGTTGAGGCGTACGCCCAAAACCAGCTTCCAGTACTGCCGTGCGGCGTCTTCAATCGATGTCCCTTATATCAACGCTCCGGCTTTCGGCTGCGGAGGTTGGTCCTGTCCAACTCCATGATGGTTCGCGCTCGTCGAGCCTTGTTGTGTCCAATGCGGGCGCCGTCGCCGAGCCAGAGCCGCTGCCTCGCGTTCACCAGACTCCCACCTTCTTTGACCTCCTATTTTGCAAAGCCATGTAACTGCGCTGAATAGTTACCAGCCTCACGGTAGGCGGTGAGCTTCTCGCGAAAAACGCCGTTGAAGGAGTTCTTCGGGCATTTTGCAAAGCCGTGTATCGCGCTAAATTAGTGTTATTTTTCAATGACTTAGAGGCCGTAAACCCCCTTGTTTACCTAACCGGTTTATGGCCTGCTTCAGCCTATGGCTGGCAAACAGGCGAAAACAATAAGCAATACCGAGCTACGGCGACTCTTACGACTCGTGCGAAGGGGCAGATATGCCGCCCGAGACCGGGTAATGGTGCTGCTGTCAGTAAAGGCGGGCTTGCGGGCGTGCGAAATCGCCGGCCTCACCTGGGCAATGGCGCTCGACGCCACCCAGCGGGTGGGGCCGATTCTAGAGGTGCGCGACGCCATAGCGAAGAAGCGCGGTGGCCGGGCGGTGCCCATTCACGGGGCCCTGCGAGAGGCCCTCTTGGTTCTCTACAAGGCTCGGCGCCCCCTGCCCAGTGACGCCCTCATCGCCTCAGAACGGGGTGGCCACATGCGACCCGCCGCCGTGGTTAACTGGTTCGGCAGCCTCTACCGGCAGGCCAAATTGACCGGCTGCTCGTCTCACAGCGGCCGACGTACCTTCATCACCAAGGCCGCTCGCTTGGTCTACCGCGCCGGCGGCAGCTTGCGCGACGTGCAGCAACTGGCGGGCCACGCGTCGATTGAAATGACCCAACGCTACATCGAGGGCAGTTCGCCCGCGAAACTGGCGTTAGTGAGATTGATGTGAACGCGAAGCAGGAAAGGAACCGACAATGTCCGACTAGCAAGATGAAGGCGCCATAGGCGTCACTAGACACCAACACTCTTGATCGTTTTTTCGCCCAGAAAGGCGGCCCCTCGGCCGCCTTTTGTGATTCCAGGAGGATAGCCATGAAGTGTTTCGACGAGAGTCAATCGACTCAGAAGATTGCGCAGCTGAACGACGCGTTGAGAACCAGCTTTACGGGCGGGCGCTTGATGGTGACCGCCGGGGTGAGCGCCCTGCCCCCCAGCACGCAGGTGGATGTCCTACGCGCCGTCCAAGCGTTCAATAGCTTTACCCCTGACAATGACCCCCACGGCGAGCATGACTTTGGTCGGGTCGAGATCGGCGACTGCTTGGTTTTCTGGAAAATCGACTACTACGACGAGAGCCTTCGTTATTCCTCTGAAGATCCAGCCGACCCTGCGCTCACCGTACGGGTGCTCACCATCATGCTGACGGAGGAATACTGATGGCCCCCGGTCGGCCGTGGCCGCTGGTTCAGGGCGAGCTTGACGGCTTATGCGGCATCTACAGCATCATCAACAGCCTGATCTGGGGGCTTTATAGCCTCCAGGTCACCGGCCACCGCCCCCGACAACAAAGCCGCCCCTTGGGCGAACGAGAAACTGAGCAGCTGTTTCTATCGTTGATCGCGCGGTTGACTCGTAAACATGGCACTCGCTCTATCATCGACGGCGTCAGCGCAGTAGAACTCGCCCACCTTTTGCGGCACAGCGCGGCATGGTTACGAGCCAAACGCGGCCTGAAGCTAGTAGTTGCGCGCCCGTTCTATCGCCATCCGAGGGCGACGATGAGGCAAGTGTGCCGAGCTCTGTCCGACCACCTCGCTGACGCCGGTACCGCAACTATCATTGGCTTGCAGTGGCCGTTGCGACACTGGACCGTGGTGAGCGGCGTGACGCCGACCCGCCTCTACTTGCTGGACAGCTCGGACGGGCCACCGCATTCATCGTTGCGTAGGCGGCCGCGTCCTTCTGATAAGCAGCGGCGCTTGCTGCGGCCACGCGAGGTCTTCCTGCTCAAGCTTGGTGCTGGTTCGGCGCGCTAAACCGGGGCATACCCGCGGGCATTCCTTGGGGGAAACTTGTAGGCAGCACCCTTCTTCATTCCCTATTGCTCAGCGTGGCTTTTTCTCACCGGCCATGCCTTCGAAATCAAAACAGAGCTGGCTTGCTGCTGGTTTCTTGGTTTGGCGTCTGCCCCGGGATGACCGCCTGATGGTCGCGACCTCATTCGAGAGCTTAAGAACAAGCGCGGAGAGCGCGTCCAGACGCTCAGCAATCACCGCGAGATCGTCTCGTCGTGAAGCCGCTACTGGCGGTCGCGACACGCGAGTCGGCGATACGATAAGAGGCGCCGAGGCAGGCTGTGCGACGCGACCGGTAAAAGATTTCAATTTGCTGTGCATGCCTACGTCCGCTGTCATCGGCGAACCATGGCACAATCCGGCAAGCCGCACGTCGTACCCAGTATTTCACCTGGGTGACCTTCGATCACCCTGCCGCCGGCCTGTCTTGCTCAGCCCTAGGCAGCCAAGCCTTATGTGGAAAGTAGCGATTCGACATGATACCTGGTGGGGCCCACTCAGGCTCTCTTGCGGCGCTGATCCGGACTACCGCGCTGCACGAATTTGCCAATCTCTTTGATCGGCACGGGCTGCGATGGCGTGACGCCCAGCCAAACGGGCAGCTGAAAAAGATGGAACTTCGTTCGCAACAGTTTAGGCTTAAAGTCAGGCAACGTATTCTTCAAAAAATGCTGAAAGAACTCGGCGTACTGCAAGAACTCGACGATGTCCGAACGCCACTCTTCCTGTTCTCTGTTGCGGAAGCAACTCAGGTCTTTTTCCGAGATATATTGCAGCAATGCCGCGGCCAGATGCGCCACTGGCTGGTAGTGGCGCCATGAAGTCTTGACCTCCTTCTCGCTGCGCAGGAACATCGAATTGGTCTTGCCTTTTTCGCCGATCAGCGTGATGGCGGCCTCTGGGGTGTAATCTCTGGCTCCATTCTCCACCCTGCTGTACATCACCAAAACGACGAACCCTGCGGTAATGATGCTTCGGATCTTTCGTCCGTGGCGCTTGCCCTTCGCTTTCTTGCCCTTTCCCTTTGTACCCGGCACGACATTGTTGGCATCAAAGGTCAGCGCATTGTGGAGAGTGCGAACTGAACGTCGAACGAGCAAAGGAAGCTCCAGCGAAAGGCTCGTTCGAAGGTCCGGCTCCGTCGACACCTTCGCTGATTCTGCCAAAGGCTCGATCTCATTGATTTCGGCAGCGATGAATCTCAGTTGGTTCTGCCGGCGCCGATCGCCAGCCTTCGGTTCAAGCAGATGCGCTTTTACAACGGCCGCCGCGATCCGGCGCTCACGGTCACCCCATTTGGCACAAGCACCAAGCCATTCGGGAAGGGCCACCAAACGGGCGGCACGAAGCTTTATAGAAGGGACTTGCGGTGCCATCATTTTGGGGGCTCCGAGACGCTGATCACACTTCCCGAATTGTAGATCCGGCGACGGCGGCGGGAAGGGGGTGGATTCTTCACCCGCATGAGTTCCCTGCGGTCTACACGCGGGGCGCTCGCCCGTAACGCTTTCCTTTGGCGTTTTTGCCGTTCGACTTCTTGCCCCTGATGGCCTTGTTCGCGTCGAAGGCGAGCGCCCTTTCAAGCGTGTCAGCCGAACGTCTTGCGAGCAAGGGAAGTTCAAGCGAGAACCGCGTTCGCAGGTCCGGCGCCCTCAATCGCTCAGCTAGCTGACTATCGGTAAGCGGCTCGATATCATCGATTTCGACAGCCAGCAGGATGTCCTGGTTAAGGCGACGGCGAACGTCGTCGTTCGGTTCGAGCAAGTGTGCTTCGATGACCGGTGTTGCCAACCGAAACTCGCGGTTGCCCCATTTAGCGCACGGGCCGAGTGATGCGGGAAAATCCATCTCGCGAGTGACATGGCGCGCAGTAGGTAGGTCAAGCGGGGTCGGCATCTAGTTCCTCCCGGCTGCTGATCATGCTTTGCCGAACGATTGCTGATCATGCTTTGCCGGATTGTAGATCAAGCGATGCGCGCTGTAAGAGGGTGAAATTTTCACCCGATGAGATTTCTGCCA
>JAXDQI010000186.1:0-6271 GCA_034667965.1 Gammaproteobacteria bacterium
CATTGTCGAACGCAGCCATCGCGATGTCCTGCTCGTCCTTGACCAGGCTCTGGACCAGCACAACGGAGTTCGGGGTAGGGCTTAGCTTCACCGCGAGCCGCTCACGCGCAAACAACCCCTTGTCCTCGGCCACCCACAGCGGCAGGTTCGCCCCGCCGGGGAAACTGATCACCCGCAGCGGCGTCTGGGCATGGACCAGCGAGGCATACACTCAGTTCTCCAAGAGGAAACTGAGCAGCCGATCTCGCGTTAGCGGCAGGTCGCGCATCCTCGCACCAAGGGCTTTTGAGGCTGCGTTACCTATGGCTGCGGTCACCGGTCCCTGCGCCGCCTCGCCCGCACCGAGGGATTGGTGCGCAGGGTCGACGACAAACCGCGTCTCTATCAGCGGAACCTCGGAGAATTTCACGATCGGATAGCTGAGCCAGTTCAGCGGTGGTATACGGTCGTCTTCGATCTTTAGCCCCTCCTTGACCGCCCAGCTCAGAGCCTGGATCGCGCCACCCTCGATCTGACTCCGAGCGCCTTCCGGATTCACAATCAGCCCGGCGTCGACGCAAAGCCAGAGCCGTTCGACGCGGACTTCCTCGTCGACCGCGACCTGAGCTACGGCGGCGAGCCACGCCCCCCGGTTCTTGTACCGGGCGACGCCCATCCCCAAGGCACGCCCTTCGCCGGCCGAATGTCCGCCGGGCCAGCCGCTCATCTCGGCAACACCGATCAAAACTGCGCGGCAGCGCTCATCCGTTAGGTGGCTCAGTCTGAATTCATACGGATCCGCCCCGATCATCGCGGATAGCTCATCCATCGCGGATTCGATGGCAAAGACGTTCAGATGTGCGCCGAGCGAGCGCAGGGACGAGGTCCGAATACGGCTCGCCGTCTCGAGCTGAACGCGCACCTCCTGGTTCGGGAAATCGTAGAGCGCGACAGAATTGCGTGATGCGCCACCGCCTGCCGCCTCCGGCAGGTCCTCCACCCTCTTGGGGCTTTGGTCGCTGTCGAGCGCCTCCGCCGAACTGAGATTCACGTAGCCGCCGAAGCCCGGCCGCTGGGCATGAGGAGCGCTGACCACGGAAAGTCTCCATGCAGCCACGCGGCCGACCTCATCCAGTTCGGCTTCCACAGTGGCTGACATTGCCGGCCCGACCGGTCCGCGACTGAGTTCGTCTTCGCGAGACCACTGCACCCGCACCGGCCGCCCGGCGAATTCCATCGCGACGATGGCCGCGTCGAGTGCTGCATCGTCAGCGCCATTGTGGCCGTAGCATCCGGAACCATGGACGTGGACAACCCTGACAAGCGAGGGCTCGAGCGCCATGCATCTGACGATCTGCCCGCGGAGAGCGAATATGCCCTGCGAGTGTGTCCACACGGTAAGCCGTCCGCTCTGGTAATGAGCGAGCGCGCAAGAGGGCCCGATCGACGCGTGCGCAATGGGCGCCCGGGAATAACGTGCGCAGAGCGCCTGCGCTCCAGCCGTCGAAGTCCCCCCAGCCGACTGCAGATGGACAACTCGTGCAGCCGGCGTGTCAGCCGGCCGCCACAGATCGGGAACCTCCTCCCAAACGACAAACTTTTCGGCTTCTTCATGCGCCCGATGCACCAGGTATTCGTCGCACCCCACGAGTGCGAGAAAGTCTTTCTTCCGAAGCACGGCGACCTCGGGGTACCGCTTCATCCATACCTCATCCAGCTGCGCGAGCCGCGCGGACCGGAAGGGCTGTCTGACGATCCGGACATGCAGTATGCCTTCTAGCGACATATCGTGAATGAAGCCACCGCGCGAGAGTTTTGCCGGCAAGTCAGCGCGTGGGGTGTTTCTTCCGACGATCGAATAGTCCCGGACCGGTTTGACCGGGACCTGGGCTGTGATGTGCTGCTGCCAATTCACGTCGGCCGAAACGGACCAGTAGTCGAGCTCGGTCGCGGTTCCCCTACGGAGAATGGTGCCGTCGACGCAGGACAGGGCGTCCGCATTGATGCCGAGTCGGGCTGCGGCCGCCTGGAGTAGAGCCGCCCGCGCCTGCGCCGCCGCCAACCGCACGGACGCTCCGGACACCTCTACCGACAGACTTCCGGCGGTGATCCCCTCGTCCGGCGATTGGTCAGTGTCCACCGGCACGATATCGATCCTCTCAACCGCCACCTCCAGTTCCTCGGCGGCGATTTGCGCGATTGCGGTGGCGATCCCCTGGCCGAGTTCGACCTTTCCGGTGTAGACCGCCACGCGTCCCTGCCGGGCGAGCGAAATCCATCGGCCCAGAACGGGAGTATCCTGAATGCTCCTGGGCAGCACGCTCCGAGTCATGCCGACGCATCCACCAAGGTCGCGGCGGCCCGCTCGACGGCCCGCAGGATTCCGCCATGAGCGCCGCAGCGGCAGAGATGCCGGTCGAGCACCGAGACGATGGCTTCGCGGGTCGGATGTTGCTCGGTCTTCAGGAGCGTGTACGCGCTCATCAGGATTCCGGCGAGGCAGTAACCACACTGACCGGCACGCTCCACCTCGAACGCCTCCAGCAGGGCCGCGCCAACCGGGTCAGCGGGGAGCGCTTCGGCTGTCGTGACAATGGAACCAGCCAGAGCGGACACCGAAAACGTGCAGGAATATTTCGCCTGCCCATTTATGTTGACCACGCATGCGCCGCACTGCTCCAAGCCGCAGCCGAAATGCGTCGCCTTTAGGTTCAACCGGTTTCTGAGGGCGAAAAGCAACGGCTCGTCACCATGGTCGTCCAGGCTGATGTCCGAGCCGTTGAGTCGAAAATGAACCGATGCGCTCATGATTTCGCTCGCTTCAGGCGATAAGTGCTTGGCGTCATGCCCACTGAATTCTTGAAGGAGCGCAGGAAATATTTTTCGTCATTGTAGCCGACAGCGTAAGCGACCTGGGTGATGGTGTCGTCGGTCAGAACCAGCCGCTCACGCGCCTCTTCGATACGCATCTCACGGATCAACGTCTTGAAGGTGGTGCCCGTGTACTGACGAATCAGGGCGCAAAGGCGGCTTTTGGAAAGGCGCGCTGCATTTGCTGCCTCTAGGATGCTCGGATTGCGCGTGTAGTTCTCGCCGATGAAATCCGCAATGCGGCGCATGTGGCCGCTATCCCGGCCCATTACGGGCAGTTTGGCCGAGAGTTCCGCGAATTCCGCGTCATAGTCCTGGCAGAGGAAGGCGAGCATGAGCGCAAGCTCCGCCCGGATGATCTCCAGTGAGCATATCCGTGACGCCTCATATTGCCCGATCATGGAGGTAATCGAGCGTTCCACGCGATCCATACGAGCACGGTCGAGGTGGAAATCCACATGGTTCTGCCAGGCGAAAGGCGTCAGTTCCGGCGCCATGCGGACCAGTTCCGTCACCGGATAGGACCGCGTGATGCTCGGACGGATGAAGTCGAGATCGAAATAGATGACGACGTGGCGGGTTGACTGATCGACCCTTATCTGATGCGGGACCATCGGTGCGACAAAGTAGATTGAGCCCCGCTGTGGCTTGTGCGACCTCAGCCCGATTCTCAGCGCCGGGGCGTCGCTCATGTAGATGAGGATTTGAAAATAGTCGTGTTTGTGCGCAGGATAGAGCCGCTGAGTGTTCTCCACACGCCGAATATGAAAACGGGCGCTGACGGAGCGTTCGAGCGCGTAGGATCGGAACGGCGTTGAGGAGATACCCTGCCGATCAGAACGATCGGGCCGGAACTTCACTTGCTCAGCGACGCCTTTTTTTGCCATTCCGATCTCCGTAGCTCATGCGTGATTGCGCCCTCTAGTCGCTCCGCCAGGGCTGCCGATATCACTTTTCCGGTCCCGCATATTTGCCGGCCGTTTCAGGGAACATATTCTTGATGATCTTCATCCGGCTGACGTCAACCGTTGCGTCCATATGAAGGAAAATCGCGGCATCGCGGAACAGCTTCTCAACGCCGAATTCGAGCATTGCGCCGTTGCCGCCATGGAGCTCCAGCGCGTGCGTGGCGACCTTCATGATTTCCTCGGACGCGTAGACCTTCGCCATATTGCACAGGATGTCTGATTCGTGGTGCGCCTCATCGACCGCCTTCGATGCCCGCTCGGTGAGCGACCGGACCGCCTCGATGCGCGTAGCCATGTCTGCCAAGCGAAGCGCCACAGCCTGGTGCTTGATCAGGATACGACCACCCTGGACATAGTTCTGGACATAGTCCGCCGTCCGTTCGAAGCAGGCCACACCCACGCCCAGGTTCTTGGCCGCCTGGATGATCTTTCCGGCCCGGAAATACTGTCCGGCACTACCCAGGGCGGCATTCTTCACCAGCAGATGGTCGGCAGGGACGCGACAATCCTCCAGAACGAGTTCGCCATTGTTCATGAACCGGCAGCCCATGGTCTCGTTGCATTTGGTGACGGTGAAGCCCGGCGTGTCTCGAGGCACCAGGAAGCTCGACGTTCCCTGCAGCATGCCGACCGACGGGTCGGTGTTGGCATAGACGACGTAAAGACCGGCGTCATAGCCGTTGGAAATGAACTGCTTGCGCCCGTTGATGACCCAGTGATCGCCGTCCAGCACAGCCTTGGTGTGCATGGCTGCCTCCGGCACGTTGTAGGGCAGCCAGCGGTCGGACGCGCCGCGGGGCTCCGTCAGACAGTGCGCCAATAGAAACTTCGGATCTTGCACCAGCCTTGGGAACCATTTTTCCTGAAGGTGCTTGGGAGCGAACTCGCGGAGCAATATGGACACCTTCCAGTTCTGCACCAGCTTGTCGGCAAGGCCGGAGTCGCCGCGTGCGACCTCCTCCGCGATCAAGGCGAGCGTGCGAACCTCGGTCTCGCGTTCAAGATCGACGCCGCCATATTGCTCCGGGACGCCCAACGTGCGAATTCCGATCGAATCTGCGCGTTCGAGAATGGACGGAGGCAGGCGCTCCCCAGGCGTCATATCCCACTCACGCTGCCAGTGAGACCTGATGAACGGCGTCACAACATCATCGACGAACGCACGGCAACTGTCGCGCATCAAGCGCTGTTCCTCAGACAAGGAACCATCATCGGCATGGATCATTTCTCGCTCCCCTTTGGACCATCGCTGGCTCGATGCCAGGCCTCTCTAGCATGCGAGCATTAGTATCATCCAAGGGAATTTCGGATCAGGCCGCCCCGTCCACTTGTGGTGGACAATCGTCCAACTATGGTGGATTAGTTTCATTTTACCTCCGGATTGCCAAGAGCATCTCGCGCAGCTTCCTGGTCCGCGACAGTCAGGCGAACCTGCCGATGCTCTCGTGTATCGTCAGCTCGTTTGGGAAATCTGGGAAACGCACGCCAGCTACCAAAGAAGATCCAGCACAGGCCAAGCAATTCCACGGCTTGCCAGTAAGAAATGGTGCGCAGTCCGAACACGGCCGGTCCTACGTCATTCCAGAGATAGAGAACCGCGTTACCGAATCCGGCCAGCACAATCGCGATGACCAATGCAATACCGAAGCCACGAATCAACCAGGGTCGCAACATAGTTCCTCCAATCAGTCAGTGAAATAGCGTTCTTGGAATGCCGCCAGCTTCTTGCGAAGATGGAGGACGGCATAGCGTTTGCGAGCCAGGGCCGTATTGATTCCGATGCCGTCGCGCTGCGCGATCTCTGCGATACTTAAGCCGTCGATCTCATGGGATACGAACACGCTCCGCTGCTCTGCAGACAATTCCTGTAGTGCCGAGACCAGATGATGCACAAATATGGAACGTCGATGGTCGGCCTCCGGACCGGCGGTTTCGGACGCGGCGATTGACTGGTCCATGCCGGACGTGATCGGGTCTGGCAACGATAGAATAGACACTGCGCGGTTAAGCGGTTGACGTTGCCGCAGCGCGTCCGTGATTCGATTGCGCGCCACGCGGAAGAGCCACGCTCCCATGTCTTCGACTCGGCGCGCCGCCCGATTCGCCAGAATCAGTTCTAGGAACAGATCCTGCAGGAGATCGTCAATACTCTGCCAGGCGGTAGCATTGCGTCGCAGCCAGGCGCGCAGCCGCGGTGTCTCGCGTCTAAAGGCTTCGACCGTGCGCAGGTCGCCATCATATGCTTCATGCCTATCGGGGGCTGATTTGCTCATTGCATCCGTGAAGACGGACGGTGGGGAACAATATTGTATTAGGTGGCTTTGGACGCGTCTTGGCCGACGATGACGATCTATCCCGCCTCGACCCGCGCGCAGTACGCCTCGATGGTCCGCTTCCACGCGGGCCGAGCCAGGCATCGATCCCGATACGACGTGATTCCCGGATACGGCGCG
>JAXDQI010000187.1:0-3589 GCA_034667965.1 Gammaproteobacteria bacterium
CTTTGAACATCAGGTGCTCGAGGATGTGGGTCGAGCCGGTGGTCCCGGTCACCTCGTTGCGCGAGCCCACCCGGTAGGTCACCTGAAAGGTCACGACGGGGGCTGAATGATCCGGCACCAGCAAGACGGTAAGACCATTGCCGTCAAGGTGGTATTCGTCGATTCCGCCGAGCGATTTCACGAAGGTGAATCCCGCCGCGGCGACCGGCTGCGACCCGGCCGCGAGCAAGGGGACCGGCGCGCCGCCCCAGGCTAAGGCAAACATGCACACCATCCCGGCGACTCGCCCGGTGGGCGATCCGACTCTGTACTTCATGAAGCTCCTCGTGAAACGGCCCGACTGTGGCGGCAGATTCTAGCCTAAATCATGCGGAGACCACTTCATCGGCCCAAACCGTGAATTTCGACAGTGTATTCGGGCCGAAGGTCATGCTGATCGCCACATCGGCCGCGTCGCGACCGCGCGCCATCAAAACCCGGCCGATCCGGCGCTGATTGTTGCGCGGGTCGAAGGTGTGCCACGCGCCCCCGAGGTAGGCCTCGAACCAACCGGCAAAATCCATCGGGGCATCCACAGGCGGAACGCCGATATCGCCGAGATAGCCGGTGCAATAACGCGCCGGGATGTTGAGGGCACGGCACAATGCGATGGCCACATGCGCATAATCGCGGCACACGCCCCGCCGCTCGTTGAACGCTTCCCACGCGGTCTTGGTCGGACGAGCGCATTGATAGTCGAAGGCAATGAGGCCGTGCACGTAGTCGACTATGGCTTGCACCCGATTCCAGCCCGGCATCATGCCGCCGAACATCGCCCAGGCGGTGGGAGCCACGAGCTCGGTCTCGCAATATCGGCTGGGCAGCAGGTACACCAGGGTTTCGTCGGGCAGGGATTCTACGGTGTGCTCGAATGCATGCGGAAAAGCGGGTTCCGCAAGACCACTGTCGGCGATCAAGCCGTCCGCCGTGATGCAGAACCGGCCGGCCGGCGCAACGGCGCGGGTGCACCAGTTGCCGAATCCATCCCGGTACATCGACAAAGGCACTGCGGGATCCATCACGATGGTATCGGCTCGCACCAGGTCCTGGCTGCGACTGTAATGCACGTTCAAATTGAGAATCATGGGCGTCGCCTGGGCGAGCTCGTATATCAACTCATAGCCCACCCTGATCAGCATTTGCCCACCGCTCTTGAATTCAAAAAAAACTAATGTGGCATGGGACCCAGGTGGCACATAGAGCCGCCCGACCGCAGCATTTTGTAGGGCGCCTCCTACACCCGGAAGCCTGGGCTCCCGAGACACAGCGCCGATGGAAAGATTATGGCTTGCGCTTGATCGCGACGTAAGCGCCCTTGTGCAATCCGGCGGCATCGCTCTCGTCCGGGTCGAGATGCAGCTCCGACCTGCACGCGGAGGATACTCGAACCAGCACGTCGCAAAACAGCGTGCGCGGATGTGCGCCCTCTTTGGTCACGTCGATGCGGTCTCTGTCCTTCAGCCCGTGGCGAGCGGCTTCGGCGGTGGCTAGATGGATATGACGCAGCGTGCGGATTACACCGTGCTCGAGTCGCACGCACGCGCGGGGCCCTTCAACCACGATGCCCGGCGAGTCCTTGGTGTCGCCCGACTCCCGCAACGGGGCGCCGACACCGAGCGCCAACGCGTCAGTCTGCGAGATCTCGACCTGATTTTCTTCCCGCGCCGGTCCGATCACTCGAACGTTGGCGATGCGACCCCGGGGGCCGACCAAAGTCACCGTCTCGCGGGCCGCGAACTCCGTTGGCTGCGAGACGCGAGCATGCTCGTGCAATTGGTATTTGTCGCAAAACAGCTGCTCGATGCTGGTCTGAGTGAGGTGCACGTGGCGCTCGGACACCGCAACCGGGATTCGCGCTTGAGATGAGGTTTGCTCGTCTTGCAAAGATGTGTTCATGTGCCCCTCGATAGGTTGTCCTGAGGATGGACTGCGGCCGTGACCGCAAGAGCACGAGAGTAACGCCGATGAAGAACAGGGGCACGAGGAATCAGTGACGCGGCACAGCATGCCGAAGGCGGCTATATTGCCGCGATGACCGCCCCACACGCTGCCTCAATCGGACCCTGCGTCGCCATATTCGATCTCGACGGGACGTTGACCTGGCGCGACACGCTGCTGCCCTTCTTGACCGGCTATGCCCTGCGGCATCCCGTGCGATTGCTGGCCCTGTGGCGCCTACCCCTCGCCATCGCCGCCTACTTAGCTCATCGCGACCGCGGCCTGCTGAAATCCCGGGTCATTCGCGCGATCATGGGCGGAGATTTGCGCTCGACGATCGAGGCATGGGCCGAATCGTTCGTCGCAGGTCTCAAACGGCGGCGGGTGTTTCGGCCGGCGGCACTGGCCGCCGTGGAGGCGCATCGTGCTGCCGGTGACCGTCTGGTCCTGTTATCGGCGAGCCCCGACCTGTACGTACCTGGTATCGGGCGACTGCTGGGTTTCGACCTTACGCTATGCACCGAGGTGCAATGGCGTCATATCGCCTCCGAAGAGGATCGCCTGGACGGCGCGCTTCGAACCCCCAACCGCCGCGACGAGGAGAAGTCGCGGTGTCTCGCATGGTTGCGGGCTCAGTATCCCAACCTGCCTGTGATTGCGTATGGCAACAGCCGGTCCGACATTCCCCACCTCCGAGAGGCAGACCGCGCCCTTCTGGTCAACGGCAGCCCCGCCGCACGCCGCGCGGCCACCGCGACCGGAATTCCGGTGGCGGATTGGACATAGGAGCCTATCCGGGCATTCCATGTGGTCGCGCGATTGCAACAAAACATCCGCTCACCCGGTCTATTCTTCAGAACCGACCATTTGAGGAGCCAGCATGCGGAAGACTTTCCCCCAACTTGCCAGGATCGTGCCCTCGGACATCACGCCCCATGACAAGTACGTGTCCAGACGCGCTTTGCTCGCCGGCAGCGTGGGGCTGGCCGCCGCCCAGACACTGGGTCGGTGGGGCGAATCGTTCGCCCAATCGAGCCCTGCCGCCTTGACCTACACGCGCAACGCCGCGCTCTCCGTCACCGATGCACCCAACTCCTACAAGGACATCACCACCTACAACAACTACTACGAATTCGGCACCGACAAGGAAGACCCGGCGCAGAACTCGCAGGCGTTTCGACCGCAACCTTGGAAGGTGACCGTTTCCGGTGAGGCCGAGGTCACCGGCTCGTACACCCTCGAAGACATCTTGAAGCCGCATCCCCTGGAAGAGCGCGTCTACCGCATGCGCTGCGTGGAGGCGTGGTCGATGATCGTCCCCTGGGTGGGATTTCCTCTGGGTGATCTGTTGAAGCGCTTCAAGCCCACATCGAAGGCTAAATTCGTCGAGTTCAAGACGCTATACGATCCCAAGCAGATGCCGGGACAACGGTCGCGCGTACTCGAATGGCCGTATGTCGAAGGACTGCGCATCGATGAAGCCACGCATCCGCTCACCCTCATCGCGGTCGGGCTTTACGGGAAGGCGATGCCCAATCAGAACGGCGCGCCGCTGCGGTTGATCGTGCCCTGGAAGTATGGCTTCAAGGGCATCAAGGCCATCGTCGGCATC
>JAXDQI010000188.1:0-27505 GCA_034667965.1 Gammaproteobacteria bacterium
AACCTGCCCCCGGCTACGCAAGCCGCGTTCCAAAACATCGTCCTCGAGGGTGCGTTATCGTATGCTGGGATGCCGTCCTTCAAGGACGCGCTGTCCGTCGACGACGTGAAGGCGATTCAAGCGTTCATCATTGCGGACGAGATTGGTCTTAGAAAGTGAGGAGTCGGATGTCCATGAAGCTTTCTGCCTTGTCCACCTTCATTGCCGTGATGTTCGGGATCCCCGCAGCAGGTATCGCCGCGGACACGCCGGGCGCTCCCGCTTCGGCCCCCGGTACCACCGCTCCGGTGGTGACCGCCTTGCATTGCGGCCGCTTGCTCGACTCGATCAACGGCAAGATGCTCGGGGCCACGACGGTGGTGATGGAGGGCGGCCGGATCCGCGAGGTGTCGCCGGGCACGACGGCGCCGGCAGGCGCGAGGGAAATCGATCTCTCGAGCCAGACCTGCCTCCCGGGATTGATCGACAGCCATGTGCATCTGACCATGGAATTCAACAAGGCGACCTATGCAAACGCCTTCCGCTGGAATGTCGCGGACTACGCCGTGCGCTCGACCGTGTACGCGCGCAAGACCCTGATGGCGGGATTCACGACGGTGCGCAACCTTGGGGACATCGCCAACGAATCGGTGGCGCTGCGCAATGCCATCAACGAAGGCGTTGTCGTCGGGCCCCGCATCTTCACGGCCGGCCAGGCCATCGGCTCGACCGGCGGTCATGCCGATTTCAGCAATGGCTATCGCATGGATCTGGCGGGTGACCCAGGTCCCAAGGTCGGTATCATCAACAGCGCCGACGATGCCATCAAGGCCGTGCGCCAGCATTACAAGCAGGGCGACGACGTCATCAAGATCATGCCGTCCGGCGGCGTGATGGATGAAGGCATGAACGGCGAGAATCCTCAGATGACGCTGGAAGAGATCAAGGCCGTGGTCGAAACCTCTCACGACTATGGCTTCGTGGTCGGCGCGCATGCACACGGCGCGGAGGCCATACGCCGCGCGGTATTGGGCGGCGTCGACTCGATCGAGCACGGCACGTTTCTGAATGATGAAGACATGAAACTCATGATCCAGCACGGCACCTGGCTGGTGCCCACCATCATCGCCGGCGACTATGTCATGCGTCAGGCGAAGATCCCGGGATACTACCCGCCGCAGGTGGCCGCCAAGGCGCTCGCGGTCGGACCGTTGATTCAGGCCACTGCGGGACGCGCCTACAAGGCGCACGTCAAGATCGCGTTCGGCACCGACGCCGGCGTGTACCCGCACGGTGATAACGCGCATGAGTTCGAGCTCATGGTCGATGCCGGCATGCCGCCGATGTTCGTTCTGCAGGCGGCGACCATCAGTGCCGCGCAGCTGCTGAAGCGCGAGAAGGACTTGGGCAGCATCACGCAGGGCAAGTATGCGGACCTGGTCGCCGTCGACGGCAATCCGCTCGAGAACATCAGCCTCATGAAGCAGGTCAGTTTCGTGATGAAAGAAGGGGTGGTTTACAAGTTGAAGTCGGTGCCGGTGCCATAGCCTTCGCTCGTGGCAACGATCGGCCCGCCATTCATTTCTTTACATCGAACAGCGTCGTCCCCTGCATTGTAAAGACAAGCCGGTCGCTCTGGTTCCAAAGCTCCGACTTCGACAACAGTATTCCCGTGCGACCGGACGGCGACTTGCTCGAGCGAAGCACCTCGAAGCGAAGGGCTACTGTATCTTCGGGACGCACCGGATGAAGCCACTTTATCGAATCGCTCCCGGATGAACCGAATGCTTCGGATCCTGATAGGACGTTTTGCACCATCAATTCCATTGCGATGGCGCACGTGTGCCACCCACTTGCTATCAGCCCTTTCCATCGCCCCTCGCTTGCACGTACCGGATCGACGTGAAACCACTGGGAATCATAGCGCGATGCAAACTCGACCATCTCTTTAGCGGTGACAAGTCGCGGGGGCGTTCGGATCACGACTCCTGGAATGAGCTCAGAGAAGCGCACGTATGTTTTCCTTGTGGTTGCCGACGTCCGATTGTATCGGACAAGTACATCCCGCGGGACGCCAAGCAGGCCTTCGAGGCGTACCCACGAGCCGTCATGGGCGACATGTCCTACCGACCGTCCCGTGGACCCTTCAGAATACTTAAGTGCGACTTTTTCTCGATTGCGGTGTTCTATAGGGGGGTAAATTCATCTCAAGGAGTGCCCATGGCGTCGCTGGCTGATGAACTTAGTCGACTTGCGGAGCTCCGCGCCAACGGTGGCTTGACGGAAGAGGAATTTAAGCTCGCGAAGGATCGTCTTCTGAACACCGAGAAAACGCGCTCCAATCACCCGCTCGCGTCCGTTGTAAATGGCTTTCGACGCAGCCGCGACGACCGGTGGGTGGGCGGCGTGTGCGGCGGAATCGCGCGATCGACGGGTATGGAAGCCTGGGTATGGCGGCTGCTGTTTGCCGTCCTGTTTATCTGCGCGGGGGCCGGTCTGCTGCTGTACCTACTGCTGTGGATTTTCGTTCCGAGCGAGTGATTGACCCGGGGGGAAGGGTGGGCCAGCCCAGCGGAGATAGCGGTGGCCGCTGAAATGTCAGCGAATCAGCGCGTACAACGATTCTTCGGTAAGCGGCTTGATCATCAAGGAATCAAAACCGGCGGTTGCTGCGCTCGCGTGATCCTCTGCGGAGCTGTAGCCGGAAGTGGCCACCAAGCGCACGTTTCGAAGAGAATTCTCAGCACGGCAGGCGCGGGCTACCGCAAATCCGTCCATCCCTCCTGGCAATCCCAAGTCGCATAAAATGACATCGGGGACAGCATCCAAAGCGCTCTTGATTGCTGACGGACCGTCGTAGGCCACGCGCACGGAGACGCCTTGTAGTCTCAGCAATTCGGCAACCCCATCGGCAACGTCCTCATTGTCTTCCACTAGAAGCACTGACTTCCGACCAAATCGCTCGATCGAGCGACTGTCGACTGGGCCGCCATTGAGTCGAGGAGCGATGGGTATGGTTAGCGTGAACAGCGCGCCTCGACCCATCCCGGGGCTCGCAGCTGTCAGCGAACCATTTTGAAGTCGCGCCAGTCGTGCGGCAATCGCCAGTCCCAATCCCAAGCCGCCGACGGAGCGATCGCGACCCTGCTCATGCTGGATGAAGGGTTCGAAGAGTTTTTCCGCAAATGCGCTCTCAAAGCCTATTCCGGTGTCACGAAAAGAGACCACCGCCGACTCATTCTCAACTGCGAGAGTCAACTCCACGCTGCCGCCGGCGGGAGTGAACTTGATTGCGTTCGACAATAAATTGTCAACGATCTGTCGCAGTCGAACGCGATCGCCGTTGACAATACAAATGTTGTCGCCTATCCGAGCAATCAATTGCAACCCTGCCTGCCGGGCGTGCGGCTGTTGCTCATCGAGTGCGTCAGTTAAGAGACTTCGCAGATCGAATGGCTCAAGCTGGACGGATATTTTTCCAAAGGCTATGCGCGAGGCGTCCAATAGATCCTCGAGCATTCGGGCGATCGCCGTGGTGTGGCGGTCGACTCGCTCGACCAGGGGCCCCGCACGATTGTCCTGCAGATCCAGTCGGCGCAGAGCGTACGCAGAAATGCGGATGGCGGCGAGCGGGTTTCGCAATTCATGCGCGAGCATCGCTATGAACTGATCTTTTTGGCGATCCTTTTCCTCGAGCGCCTGCTTTGCCTTCTGTAGTTCCTGGCGCTCATTGAGGTCACGCAGGTGGGTGAGCTCCGCAAACATGCGCTCGCTCATCTCAGAACGATTCGCCTCCGGATCCTCCAACAGCAATATTGCAAGCTCCTCATGGCTGCGCATGAGTTCGAGCATGTCGTCTTCGGATTCGATCTCAGGATGAAGCATCGTCCAGTAGTGTGCCGTGCGAATAAAGGCAAGACACCCGCTGAAGAGCTCGTACTCGCGTGGCCCCAGGACGCGAATGAGGGCGCGTCTCGCGGAATCGCTTCGAGCAGGCTCCACAAACATGATGGCCGCACAGGCGAAGATTTCATCTTCCTCGCGGCTGCCGGAAACAGGCCAATGCTCGAGGGCGCCAGGGGCTGCCTCCAGACTGGCATAGACCAGAGCCATATCTCGCCTCCAGGGAGGAGGTCGGCGCAGCAGCTCGATCACCTCGTCGATGGTCTGGGCACCGGCGGCGGCATCCCCTGCCGCGCGCCCATGTTTTTCGCCCAGCAGGAATCCAACATGTCGCACGATGCAGTAGCGGATGGGGCAGAATCGAGACAGCCAGACAAACAGCCGCTCCTTGAAAACCGGAGGCATCGGGTTGTCAAGATAACCGGCCTTGGCAAAACCCCAGAGCTGTTCAAGGAGCTCTGGCGCGGCACGAGCTGAGCGGAAGAAATTCGGAAAAATGCCGAAACGACCGATGACTTCAGCTTCAAACGTGGCGTTCGAGTTGGGATAATTTTCCATACGCCGTGCTCCCCGGACAGGTCCCCTCCCTCGAGGCTAACAGGGATATCGGTTCGCCGCCGACTTTTCGGCGTCCGCTCCGACCATCGTCAAGGCGGGTTACCTATCGTTAGATAGGTCTGTAATGATTTGGTCCGCGAGTTGAGCGAGCAATGCGCTCAGCGCATCCGCGGTGGCACGGGCATCCGCGCCCGAACCTCCCCTGCGGAAGCGACCCGTTCCGCGCCGCGAGGCTGTGTCGGGATTCCTTGCAGTGATGATCCAGCTCGCTTCGAGATAGGCGCCGCTCGTATCGAACCTGAAATCCAGAATATCCACGTTGACACCGAGCGTCCCCTCGGGTTTCGAAAGGTTCGGAAATATTACGCGACCCGACGGCAGGCGCGCGACCATATCCGCTGACAGCGCCTGCTTTGCGACCTGAGCAAGCGGCGCGGACCAATGATCGAGGTCGCTAACCTTGAGTTCCCCGGGGGCGATATCGCTGACCACTTCGATTCGATCCAGCGCGGGCGGCACATGCACCGCGTCGACGCGAATCGCGGGCCCTGTATATGGAGTGATCGCTGAGACGGGTGGCACAGAGTAAAGCGTGTAGATCCGCGTCGGTGCACTGTGGCACGCTATCAGCAGGAGAGCGAGCAGGCCCGCCGCCGTGCCCATCCAGGTCGAATGCTGTGTTGTCATTTTTCCGGCCTTTTGCCGCGGATCAGTGCTTCGGGATGTCGGCCAAGGTAGTCCGCTAAAGTGCGTATGGAACGGGCCGCTTCGTTCAGCTGCTGCAATGTCTGTGTCAGGCTGTCGCCTTGCCCCGCGCCGTCGCTGTCCAACAGCTGATGCGTGGCCAAGGCGGTAGCCGTGATTTGTGCCGCCGCCTGATTCAACTCGGTCACAAGCGGGCCTATCCGTGGTTCCACGTCACCGACCATCTGGTCAAGCTCTGCCAACGTATGGTTCAGATGTGCGAGGCTTTCCTCCATTTTTGGCGAGGTAACCAGGCCACGCAGTCGGCTCGTCACTTCTTGCAGGTCCCGGCCGATTTGCTCGATCGGAATGTGATTTATCTTGGCTAGAATCTGATCGGCTTGCGCCGTGATGCCATCAAGACCGGTTGATCCCGGCGCGCTCGGAATTCGAGGATTTGGACTATCGTGCGCAAGATCGGCAGCGATCGCGCCTTTGACTTCCACGAGTGCGATGGATTGGTTGCCTACCAGTGGCGGAGTTTGCTGAAGTCGGGCCCGGTAGCCCTTGCGTACCAGCCCGCGCAACTTCGCGTCCGTGGCCGACTGCCAGTCTCCATTCGATCCGGCCGATGGAACGGTGACGTTCAGTCGTTGCGGATACAGCAAGGCGGTCACGAGCGTGTATGGTCTCTCGGTTCTTTTATCATAGGTAAGTTGCGCGGTTTCGATTTCCCCGATTTGAAATCCGAGCAGGGTCACGGCCGCCTCCTCATCGAGGCCGCCCGCTGCGCCGTCGAAGGTGAAGTCGTAACGCACAGTGGGACCTGACAAGCCCTCCCGGGCGGCGCTGCGCGAAGCGTACAGCTTAAATTCGGACTCGGGCTTGCTCTGTGGTGCATCGGCTCCTGCGGCGGGTAGTTCAACATCGATGCCCCCGGCCAGAATCGTAGTGATCGGCGCCACCGTCACATTGAGGCCGCCGCCGGCCAGAGACATCCGCAACGGAATGGATTTCCAGAAGCGAACCCCCGGCTTAACGAGCGAATCGTAAGGCGCAAAGACGAACACTTCCAACAGGAAGCCTGCCTCGCCATTGAATTTGACCTCTGTCACCTTGCCGACAAGCTGCCCGTGATAGAGCAAGACGGATCCTTCGTTGATTGAACCCAACCTCTGCGCGGTCAGAAGATACCGCGTTCCCTTATCCCCCGGAAGCACGATAGGCGCTCTGTCGAGCCCCTCAAATCGGGTCTGCGCCGTACCCCCCTCGCCGGGCGCGTAGCCGATCGCGATCCCCGAAACCACCGCTCTCAGCGAACTCAAGTCCGCAAACGTCGGCGATGCTCCGATCAGCCAAAATAGTGCATTGGAATTCAGTCCAGCCTTCGCTTGCGGAACGAGGCGCAGCTGGAAATCAAGGCGACGGCCATCCTCGTTCGGAACGATTTTGATCAGCTGGCCCGCTTCGACGCCCTGGTAGAGGACCTTTGTCTCGCCGGGTCGGGCACCGGCGGCCCGCCGAAACGTTACGGTGACCACCTCTCCTCGGTGAATAAAAGCTTGAATGCCGAGATAGGCGACGATGATCAAAGCAGCGAGGGGAATCGCCCAAATGAGACCGGGCGACCACGTCTTCCGGCGCTTGCTTCGCGGCGAGTCATTTTCCGGATCCGGTGCGCTCGTCATGCTCGGGGGTCCGCCGCGTCCCACATCAGCCGTGGATCGAAACACTTCACTGCGAGCGTCGTCAAGATCGCCACCGCCGCGAAAGGTGTCGCGGCCGCCTCGGCGCTCCCGTTGACGAAACCGTTGAAATGCAAAACCGGGACGAAACAGGCAATCGTGAGCGGGTCGACCATGGACCAGCGGCCGATTTCCTCGATTACCCGGTAAACTCGCGTCTTGGCGATCAGGTGGGTGTTCGATCGACGAGTCGTAGATACGACACACCAAGCGAGCCCGACCATCTTGAGTAGCGGTATCGCGAAACTGGCACAAAAGACAATGAGCGCCAACCCGAGCAGCTCCGATCTCGCAAGATCGAAGATGCCGCCGAGAACCGTATAAGCGGTGGACTTGAAATCGATCGGTATCGTCGCAATCGGATAGAGGTTCGCCGGGAAATACAACAGAACCGCGGCGATCAGCAACGCAATGGCCCGGGGTATGCTGTTCGCCCGCCGATGTCGCACGATAGCGGTGCAGCGCGGGCAACGGCCTCCTTCCTGGTCTCGGGGCAACCAATAATTGCAACATCGACATGCGATGACGGAATCCCCGGCTTTCGGGATGCTGTCCGGTGCGATTCGCTGCCAGACCTGCGCTTTGTCGAGCGTGGCTCGCGATACCAGAGAGAGCACTGTGGCAGCCATGAAGCACACGGCTCCAATGTCCAGGGTCACCAGCAAGGAGGCGTGAAGCCGAGCGTAGGCCACCCCAAGGCCCAACAAAAAAACATCCAGCATTGCCCAAGTTTGTAATGAGTTACCGATACGAAAAACGAATCCCAGCCAACGCGGACGTTGGTCTAGACGAATCGACAACAGTACACAGGCAAGCGCGCCAAACCGCATGACTGGAAACAGCAGTAGAAAAAGAAAAACGACGATCGCGAGTAAAGGCCAGCCCTCCTGCCATAAGACAAACGCGCTCATGGGTAGGGTGCTGGTGCGGGTTGCGCCGAATATGGACGTGGTCAGAAACGGCTCGGTAAATGCAGGAATCAACAAAAGCAGCACCGCGGCGGCACACGCCAACGTAGCGTCGAGACTTTTGGCGGCGCAGTGCGCCAACACCGATCGGCATCGGCAGCAGCTTATTTTGTGGTTGGGTGTTCGCTCGCCGCATACTTGCACCAAGCCGCAGTTTGGGCATTCGATCGAAACCCGCGTTGATGGCTCAACGAAGTCATCATCGCCCACATACCGCCCGGGCGAGGCAAACGACACCTCATTTACCGGAGGAGGCATCGGATCGATCTCAAAGGACGTTCCAAAAGCCGTCTCCTTTGCCGATGGAAATCAATAATGCGTTGCGCGAAGCTTATATGACATACAGAACAAAGTCTGCGGGTTGCTCAACGTGGCCTACGGAGCCTGGAGCGAGTTTCGAAGTCGCGCTACCTGATCTGCCAAGACCTGATCGACGGCGGCGGAAAGAGCGGCGAATCCGCCCTTCGAGTAACCGCCGACGGCGTAGGTCAAGGTGATGTCGGTCCCTTTGGGCGTGTCCTTGAGAGTCCAGGTCATTGCGCCGTCAACGGCCATTCCCTGCAATGGACCCAATGCACCACGCAAGCGCAATGCATGCCCTGGCGAGACGTAGACCACCTGAAGGTGCTGGACCGATCCACCCTTCTCGAGCTTTTCGCACCAGCATCCTCCTGCGTGGGGGTCCAGCGTCATATTGCCGGCGCTTCCCGAGTAGGTATGCTCGGAGCTCCACCACAGTGCCGGCGACAGGATGGCCTCGTAGACTTTGTCGGCGGAAAGTTCGACGTTGAGCTGTTCCCGAACTTCAAACCCGTTCGCCGAAACGCTGATGACTTTGGCGTGAACGGTACTGGCGAAAATTGCGGCGATGGCAATCGACGGACTGACCACAAGCCAGGTAGATCGTGCGTTTCTCATAGGTGTCTCCGTAGCGTAGTTGTCATGCGTGGAATTCACAAACTATTAGTATAATCAATTGGTTGCGCGCATAATACAAACCATTTATATTGAATTGACATACTATCCATACTTCGTAGCGCTAAATGGCGGGTCGAAGGTCGGAGGCAATCGCGCTGCCCTCGCGAGCGAAATCAGCGTGCCAAGCAATGAGAGAGATATTTTGAAAATGGCGGGCAACGATGTAGATGACCGATACAAGGCAATACCTGACATCCGGGACGGGTTGACTCGAGAAGAGCGGGTAGTCTTGTACGTCTTACATCAGACACAGATGGAACGCGGCGGTCGTAATGTGCCGACCGCGATGTTGTGGGGGCGGGTGTGTGAACACCTCTATGTGAGTCCTGAGGAGCTTTCGTTGATGCTTGCGCGGCTCGGAGCGAGCAATAATGGCGACAATGGGTTTAGGGCACGCGATGAATAAGATTACGCCTAGAGACTTTAGAAACGCCTTCGTTGCCGTCATGCAATCGGAGCAGGACAGCTTTCGTACCGCGGTGGGCTTCGAGACCAAATCGTATAACTTCTTCATGCGAACCACCATTTATCCGAGAGTCGCCAGGCAGTTAGGGTTGCTGTCATGGAACAAGGAGTACTACACGCTTGACGGGATGCTGTACGAGGAGCGCGGCGTGGACGAGACTGGGAAGTATGCCACTTATGCGAATTGGATTTCCGTGGCAATAGAACACGAAAATGACAGTTCTCGTGCCCGTGAAAAGATGAATAAGCTTCAGTCCTTCAACGCGCCGCTGAAGGTGCTGATCACCTACGCCGCTGCGGGTCCCGCTTCCGAAGCCCTTCTTCGAAAGTACGAGAACCTCATAAGGACGGCGGACGTGTTCAATGACGTCGCCACGCTGCGCCAGCAACTCGTCATCTTGGGAACACCGAAGACGGTTCATGAATGGCGATTCTACGCCTACGAAAACGATGGTTTCGTTCTGATGCTGCCGAATTAGTGACAGCGCATGGCCGCACGGCTACCGATTGCGCTTGCGCAGCGTCGAGCGAAGCTGAATCCCGTCATGATCGGCGAATAATTCCGCCACCCAATCGACGAAAGCACGGATCTTGCTCGAGAGATGGCGATTCTCAGGGTAAACCACGTTGAGCGGCACGGGCTCCGGCACCCAATCACCGAGCACCAGTTCCAATGTGCCGCGCTCCATCGCCTCTTTGAGCACGAAGGCCGGAATCTGTGCAATACCTAAACCCGCTTCGGCGGCGGCCACGTAGCTGTTTTGGTCATCCAGCGCGATGTCGCCGGGCTGAGAGGCTTGGATTCGCACGCCGTTTTTGGCGAACACCCACTCGAAGGTTTTTCCCGTGCGTGGCGAGAAGTGATTGATGCAGCGATGCGCCGTAAGTTCGTGAGGGTGGTGGGGCTGGCCGTTGGCGGCAATATAGGCGGGCGAGGCACAGGTGCCGAAGTAGAGCTGACCGATACGGCGCGCTATCAGGGTCGAGTCTTCAAGCTCACCGCTCCACACGGCGCAGTCCACGCCCTCTTCAATGAGATCGGCTCGGCGCTCGCTGCACGCGAGTTGCAGATGGATATCGGGATAGTGAGCAAAGAAGCTCGGCAATGCGGGGACGATGACCAATCGTGCCATCAGCGTCGGTACATCGACGCGCAGCTGTCCCCCGGGCGCGGCATGACGGCGGGCTAGGGAGTCTTCGGTTTCGTGCACCTGGGTGAGGATGGCGACGCAGCGCGGGTAGTACGCGGCGCCGTCGGTGGTGACGCTCACGCGTCGGGTCGTGCGATTCAGCAGTTGAACGCCTAGCTCGGCCTCGAGTTGCTGAATCAAACCGGTGACCGTGGCCCTGGGCATTTGCAGGCTATCCGCCGCCCGCGCCATTGCGCCGGTCTCCACGACTCGCACGAAGACCTGCATGGCTTGGAGCTTATTCAGCACTACGGTTCAGAAATCCGAATACTCAATTCACTGACTGGTACTTTAATATCGATATCACGAACAATAATATATCGCCTGGGCATTCAACAAGGAAATTCTAGTGAGCAGCAAAATCAAGCACGTGACCGAGACCACATTCACCGACGAGGTCCTGCATTCGTCGACCCCGGTACTGGTCGACTACTGGGCCGAATGGTGCGGACCCTGCAAAATGATCGCGCCGGCGCTGGATGATTCGGCGGAGAGCTACGCCGGCCGTTTGAACGTGGCCAAGGTCAATGTCGACGAGAATCAGGCGTTGGCCGCTCGATACCAGGTGCGCGGGATCCCGACGCTGATGCTCTTCAAAAGGGGCGAGGTGGTCGCCACCAAGATCGGCGCGGTGTCCAAGTCGCAGCTCGCGGCATTTATCGATGCGAATCTGTAACTAGTTCGGCGCATGGGGTGTAGGCTGTTCGTCGAAGCCACACCCAACTCGGGACAAGGAGATTCATGATGGATTCTCATGTCTACAAGACCATTCAAGTTACCGGCACTTCGACCTCGAGCGCGGACGACGCGGTACGGACGGCGGTGGAACGAGCAGCCGTCACGGTACACAATCTCAAATGGTTCAAAGTCACGGAAAGTCGGGGCTACATCAAGGACGGAAAGATTGCTCAATGGCAGGTTTCCGTCGACCTTGGCTTCGCGCTCGAGTAACGGTTGCGGTTCTACTGAGCGGCGTGCAGGGCGCAGCAGTATGCGCTCACCGTTACCGCGCTGCACAATGAACTCCCCACCTTCCCGCAGGCTGCTCTCCAGCGCATATCCCGGCGGCTCTGTCATTGGATCCATACCTCGAGGCTGCGTCCATGGTATAGGTGCGCGGTCCGCCAGGCCACATCCGTGACCTGATCTCCGTTTCTCATTAGACAATGGGTAGTCTGTGACGCAAACTCTTGTTACGAGGCAGGCCACAGTGCAGAAAAGACTCCAAACGCCAAAGCCCCTCTCTGCGATTCAAAGCTATGGCCTTGCGGTTCTTTCTGTCTCAGTCGCGCTCGGGGGGGCGCTGGTCCTCGAGCACTACGATTTCCGAGGAGTGGAATTCCCGATTTTCCTGTTCGCCATCGCCATAACCGTTTGGTATGCGCACATGCAGGCTGCCGTTCTCGCGATTGTTCTCGGAGCCTTGGCCTTCAACTACTTCTTCACGGAGCCGCTTCACACTCTCTACGTTACCCGTTCTGAACTTCCGTACTATTTCATTTTCGTACTATTTGCGTCGCTTCTTACCTGGTTCACCGCAGTTCGGCGCCGAGTCGAGCTGGAGCTTCTGCGAGCCCGCGATGAACTCGAGAGGGAAGTAGCCGAGAGAACTCAGCAGGCCAGCCTGCTCGATCTCTCGCATGATTCCATTTCCGTGCGTGGCATGGACGACGTCATCACTTTCTGGAACCGCGGAGCCGAGGAGCTATACGGGTGGAAGGGAGGGGAAGTGGTCGGCAAGATCACTACCCACCATCTGCTGCAGACCGTCTTTCCCGCACCGCTCGAAGATATCAATGCCGAACTGCTGAGCACCGGCCGCTGGGAAGGCGAAATCGAGCACACCAAGGCGGATGGTAGCCGCGTGACGGTGACCAGCCGGTGGTCCTTGCGTCGAGACGAGCAGGGGGAGGCAGCTGCGATTCTGGAAACCAACAATGACACCACCGAGCGCAATCGGCGGGAGCATGAAATTCGCACGCTCAACCAACAACTTGGAAAGCGAACCACTGAGCTCGAGACAATTAATAAGGAATTGGAAGCATTTGCCTATTCCGTATCGCATGATCTCCGCGCGCCCCTTCGCCATATGGTCGGGTTCACCGAGCTTCTGAAGAAACATGCCGCTTCACTGCTGGATGACAAAAGCCAACGATATGTGACAATCATCTTGGAATCGGCGAGTCGGATGGGCAACCTGATCGACGACCTTCTGGCTTTTTCCAGAATAGGCCGTGCCGAGACGCACATGACGATGCTCAGCTTGCAGCATCTTGTACAGGAAGCTGTAGCCGAGGTAGGGCAGGACGCCGGAGGGCGCAATATTGTGTGGAGAGTTGGTAAATTACCCGACTGGCACGGCGACCGCTCCATGCTGCGACTCGCGCTCGTCAATCTCATTTCGAATGCTGCCAAGTTCACGCAGACGCGCCCGCAGGCCGAGATCGAAATAGCATGCATGGATCAAAAACAAGATCAGGTAGTGGTGTCCATCCGGGACAATGGAGTCGGATTCGATATGAAATACGCAAATAAACTATTCGGCGTGTTCCAGCGCCTCCACCGGCCCGAGGAGTTTGAAGGCACCGGCATAGGGCTGGCTACCGTTCAGCGTATCGTGCACCGACATGGAGGAAGGGTCTGGGCTGAGAGCTTGGTGGATAAGGGTGCCACCTTTTTTTTCTCACTTTCCAAGTCGCGGGAGTCTGACTTATGAGCACTTTGGGACGTATCTTGATCGTTGAAGACGACCCCAACGACGTCGAGCTTACCCTGACGGCTCTGGACGAATATAAACTTGCCAACGAGGTTGTTGTTACTCGCGATGGTGAAGAGGCCTTGGACTATCTCTATTGTCGGGGAAACTTCAAGACGCGCTCGAATGACAACCCCGCAGTCCTGCTGCTCGATTTGAAATTACCCAAACGCGATGGGCTGGAGGTGTTACAGCAGATCAAATCGGATGAGAAGCTCAAGATGATTCCCGTGGTCGTGCTCACATCGTCGCATGAAGAAAAGGACGTGGTGGCGAGTTATAAGCTGGGCGTGAACGCCTATGTCGTCAAGCCGGTGGATTTCCATGAGTTTGTGAACGCCGTCAAGGAACTCGGAGTGTTTTGGGCACTTATAAACGAGTCGCCGCCTGGAAGCATGAAAAAGAACTAGCCGGACATGACACCTCCCTTGCGTATTCTGTATCTTGAAGACGACCCTAGGGACGCAGAGCTTGTTCGGGAAGCGCTCGAGACCGCGGGTATTATCTGCCAGCTGACACGTGTTGAAACCCAGGCAGATTTCATTGCGTCGCTCGAGCAGGGTGACTTTTCCCTGATTCTTGCGGATTATGCTCTTCCCTCCTTCGACGGCCTGTCTGCGCTGAAGATCGCCCAGCAAAGGTGTCCGCATGTGCCATTCATTTTCGTGTCTGGCACCTTGGGTGAAGAGGTGGCGGTTGAATCGCTCAAGATCGGCGCGACGGACTATGTTCGCAAGACGCTGCTGTCGAGAATGGCGCCGTCGGTGCAACGGGCGCTACGAGAAGCCCGGGAGAGAACGGAACTCAGCCGCGCCGCGGTGGCGTTACGACGGAGCGAAGCTTACCTAGCCGAAGCACAGCGATTGAGCCGCACAGGCAGTTTCGGTTGGAATCTTTCCGGCGGAGAAATGTACTGGTCAGACGAGACCTATCGAATGGTTGGATTCGACCGATCGACCAAGCCTACGTTCGAGCTGATATACCAACGAATTCATCCGGACGACCGCGCTTTTGTGCAACAGATCCTCGATGGCGCATTCCGCGACGGGACGTCCGTGGATTTTGAGCATCGATTCCTGATGCCGGACGGCTCCGTCAAATATATCCGGGTTCTGGCAAAGGCCGTAAGAGATGAATCGGGCAACCTCGAGTACATCGGGGCTGGGATTGACCTCACCGAGCAGAAGTGGGCGCAGGCCGAGCGCGAGCGGCTCGAGCAGCGGCTGCGTCAGGCCGAGAAGATGGAAGCGGTTGGACGGCTGGCCGGTGGCATCGCGCACGACTTCAACGGTGTCCTGGCCGGCGTATACGCTTACGGTGAAATGCTCGTCGAGGAGGCGCCCGCGGGCTCGCCGCTCAAGCGCTATGCGCAGAACGTGCTCACCGCCGCGTCCCGTGGCCGAGCGCTCGTGGAGCAGATCCTCACCTACAGCCGTAGCCAGCACGGCAAGCGCGCGCCGGTCGACATCGCCCATGTCGTGGCCGAGACGCTCGAGTTGATCCGAGGCTCGATCCCCGTGGGCATCCGTCTCGGGGCGAATGGCTCCGAGTCACCTCTCGTCGTGACCGGCGATGCCACCCGGCTGCACCAGGTGGTGATGAACCTGTGCAGCAATGCGATCCAGGCCATGAGCGGAGGCGGGAGCTTGGACCTGGCACTCGAGGCAGCCGACATCTCCAGCGAGCGAGCGCTCTCGCACGGAACACTTCGGCCGGGCCGCTATGTGAGCCTGACCGTCAAGGACAACGGATCCGGCATGGACGAGGCGACACTGTCCCGCATTTTCGAGCCGTTCTTCACCACCAAGGAGACCGGCCAGGGCACCGGTCTCGGCCTGTCGCTGGTTTACGCGATCGTCACCGATTCGGGCGGCGCAATCGACGTGAAGAGCGCACCGGGGCAGGGGAGCACGTTCACGATCTACCTGCCGCACTCACCAGTCACGCTGATCGCGGCCGAGGCCGCGACGGCCGCATCGCATCGAGGCCATGGCGAATGTGTGCTGCTCATCGACGATGAGGCATCGGTGCTCGCCGCGACCGCCGAAGTGCTGTCGCGGCTCGGCTACGAGGCGGTGTCATTCTCCGATAGCCACGCCGCGCTCGCCGCATTCGAGGCCGCGCCCGGGCGATTCGACGTCGTCGTCACCGATGAAACCATGCCCGGGCTCACCGGGACGGGGCTGGCGCGTGTGTTACGCAGCCATCGGCCCGACTTGCCGATCGTGTTGGTGAGCGGCTATACCGGCGCGATCCAGACGCAGCAGACGCTCGCCGCCGGCGTCAGTGAACTTCTCTCCAAGCCGATCCAGTCGCACGAGATGGCCACCACGCTCGCACGCGTCCTGCATCGCACGGCCTGAAGATGCCGGCTGCTTCACGCACCTGCGTGACCTGCCGCTCGACACCTCCTCGGGGAGGATGGTGACGGTCGAGACAATCGGGCATAACGGCGCAAGGTACCCATAGAACAGGAGAACCAGCAGTGCAAGCAGCGTTTTATTGCAGCCAGGGGCCCACGCAAGAGGTGATGCGATACGGCGAACAACCGCTGCCGGCACCTGCAGCGGGCGAAGTGCGCGTGCGCCTGCACGCATCTGGCGTCAATCCGTCCGATTGGAAAGTGCGCAAGGGTGGTGTCGGCCGATCGCTGATTGGGCCGCTCATCATTCCGCACAGTGATGGTGCGGGCGCCATCGACGCAGTGGGCGAAGGCGTACCCGCAAGCCGGATCGGTGAACGAGTCTGGATCTGGAACGGCCAATGGAAGCGACCGTTCGGCACAGCTGCTCAGTACATCGCGCTGCCGTCATTCCAGGCGGTAGCCCTCCCCGCGCACCTCAGCTATCCGGAGGGTGCTTGTCTCGGCATACCCGCTCTGACCGCCATGCACGCGGTGCGCATCGCTGAAGCCAAACATGGCATGAACATCCTGGTCGTCGGCGGCGCCGGTGCGGTTGCTCATTATGCGATCCAGATGGCGAAGGCACGCGGCGCCACGGTGTTGACGACCGTGAGCACTGCGGCCAAGGAGGATCATGCGCGCGACGCCGGGGCCGACCACGTCATCAACTATCGAACCGAAGATGTTGGGTCGCGGGTCAAGGCGCTTACCGGCGGTGTCGGCGTGGATGCCGTCATAGAAATGGATTTTTCAGCAAACGCTGCCGCCTATCCGCGGATTCTCAAGCCGCGCTCCAACGTGATTGTCTACGGCATGTCCAAGAGTGAGGCCACGTTGCCCAGTCTGTGGCTGATGCAGAATTCCATCACGCTAAGGTTTTTCTTGATCTATGAGATTACGCAAGAACAGCGTGAGGCAGCTCTGGGCGAATTGACGGGCCTGCTGAGGGATGCCAGCCTCAAGCATTCAATCGGTTTGCGGCTACCGCTGCGCGAAGCGGCGAGCGCCCATGATCGGATCGAGCAGGGCTCGGTAGTGGGGAACGTAGTGCTTGATATCCCTTGAGCCGCTTGCGATACACCTACGTCACTCAAAGATCACTCGTGGCAGATAAAACGATACCACCCAGTTCGGTCTATCGACGATCTCGCTGATACGGAGGTCCCCGCAGACGCTGCAGAGCATGTAGGCATTCTCTGCGCTGAGCCCCTGAGTCCGGCCGAGCAGATCGATCATTTCACGCACGGCGTTTTGTGATGCCTCCATGAGATCCGGGCCTATCCCCATCGTCACGTCATACCCTTTTTCGTCCAGATGGCGGCTGACGGGCCGACGCGAGAGAAATCGCGGGAACCGCTGATTGCCTCCCTTGATGAGATCAATGTGCGCCGTGACGCTCATGGGCGACTCAATGGCGGTTCCGCAAACCTCACCGTCTCCCTGAGCGGCGTGAGGATCTCCGATGGAGAACAATGCGCCCTTCACTTTAATCGGCAAATACAGCTCGACGCCCTCGCCAAGGTCGCGAATATCCATATTGCCGCCGGTCTCGTACGGCGGGATCGTGCCAAAGCTACCGGACTCCGCACGGGCGACACCCACGGTTCCGCAAAATGGCTTCAACGGCACGCGCGCCCACTTTCCGTACGCCGCCGGCACGCCAAACGAGTGATCATAGCTCCAGATGTGCAGGGCGAAATCGGGAAAATCCGCGGCCAGCAGCCCAAAGTCCGGGAAAACTCCCGTCCAACCCCAACCGGAGGTCTCAAAGCCGAGCAAGGTGACCTTCAGTGTATCGCCAGGCTCCGCACCGTCGACATACACCGGTCCTGCGATCGGATTGACCAGATCGGGATCGAGCGTCGAGAGTTCCCCGACCGTCGACTTGGCCGTGAGCTGGCCACCCATTGCGTCGAGGTCCTTGAATTCCACACAATCCCCCGGCGCAATCGTGATGGCGGGGGGACGGGCATTGTCCCAGCTCAGATGCTGCTGGTGCCGGTGGATCGTATGCGCTGTATTCTGTGTCGCATGGTTCATGGAGAGTGTCCTTCGTGTTGACGTGTGCATCGCTCGCCGGCGCCGGCGTGTTGCGTTTATTGTAATTGATCGATCGTTCATTTATTCTCCGATGGCGATTCCGCCATGGGATACAGGAGCTGACGAATGAAGCAACGGGTGGCGCTGGTGACGGGCGGTGGTCGGGGGATCGGTCGTGAGGCGGCGCTGCTGCTGGCCGCAGCTGGAGCTCGCGTGATGGTCGTATCGCGCAACGTGGGCGAGCTGTCCGCCGTGGGGCTCGAGTATGTCGCCGCCGACCTCGGCACTCCCGAGGGTTGCGCACTGGCCGTTACCGAAACCGAGCAACGATTGGGGCCGATCGACCTCCTTGTCGTGAACCACGGCATCGGTTCGGCTCATGAGCGGCTGGTGTGGGAGCAGGATCCCGAGGTCTGGCGCGAAACGATGCGCATCAACCTCGACGGTCCGTTCGAACTGGCGCGACTCACGGTAGGGGGCATGTGCAAGCGCGGCTTCGGCCGGCTGGTGTTCACCAGCTCGACCGCCGGCGAGAAGGCGGAGAGGTCCGGCAGCGCCTATACCGCGTCAAAGCACGGGGTGATCGGACTTGCACGGGCGGTCGCCCAGGATGCCGGACCGTTCGGAGTCACATCCAACGCGGTGCTGCCCGGCTGGGTGCGTACCGAAATGGCCGAGCGGTCGGCGCGAACGGAGGCCGAGCGACGCGGCATCACGGTCGAGCAAGTGTGGGAAGAGCGCGCAGCGATCTACCCGCAGAAGCGGGTATTGGAGCCGCGCGAAGTCGCGCAGGTGATCGCATTTCTCTGCAGCGATGCTGCCGGGGGTGTGAACGGGGAGGCGATCACCGTGGCACTTGGCGGCATGTGGTAGGGATCCGGAGCGTCGCGCGCGCGAGGTGCGTGATGAATTCAGCCGTAACGCACCATCCGCGAGCAACGCTATTTGCGGCGCTCCTGTTTGGTGCGGGTTCCCTGACCGCCTGCGGCGGCCATACTGGCGCCGGAGCGTCCGACAAGACCCTCAATGTCTATAACTGGGCGGGCTACATCGCTCCGGACACAGTCGCCAATTTCGAACGCGAGACAGGCATAGAGGTTCACTACAGCACCTACGAATCGAACGAAATGAGCGAAACCAAGCTGCTGACGGGACACAGTAATTACGATGTCGTAACCTCCGCGGACGCATTCTTCGAGCGCCAACTTCACGCCGGCGTTTTTCGTAAGCTGGACAAGACGGCGCTGCCGAACAGCGTCAATCTAGATCCCGAGGTCCTACAAAAGCTCGCCGTGCACGATCCCGGGAATTTGTACGCGGTGCCATATTTGTGGACACAGGCAGGCCTGGGCTACAACGTCGAGAAGGTCCGCGAGCGTCTGGGGTCGGCTGAACCGGACAGCTGGTCGTTGCTCTTCGATCCAAAAAACGCGGCTAAGCTCAAGGATTGCGGCATCATGATCGTCGATTCACCGGAGGACGTGCTGCCCTCCGTGCTGATCTATCTCGGTAAGGACCCTAATAGCCGCGATCCCGCGGATTGGACAGCGGCGGCCGAGGTCCTGATGCAAATACGACCGTTCGTGCGTTCGATTGAGGCCGAGGGAATCATTGGAGATCTCGCCAACGGCAGCCTGTGTCTGGGCTTGACGTGGGGCGGAGAGGTCACACAAGCCCGCTACCGCGCGCTCGATGCAGGCAACGGAGTCAAGATCCGTTATTTCGTGCCGCGCGAGGGAGCCGTTGCCGGTCTCGACATGCTCGCCATACCGGCAGACGCGCCGCACCCCGATAACGCCCACAAATGGCTGAACTACTTGATGCGACCGCAGGTGATCGCTGACATCAGCAACGCCCTGAAATATTCCAACGGAAACAGGGCTTCGCTGCCGTTCGTACAGGAAGCCCTCAAGAGCGACCCGGCGATTTATCCCGACGCCAAAACTCGCGCCAAACTCTCCATTGAAACGATGCAACCGCCCGAGCTGAAGCGCTTGATGACGCGCCTCTGGACGCGGTTCCGCACGGGGCAATGAACCTGCGAATGCCTGCAACAAGACCGCGCCGTCAAACATAAGAGGGAGGGATGCATAAATTGGATCGCCAACTTGTCTCATGCGATTGCTGCAATTCGAAGCGCGTGCACCGTAGGAGTGCGAATCTGCACGGACACCTAGGGAACAGGCAATGGTGGTGAACGCCGGCCCGTAGAACAGTCGCGCTTCTTCCCGACGAGAGTGATATACACACACCCATGAACAAGCCAATCAAGACAACGCGTGGTTAGTGCGGCCGTCCATGTTTGGTCCTTGGTCGAAATCGTTGCGGTGTCTATGGCCATGAGTCGATGACCCAGGCGGCAGATCCAGTCGGTACTCTCGACGCAGCACTTGCCCACGCGGCGCGGTTGCTCGATGCCCGGCCTCTTCTGGCGGCAGAACAGGCTGAGGAGATACTCAAGGTAGTGCCGCGCGAGCCGACGGCCATGCTGTTGCTCGGTCGGGCGAAGCTCAGGCTCGACGCCGTCGAGGAAGCGCTGCCGCTGCTGCAGTCCCTGAGTGCGGCGGAGCCTGGTTTCGCGATCGCCCAGTGTGAACTCGGTCTGACTCCGCGCGGGCTCGGGCGCAGCGGCGAAGCAATCGCTTCCCTCCGCCGTGCGGTAGCGTTGCAGCCGGAACTTGCGCCCGCATGGCTGGCGCTCGCTGAAATCTACACCGATGTAGGCGACGTGCGTAGCGCCGACCTTGCCTATGGGCAACACATCAAATGCGCCACCCGCGACCCGCGCATGCGCGCCGCCGGCGCCGCGCTATACGACAATCGGCTGCCGGAAGCCGAATCATTGTTGCGTGCGCAGATACGCGAGCAGCCCGCTGATGTCGCGGCGTTGCGAATGCTCGCCGAAGTGGCCGCGCGTCTGCGCCGCTATGGGGATGCCGAAGTGCTGCTGCGCCACTGCGTCTCGCTTGCGCCGAGCTTCGTCCCCGCTCGGCAGAACCTCGCGCTGGTGCTGCATCGTCAGAACAAGCCGGCGGAGGCGCTCGCCGCGATCGACCAGTGCCTGTCGGTCCAGCCGGGTCACGTCAGCCATCGTAACCTCAAGGCAGCAATCCTCGGGACGATCGGCGAATACGAGGCCTCGCTGCAACTCTACCGGGAGGTGTTGAACGAGTATCCGAATCAGGCGAAGGTCTGGATGAGCTTCGGGCACGCATTGAAGACCGCCGGGCACGACGAAGAGGGCATCGGAGCCTATCGCCAAAGCATCAAGCTCATACCGGAACTGGGAGAGGCCTACTGGAGCCTTGCGAACCTGAAGACCTTTCGGTTCACACCGCAGGATGTCCGCGCGATGCGCGCCGCGCTGGATGCCGCGGAATTGGATCCGCACGAGCGGCTCCATTTCCACTTTGCGCTCGGCAAGGCGCTGGAGGACGACGGGAGGTTCGAGGAGTCCTTCCGGCACTACGCCGAGGGCAACCGATTGCGCCGCCTCGAGCTAAAGTACGACGCGGATGAGCATCACAACAGGTTGGCACGGTCCCATGACCTTTTTACCGCACAATTTATCCGCGAGCGGTCCGGATTAGGCTGCCCCGCACGGGATCCGATTTTCATCGTCGGGCTCCCGCGCTCGGGATCGACGCTCCTCGAACAAATCCTTGCCAGCCACTCGCAGGTGGAGGGCACGATGGAATTGCCCGACATCATCGCAATCGCACGCCGCCTCTCAGCCGGCACGGACGGCGCCGACGGTGCGAGTTACCCGGGCGTGCTGGCCGCGCTCACCGAGGATCAATGGCTCAGGCTAGGGGAAGAGTATCTCGAGCGCACGCGCATCCACCGCAAGCTCGGGACCCCGTTCTTCATCGACAAGATGCCCAACAATTTCGTGCATCTCGGGCTGATACTGGTGGCGCTGCCGAATGCGAAGATCATCGATGCACGGCGCCAGCCGCTCGCCTGCTGCTTGTCCGGTTTCAAGCAGCACTTCGCAATGGGGCAGCAGTTCAGCTACAGCCTCGAGGACATCGGCCGATATTACCGAGACTACGTGGCGCTGATGGCGCATTTCGACCGGGTGGCACCCGGACGCGTTCACCGCGTAATTTACGAGCACATGGTGGAAGACACCGAGGCGCAGGTGCGGGCGTTGCTCGAGTACTGCGGCTTGCCGTTCGAGGCAAACTGCCTGCGCTTCTACGAGAATTCCCGCGCCGTGCGCACCGCGAGTTCCCAGCAGGTGCGCCGGCCTATTTTTCGTGATGGCATGGACCAGTGGCGCAATTTCGAGCCGTGGCTGATGCCGCTAAAGGAGGCACTCGGCGAGGAGCTGAGCGCGTATCCCGACGTTCCTGCGAGGAGACTATCGCTGTGATGCATTATTCGCCGACATCGACGCAGGCTGAAGCAAACAGCAGGGCGGGGACGGGCCGAAGGTCTGCAGTGCCTGCGGCTTGGGCAGCCGCCAGCGCGGAAATTGTGGAACGCTTTGATGACCCAATGCTGCCCGACCTTCTCGCCCGGGCGTTGAGCACGCTCATCGAATTCGAATACAGCGTCGTGTTTATCTACCGCGGCAAGGGCAACCCGATCCACATTCATGACACATTTCTCAATCCACAGGCCCGGGCTGGAGTTATCAACTACGTCAAGAACACCTACGTACTGAACCCCCTCTACAATGCGTATCAACGTGGTCTGAAGACGGGCGTCTACCGGCTGCGCGAATTGGCGTCGGAGGGATTGGTCGATCGGAAATCGTTTCGAAAGTACCGGATATGCGCCGCAGCGACAGAGGAAATCGGGTACCTCACTGATGGCTGGCCGGCCGGCTGCGAGGAACTTTGCATCGCGATGGAATTGCCGAGCGGCGAGTGCGCGGAGCTCACGCTGTCACGCAAAGCGTCCCAAGGCGGTTTCTCGGACGAAGACATTGCAAGTTTGTCGCCGGTAATTCCCTTTCTTGCAGCCGCGGTTCGGCGCTATTGGCGCCATGCCCGATCGATGCATCTGTGGAATACGGATACGGGGACCGACGACTCCGTGCGGGCCTTCGGCCGAAATCTTCTCAGCCCTCGAGAGCGGGAGCTTGCTCATTTGCTGGTGCGCGGCCACTCGACTGGCTCCATCGGCCTGCGACTCGGGATCTCGACCACCACGGTCAAAACCCATCGCAAGAACCTGTATTCCAAGTTGGGAATCGCGACTCAGGCCGAGTTTTTTTCACTGTTCCTGGATTCGCTCGGGAACGGCAGCCGTATCTAGTACGTCCTCCTCGGGGAGGATGGTGTCTCTCCGGACAATCGGGCATAACGGCGCGGCCGGGATACATCAACTGAAGGTTTTAGCCGATGAAATATCCATTCGCCTTGCTCATGCTGTTGCTCGCAGCGCCGCTCGCTGCGCAGGTGGTGGCGATCCGCGCGGGGACTGTCATCGACCCCGCGCATGGCGCCAGCGCCAAGGACCAGGTCATCCTGGTCGAGAATGGCAAGATCAAGTCGATCGGCGCGGGCCTCGCCATTCCCGCGGATGCCCAAATCATCGATCTTTCGCATCAATGGGTGGCTCCCGGCCTGATCGATGCGCACACGCACATGACGCTCACCGAGATCGCCAACGTGCCGTTCGAGTCTTACTACTTGAATCAAAGCTCGACCTTGCGCGGGCTGAAGGGCCTTCACAACGCCATGCAGGCGCTGCAGGCCGGATTCACCGCCGTGCGCGACGTCGGAAACAGCGCCGAATATGTAATGAGCGATGTGCGCCGCGCCATCGATGCCGGCTGGTTCGCCGGCCCCACGATCATCGATTCGGGAAAAATCATCGCTCCTTTCGGCGGGCAGTCGGTCGGCATTCCCCCGCGCCAGGGACCGATCTGGCAGTTCGAGTACATCGATGCCGACAGTCCCGCGGAAATCCGCAAGGCCGTACGCACCAACATCTATTACGGGGCCGGAGTCATCAAGCTCGTCTCGGACAATAGTGCGTATCACTATTCGGTGGAGGAGATCAGCGCGGCGGTCGATGAGGCACACCGCGCCGGCCTTCCGATCGCCGTGCACGTGTATACCTCGTCGGAAGCGGCCGACAACGCCATCGCGGCGGGTGCCGATTCCATCGAGCATGGCTTCATGCTCACCGATGCGCAGCTCAAGCGCATGAAGGAGAAGGGCATTTTCTTGGTCGGCACGGACATCCCGCGAGCGCAATTGGATATCTATGGCCAATCCGACGGCCTGCCGGAGCCGGCGGTGCTCGCTCCCATGATCATCGACCGGCTGAAGCGGGCCCATCGAATCGGGGTGCGCATGGCTTTCGGTACCGATACGACGATCGACATCCCCGGGCGCACGCGAGCGGATCTGATGTTCGACTATCTCGCCGTGTGGCGTGCAGCCGGTATCCCGCCGGCCGATATATTGCGCGCCATGACCGTCGATGCGGCAGAGCTCTTACGCATCAACAAAGCCCGCGGCAGCATCGCCGTCGGATTGAGCGCCGACCTGGTCGCAATGCCCGCGAATCCTCTCGATGACATCGAGAATTTACGCCGCATCGATTTCGTCATGAAGGACGGCAAGATCGTACGGCGGCCCTAGACCGTGAGCGCCGCCCCCAACGCATGGGGGGCATGACAGAGCGCGCCTACGGTGTCGATCACCCATCCCGGCCATCGCTCCCCGACACTCGCGCGGGCGCTCGCGCGTGCGACGCCCGGACAACATAGAAAGATAAGAAGAGGGATGATTCATGACGAGAAGTGAACCGCGAAAAACAATCCGCCGCAGCATGCGGCCCGACGCCGCGCGGCCGCAGCCCCGGCGACATTCCTTGCTCGCAAGCGGGCTTCCGTTAGTGGCGGCGATCATCGCCTGCTTGAACACGGCCCAGGCCCAGGAGGCGACGTCTGCGGGCGGCCTCGAGGAAATCGTCGTGACCGCGACCCGTCGCGAGGAAAACATCAGCAGAGTACCGATCAGCATCACGGCATTCAGCCAGGACATGGTCGACCAGAAGGACATCAAGGACTTCGGGGACGTTGCCCGGTTCACGCCCGGAGTGGCGTTCGACACCAGCCAGACCAACCAGATCTCGATTCGCGGAATCTCCTCGAGCGGCGGCTCCGGCACGACCGGAATCTACATCGATGATGTGCCGATTCAGGTGCGCAACCTCGGATACAATTCCGATGATGCGCTGCTGAAGCTCTTCGACCTCGACCGGGTCGAGATTCTGCGCGGTCCGCAGGGAACGCTGTTCGGAGCCGGCTCCGAGGGCGGCACGGTCCGCTATCTCACGACACAGCCGAGTCTCACCAAATCGAGCCTGTACGCCAAGGCTGAAACAGCTTACACGGTGGGTGGATCGCCCAGCTACGAGGCCGGCGTGGCGGCCGGCGGTCCAGTGATCGACGGCGTCTTTGGCGTACGCGTCAGTGCCTGGTATCGGCGCGACGGCGGATGGATCGATCGCATCGATCCGACCACGCTCGCGGTGGTGGACAAGAACGCTAATAGCAACGACACGGCCATGCTGCGGGTTGCCGCACTTTGGCAACCGACCGACGCGTTGCGAATCACGCCCAGCATCTTGTATCAGAATAGCCGGCGCAACGACGTCACGATCTACTGGCCGGAATATTCGGATCCGGGCAAGGACCGCTACGTCAGCGCGAATCCCACGTCGCGCCCAGAGCCCGACAAGCTCTACCTTCCCGCGCTGAACATCCAGGCGGACCTGGGCCCCTCCGTCCGCCTGATTTCAACCACCGCGTACTTCCACCGCGACGAAATCAGCGGCTACGACGGCACCCTGTACAACCTCGGTTTTTATCAAACTCTGCTGCTGGGGCAAGGCTTCCCGGCAGGCGTCGCGGCCTTTCCGCTGCTCGACGGATCGGGTGTGCATCTTCCTCCAGGTCTGCAGAATTACCGTGCGCCGGGCAGCGTCACCAACCAGCAAAGCAACTTGACCCAGGAGTTGCGGCTGCAGTCGACCGATCCGACTGCTCGCTTGGCGTGGACGGTGGGAGCGTTCTACTCTCTTGACCGGCAGTTCAGCCTCGAGGAAGTCCATGATCCGATGGCGGATGCGTTCTTCAATCAGCTTCTCGGTATGCCCATCGCCACATACTTCGGCACGGCCCTGAATGCTAATGGCAGCTCCTATCTGCCGATGGGCGATGCGTACTTCGACCAGCTGGTGAGCTACGATCGCCAGCTCGCGGGATTTGGGGAAGCGAATTTCAAGCTCACGGATACCCTCACGCTGACGGCCGGTGTGCGCGTCTCGAGGACCTCGTACACCATCGAGAGTCTGTCGGGCGGGCCGACGAACGGCGGTCCGCGGCCGGGCACGCAGTCGAGCAGCGAGACTCCGGTCACGCCCAAAGCGGGCATCCAATGGCAGGCCACCCCGAATGACATGTACTACTTTACCTATGCCAAGGGCTTTCGCAGCGGCGGCGGCAACGCGTCGATCCCGTACGACCCGACCCATCAGAATCCCGCTGTGGGGTGCACCCAGGACTTCCTCAATTTCGGCATTCCTCACGCGCCGGCGACGTACAAGTCCGATTCGGTGCAGAGCTTCGAGGTGGGCGCCAAGAACAACATCGGGAATCGCGTCCGCCTGGCGAGCAGCGTTTACTACATCAAGTGGAAAAACATCCAGGGCAACGTCGTGCCGCCGATCTGCCAGATCCAATGGACCGACAACCTCGGCGACGCCGTCTCGAAGGGATTTGACGTGCAGGCGGATTTCCAGGTGACCAGCGCGCTCTCCATCGAATCGACCTTCGGCTACACCGACGCGCGCTATACCAAGGACGCGTACCCGAGCGGTACGGTCACCAACGGGCCGAATCCGCTGTTGCCGCTCGTGGTCAGCGGTGACGCGGTCGCCGGGCCAAACGGCATCGGCCAGGGCTACTCGATTCCGCCGTACACCGCGACAATTGGCTTGGAATACAAGTTCCGCGCGTTCGCATACGAGTCCTTCGTGCGCGGGGACTACGAGTACCTGGCCGGGGACAAGTGGGTGCATCCTGCCCTCGATCCGCGCGCGTCCTCATATGATCCGACGGCCTTACCGACGGGGCGGCAGGCCTTCGCCTCGCTGCGGGCCGGCACCAATCTAGGTGACTGGGGCGTATCCCTCTTCGTGGATAATCTGACCGACACTCACACAATCGTAAACTACAACCATCAGAACAACTCATACGACGCCAACGGCGGATTGCTGGCAAGTCCCGCGTACCGATTTATCAGCTATCGCCCGCGAACATTCGGCCTCACCGTGACTTTCCGACATTGAACGCTGCCCGCGGACCGACGCCACCGGGCACGCGATGCCCGCAGCGACGCCGCCGGGAGTCCCGTCCTCCTCGGGGAGGATGGCGGCTTCTAACGCATGGGGGCATAACACAGCGACGTACAACACGAGCAAGGGGTCCCACGTGACAGCTTTTCCGATCGAGCGGGTTCGAAGTCAGTTTCCAGCCTTGAGCACCCCCGCGGTCTTCCTCGACAACCCCGCCGGGACGCAAGTGCCTCGTTCTGTCATTGAGGCGGTTTCCGCCGCGATGGCCGCTGCCGCCAGCAACACCGGCGGCTATTTCCAGGCGTCTGTGGACGCCGAGGCAATCGTGGCTCGCGCGCATGATGCCATGTCGGAGTTGCTCGGCGGGGCCTCAGGACGAGAGATCGTCATCGGCCAATCGATGACCATGCTGACTTTCCAGATATCGCGCTCGCTCGGCCGCGAATGGAATGCTGGTGATGAGATCATCGTTACTCGCATGGATCACGAGGGCAATGTTTCGCCCTGGC
>JAXDQI010000189.1:0-15469 GCA_034667965.1 Gammaproteobacteria bacterium
GTCAGTTCGTCCCGCCGTCCAGTCGACCTCCGCCGGGAAGCCCACGTGGTCGGATAGATCGGCCAGCTTTTCGTAAAGCCCTGCGATTATAAAGAGTTGCTCTCGTACTGTTGCATTCTTCATCCCCATCGCCATAGCTCGAATGGCTTGCGCTTCTTGCCGGCAAGCTAGTTTTTTTTCCGGCGGCTCCGAGTGCATCGCTCTTCTCTTGTCCTATGTGGGATAACGGACAGAGCGTAACAGAGCAATTTTGTAGGAGAGGTAGTAGGTCGAGGATTGAAGAGGTGTAGGAATTCGCCTACAGACCCCAAGGCTACCTCGCAAGACTTTCCCAAAAAGCTCTATTCGAACAAGTCCGCGTGTGTGCCCGCGCGCACGAAAGCGATGACTTAGGTTTGTTCGCTTGCTACTTGCGCTTTTTGGCAAGGTCATCAAACAGGTCCTCGGCGGTAGCGAAGCGCGCACGGCGAGTACTGAGCGTCTCGTCCACCTCGGCCATCGCTGCACGGGTTTCAGCGTTCGGTACCTTGAGATCGAACGGCAGCTGCTTGTCAGCTGCTACCCGTGTTAGAAAGACGCGCACCACATCGGAGACCGACAGACCCATGGCGGTGAGCGCCTTGGTGGCTTGCGCCTTGATTTTTTCGTTCACACGAACGTGCACCATTGTGGTGGTGGCCATCGTGATCTTTCCTTCAGCGTGAGATACATATCTCACGCTGCTTTTGAGGGCAAGATTGTCACGGCAGGCGGGCAGATGTCGACTGGAGACGGTGGATAATCCGAACGGGATTTCCCAAAAGCAACCCTCAAGGCGAAGGTGTACCCAAGGGTGTACCTAGCCGAAATCTCAACCGTAAGTAAATGGTCGGGGCGACAAGATTCGAACTTGCGACCCCTTGCACCCCATGCAAGTGCGCTACCAGGCTGCGCCACGCCCCGACCGAGGGAGCGAATGATAGCCTAAAAGGGCGTGGGGAACGTAGCTTACGCCGACCGTTACCGGCGAAGAATCTTGATCAGCTCTTCGAGTTCGAGCCGCATCTGGTGAATGAGCTGCTGGCTCTGATTGAGATCCACCTGGGCATCGTCGCCGGTGAGGCGGTTCCGCGCTCCGCCGATCGTAAACCCCTGTTCATACAGCAGGCTGCGAATTTGACGAATGATGAGCACGTCCTGCCGCTGATAGTACCGGCGATTGCCGCGCCGTTTCACCGGTTTCAGCTGGGGAAATTCCTGTTCCCAATAGCGGAGTACGTGGGGCTTCACGCCGCACAGGTCGCTCACTTCACCGATCGTGAAATATCGCTTGCCGGGGATCGGCGGTAGTTCGCTATTGTTGCTTGGTTCCAGCATACGCCTCGACGCGGGCCTTCAATTTCTGGCCTGGACGGAATGTAACCACGCGCCGCGCGCTGATGGGAATCTCTTCCCCGGTCTTGGGATTGCGTCCCGGTCGCCGGTTCTTATCGCGCAAATCGAAATTCCCGAATCCCGACAGTTTTACCTGTTCGCCGGACGAAAGCGCAGCCCTGATTTCTTCGAAAAACAGGTCTACGAGTTCCCGTGCTTCACGTTTGTTGAGACCCAATTGATCGAATAGGGCCTCGGCCATCTCGGCCTTGGTCAGGGCTGCCATGCTTATTGATCTCTTATGGAGGCGCTCAATACATCCCGTAACCGCGCGACCACCGCGGTCACAACGGAGTCTGCGTCGACGTCAGTTAGAGTGCGGGAAGAGTCCTGCAATATCAAGCCTAAAGCGATACTTTTTCGTCCAAAATCTACGCCCGGTCCTCGATAGACATCGAAGACCCTGAGCTCGCTCAACAGGCCCGATGCGCTAACAGTAACATTTTCCTGCAAAACTGCGAGAGGGACGGCCTCGTCGATGACGATGGCCAAATCGCGGCGCACACTGGGAAATTTTGAAATCTTTACAAAATTCGGGGGCTTAGCTTTAAAAGCTGATTCAATTTCTAGCTCGAAGATTACAGTATTTACCCCAATGCTCAACGACTTTGCGAGTTGCGGGTGCAACTCGCCCAGCCAGCCGATGGGAGCCGACCCGCGAAAAATCCGCGCCGTTCGGCCTGGACGCAGGCAGCCCAAGGAGCCTGCCTCGAAACGGAACTCCGGGATGCTTCCGGTAAGGGCTAAGAGATTCATGACATCCGCTTTGACGTCGTAGAAGTCCAAAGGCTCCCGTGCATTGCCCCACTGCTCCGGCCAACGCGTGCCGGTCGCCAGACCTGCGAGCGTTTTGACTTCTCGCAAGACGGATTTCTGCACGTCGAACTTCTGGCCGATTTCGAATAGACGCACCCGCGGCTGCTGCCGGCGCAGATTCTCCCGCGCGGCCTGAACGAGTCCCGTCCACAGCGACACGCGCATTTCGCTCAAGTCCGCCGAGATTGCGTTCGCCAACGCCAGCGTCTCCGCCTCCGGAAACAATTGGCGCTGCAGCGCCGGATCCACGAAGCTGTAGGTGACGACTTCGCGGTATCCCGCATCGGCCATCACGGTCAGCAACCGATCATCGGAGATGCACAACTCGGTGGCGTAGCCCGCCACCTGCGGTGCAATGGCATGACATTCCGCGATGCTGTCGAATCCGCGTAGACGAGCGACTTCTTCGATGAGATCCGCTTCGATTCGGAGGTCGAAACGATGCGGCGGCCGACGCGCGCGCCATCCCTCCGCCGTGGTCTCGACGCCGCCGGTCACCGCACCCAGGAGTGCCGCGACATCCTCGTCCGGCACCACCGCGCCCAATAAGCTCGAGAGACGGCTGCGGCGTAGGTTCACCCACTCCCGCGGTGCCCCCTGCCCTGTATCCGCTTCGGCGCGGGTCACTTGCGCGGGTCCCGCCTCACCGCCGGCGATCTGCAGCAGCAGCGCGGTGGCCCGCTCCAGTGCGAGCGCCGGCAGGGTCGGATCCACGCCGCGTTCGAAGCGCTGCGCGGCGTCGGTAAACAAACCCAAACGCCGGGCGCGGCCGGCAACGGCATCCGGCGCAAAATGCGCCGCCTCGAGCAGCACATCGCGGGTCGACTCCGATATGGCCGTACTGCGCCCTCCCATGATGCCCGCCAGTCCGATCGCTCCGCTGTCGTCGGCAATCACCATGAACTCCGCATCCAGCGAATACTCCTTGTCGTCCAGCAGCGTCAAGCGCTCGCCGGCGTTCGCCATGCGCACTGTGATGCCGCCCGAGAGTCGTTCGAGATCATAGGCGTGCATGGGCTGCCCCAACTCGATCATCACGCAATTGGTGACATCGACGATGGGCGAAATGCTGTTGATGCCGACCCTGCGCAGGCGCTCACGGAGCCACGCCGGAGACTGCCCTCCCACCTTCACACCCTTGACGACGCGCGATGCGAACACCGGACACGCCAGCGGCGCCCCGATCCGGGTCGGAAACACGGCCGCATGCCGCGCTCCCACCGGCTCGGGGGTGTACGTGAGATAGCGGCCCTCATGGGCGGCCGCATAGTCGCGTGCGATGCCCCATACGCTCATGCAATCGCCGCGATTGGGCGTTACGTTGACTTCGAGCGCCGTGTCGTCGAGATCCAACGCCTCGCGCAGATCAAGCCCCAGCCGCAGTCCCACGGCAAGCTCCATGATTCCGTCGTGCTCCTGCCCCAAGCCCAGCTCGCGCGCCGAGCACAGCATGCCGTTGGACTCGACGCCGCGCAGCGTTGCCCGTTTGATGGTAATGCCGCCCGGCAGCCGTGCTCCCACCATCGCCACGGCGACCTTGAGGCCGCCGCGGACATTGGGGGCGCCGCATACGATCTGCAGCCGATTCGATCCGTCCGTGGTGACCTCGCACAACGCGAGTTTTTCCGCATTCGGATGGCGGCTTACGCCGAGCACCTCGCCGACCACGACGCCGGAAAAGGGCGGCGCCACAGGCGTCACCGACTCCACCTCGAGACCGGCCAGCGTCAGCCGCTGCGCGAGTTCCGCGGGCGTGAGCTCAAGCGGCACGAACTCCCGCATCCAGTGATGAGTGATTTTCACGGGAACTGCTTCAAGAACTGCAAATCGTTTTCGAAGAACAGGCGCAGATCGTCCACGCCATATCGCAGCATCGCGAGCCGTTCGATTCCCATGCCGAACGCATAGCCCTGCCAGTGTTCACTGTCGATGCCGGCCGCAGTCAGCACATTGGGATGAATCATGCCGCAGCCCAGGATCTCGAGCCACCCGGTCTGCTTGCACACCCGGCAACCCGCTCGATGACAGAACACGCATTCGATGTCCACTTCCGCCGACGGCTCGGTGAACGGAAAGTACGACGGCCGCAGGCGCATGCCCAGCGGCTGCTCGAAGAAATGCTCGACGAAGGTATGCAGCATGGCCTTCAAATTGGCGAAGCTGACCGCCTGGCCCACCACGATGCCTTCGGCCTGATGGAACATCGGCGTGTGCGTCATATCCGAGTCGTTGCGATAGACCCGGCCCGGCGCGATCACCGCCAGCGGCGGCTTCATGGCGCGCATGGCGCGAATCTGGACGGGCGAGGTGTGCGTGCGCAGCAGCCGTCCGTCCGGGAAATAGAACGTGTCGTGCATGGCACGCGCCGGATGATTCTTCGGAATATTCAGCGCTTCGAAATTATGGAAATCATCCTCGACCTCCGGACCGGTCGCGACCTGAAATCCCGCCTGCACGAATATCCGCTCGATGCGCAGGCGCGTGCGTGTGACGGGATGAAGGCCGCCCGGCTCTTGGCCGCGGCCCGGCAAGGTGACGTCGATCGCGCCCGTGGCGAGTTCCGCGTCGAGCGCGGCCGCTTCGAGCGCCGCGCGGCGGGACTCCACGGCGGCTTGAACGGCCGCCTTCGCTTCGTTGATTTTCTGCCCAGCCGCGGGACGTTGGGCGGCGGGCAACGCACCCAAGCTCTTCAGTTGCTCGGTAAGCTGCCCCTTCTTGCCCAGCAAACCCACCCGCACGTCGTCGAGACGCTCCAAGTTCGTGGACGCGTCAACGTCAGCGAGTGCTCGCTCTACGAGTATCGAGAGTGCGTCAGCAACGGCCATGGTCGAGTCCAAAGGGTGGCGCGGGCATCGGGCTATGCTACGCCCGACCCCCACGCGAACCTAAGCTTTCAGGCCGCTTGGCTTTCAGCTGCCAGGGCGGCCTTGGCTTTCTCCGCAATCGCCGTAAAGGCCGGCATGTCATGCACCGCGAGGTCGGCAAGCACCTTGCGATCGATGGCCAGCTCCGCCTTGTTCAATCCGTCGATCAAGGTACTGTACGTGACGCCGCACAAACGCGCCGCCGCGTTGATGCGCGTGATCCACAGCGCCCGGAACTCGCGCTTCTTCTCGCGCCGGCCGCGATAGGCATACTGACCCGCCTTGATGACGGCCTGCTTGGCCGTGCGGAATACTTTGCGCCGGGCATTGAAATAACCCTTCGCCTTCTTGAGAATTTTCTTGTGACGTCGACCGGCGACGACACCGCGTTTAACTCGTGCCATATTCTAGTAACTCCAGTACTTCAAGCGAAGGGAAGCATTGCTTTCACGCGACCGATGTCGGTCTCATGAACGCCCATTTCGCGGCGCAGCTGACGCTTACGCTTGCTGGGTTTCTTCGTCAGAATATGACGACGGTGGGACTGACCACGCTTGAAGCCATTCGCTGTTTTGCGAAAACGCTTCGACGCGGCCTTCTTGGTTTTCATCTTAGGCACGTTCGACTCCTGATTTTTTTAGCCCTGTTCACAAACATGCGCGGAATCCCGCGATTCCCTTCGAATGCCGCTACAGGCGGGACGGAGACTGTTTAAGGTCTGCCGCTCACTTCTTTTTGGGCCCGAACACCATGATCATCTGTTTGCCTTCCATCAACGGATTCTGCTCGACCACCGAATACGGGGCGAGATCCTCAGAAATCCGCGTCAAGAGACGCCGACCGATGTCTTGATGCACGAGCTCACGGCCACGGTAACGCAATGTCACCTTGGCCTTATCACCCTCGGTCAGGAATCGGACGATGTTACGCAGTTTGACCTGGTAATCCGCCTCTTCCGTCCCGGGACGAAATTTCACTTCCTTAACCTGAATCTGCTTCTGCTTTCGCTTCGCCGCGTGCGCCTTCTTGTTCTGCTCGAACAGGAACTTGCCGAAATCCATCACTCTGACCACCGGCGGCTCCGCCATCGGTGAGACCTCAACCAGGTCCAGAGTCTGCGAGCTGGCCAGTTGCAGCGCCTCGGCGCGCGTCATGACCCCTGCTTGGCTTCCATCCGCTGCGATCACGCGCACCGATGGTGCGGAGATCTCCTCATTGCGCCTTACGCGCTTCGACGTTGCGATAAACGATCCTCCAAAACAAGACGGCCGCGGCTCGCGACTTCGTCGCAAAGCAAGGCGGTGAGCTCCTCGAGCTGCAGATTACCTAGATCTTTGCCAGTGCGCGTGCGTACGGCCAGGGTATGTGCCTCGACTTCCCGGTCACCGGCGACCAGGAGGAAAGGCACACGCTTAATTGTATGCTCGCGAATTTTAAAGCCAACCTTCTCATACCTCAAGTCCGTTTCTACCCGAAGCCCATGATTTCTCAGGTTTTCCGCAACTTGCGTGCAATATTCATCCTGCGCGTTGGTAATTCCCATGACCACGATTTGCACCGGAGCAAGCCAAGTCGGCAGTTTTCCGGCATGGTGCTCCAACAAAATGCCGATAAACCGCTCCAGCGAGCCGAACATGGCGCGGTGCAGCATAACGGGCGTGTGCTTCTGGTTGTCCTCACCCACATAGGTTGCGCCCAGGCGCACGGGCATATTGAAGTCCACCTGCAGCGTTCCACACTGCCAATCTCGCCCGATCGCATCGCGCAGCACGAATTCCAGCTTGGGACCGTAGAACGCCCCCTCGCCGGGGTTCAGGGTGGTTTCGATGCCGGCCGCATCGGACGCCTGCCGGAGCGCCGACTCGGCATTGTCCCAGACTTCGTCGGATCCCACCCGCTTCGCCGGCCGGTCCGAGAACTTGATACGCACATCGTCGAACCCGAAATCCCGATAGATGCTCAAGATCAGCTCAGTGATCTTGACCGCTTCGGACGTGAGCTGATCGGGCGTGCAGAAAACATGCGCATCGTCCTGGGTAAATGCACGAACGCGCATGAGCCCGTGCAAGGCGCCGGACGGTTCATAGCGATGTACTTTGCCGAATTCCGCCAGGCGCATCGGCAGCTCGCGATAGCTGCGCAAACCCTGCTTGAACACTTGTATATGACCCGGGCAGTTCATGGGCTTGATCGCAAAGGTGCGATCGTCCGGCGTCTTGGTCAGGAACATGTTCTCGCCGAACGTCTCGATATGGCCTGACTTGACCCAGAGCTCACGGTCCATGATCTCGGGCGTATTGACTTCCAGATATCCCGCCGCGCTCTGCCGTTCACGCATGTAGCCAATGAGCTGCTGAAACAGCGCCCAGCCTTTGGGATGCCAGAAAACCGCGCCTGGCGCCTCCTCCTGCAAGTGGAACAGGTCGAGTTCCTTGCCGATTCGCCGATGGTCCCGCTTCTCGGCCTCTTCCAGGCGGGTGAGGTATTCCTTGAGTTGCTTCTCGTTGGCCCAGGCGGTGCCATAGATCCGCTGCAGCATTTCGTTGCGCGAATCGCCGCGCCAGTACGCGCCGGCCACCTTCATCAGCTTGAACGCTTTGAGTTTCCCGGTGCTGGGAACGTGCGGGCCGCGGCACAAGTCTTCCCAGTCGCCCTGCCCATAGAGACTGATCGGTTCATTCGACGGGATGGCCGCGATGATCTCCGCTTTGTAGTGCTCGCCGATTTTTTTGAAATGCTCGACCGCAGCATCCCGCGGCAGCACGCGCCGACGCACGGGCAGATCCTTGGCGGCGATCTCGGCCATGCGCTTTTCGATCGCTGCCAAGTCATCGCTCGAGAACGGCCGCTTGTAGGCGAAATCGTAATAAAAGCCGTCTTCGATGACGGGACCGATGGTCACTTGGGCGTCCGGATACAGATCCTGGACCGCGTTTGCCAACAGGTGCGCCGTCGAGTGCCGAATGATCGAAAGCCCCTCCGGATCGCGGTCGGTGACGATACTGAGAGCAACGTCGTGGTCGATGAGCGAGGAGGTATCGACCAACACCCCGTCCGCCTTGCCCGCCAGCGCCGCCTTGGCAAGGCCGGGGCCGATCGCGGCCGCGACCTGCGCCACCGACACAGCGTCGTCGAAGCGCTTCTGGCTACCATCGGGAAGAGTAATTACGGGCATGCGACCATCTCAAGCTATGAGCAGACTACGAACCACGGTCAGGCACCCCCGCCCCGGGGCCACTCCCACGAGGAAGTGGTGCGCGCTAGTGGGATCGAACCACTGACCCCCACCATGTCAAGGTGATGCTCTACCGCTGAGCTAAGCGCGCTCGGAGGGCGCGAAAGATACCGGATTCGACGTCGCCGATAAAGGGCAAGTCGCTGAAAGTGAGGAAAATCGCCGCAGGGCGCCACCTTTGGGCGGCCGCCGAGGGGTGGTCCGCCCTCTATCGTGCAGCGGGTTCCGTGGCTTCCGGCTCCCGCGGACCTGATTTCATGCTCAAACGGAACTGTGCCTCGCCGATGGTCAAGATGTCGCCGTCCGTCAGAAGCTGACGCGTCACCTTGCGCCCGTTCACGAGCACCCCATTGGTGCTGTGGAGATCTTCGATGATGATGTCGCGCGAGTTCGCGAGCACCAGTGCGTGGTGGCGGCTCACAGACGAGGAGTCGATGTGCAATTCGCAACCCGGCGCCCGGCCGATGCGGGTGCGCCGACTCAATGCATGAGCTTCGTTGTGGCCACCGTCGATCCGGACCAGGTCGACGGTGCACTCCAACGTCGGCACCGCGCCACCGGCACCGGCACCGGCACCGGCACTGGCTTGAGTCCGCCCCGCCGCGTTCGCATTGTTGCTTTCACCGCGCTCCAGCCGCCGCAGCAGGAATTCGCGCTCCTCGAGCGCGCCGCGCGTGCGGTCCAACGCCGTGCGCAGAGATCGGTTCTCCTCGGTGAGCTGCTCCAATGCCCGCGATCTCGCGGCCGGAGCGCCGGCCGCCGGCTCGCCGGTCGGCCGCTTGCCTTCCGCATCGCCCCATCCGAGCGAACGGCGCGCCTCTTGCAAATGCACCAGCAGCACTTCCATCTGCCCTTCGCGTTCTTGCGCCTCGGCCCGCAGGCGTAGAACCTCCAGCGCGAGGTCGGCCCGAGATTGCTCCGCCGTCGACAGCATATCCTTGCCGCGTTGCGCTTCGCCGCTACCGGCGCTGACCTTCTCCGTGAGGCCGGCGCACCTACGCTCCAGCTCTTGCACCTTAAGGTCGCTCTTGGCCCGAATCGCTTGCCCTTCGGCGGCGGCGGCCTGGAGCCTCGCGATCGCTTCCTCCCGTGTCGCCAACCGGGCCCCAAGATCGGCTGCTCGCCGGCGCAGCTCATCGCGCTCGGACAGCAGGGCCCCGTGGTCGACCTGCACGGCCGCGAGCTCATCGAGTCCGCGGCGGAACTCACGTGTCCGCAAGCGTTCCAGGTGCGCAGCCGCTTGCGCCCTCACGTCGTTCAAATCGTGGCGCGTCGCCTGAAGCTCTTCGTCGCCGCGCTTGACCTGCGCGGTGAGCGTTGCCACCGCTTCCCGGGCGCTGCCAAGTTCGGCGGTCAGGGATTCGAAGCGCGCCCGCGCCGTCCGCAAGTCGGCTTCGAGCTGGACGGCTGCCGTGGAACGCTCTTCAAGTGAGGGCACGATCTGTGCGTGCTCACGTTGCAAGGCGCTGAGCTGCGCGTCCCGCTCCGCAAGCGAATGCTGCACCTGGACGATGGTGGCATCGCGCGCGGCCACCGTGTCTCGAAGCGTGCGGGATTCGCTGACACTTCGCTCTGCCTCACGAAGCGCCTCCCCCGTTCGAGCCTGTGCGGACGCCGCGGCTGCGGTCTGCGCTGCCAGAGCCATACCCAGTTCGCGCGACCGAGCCTGTTCGGACTCGAGCAGTGCCCGCACTCCGGCGAGGTCGGACGCCAAACTTGCCGCGCGCGATGCCGCCTTGGCTTCGGCTGCGCGAGCTTTCTCGTGCGACCGGGTGAGCGCCTCGTATTCGGCGTTCCGGCGGGCAATCCGCTCCTCGACCGAACGTACGCTCTCGGCGAGCGAGGGCAGATCGACGGAGGACGATCGGCGATATTCGGATTTGACGCTTTTCGCCACGGGCGAATAGTCCAGGCGGACTGCATCGTCCGCCACGTCCGCATCCAGGCTCGCGCCTTCCAGCATCGGCAATTTATCCGTCCGGTCGAGATCCACGTCCTGTGATTGGCTGTCGTCCGGCACCATTCGTCTCTCCGCTTCGGTTCGCTCGTGGGTCGACGCTTTAACCAGCCATGGTGTTCGGGACGCCCAGCGCGACCTGACGCAGCTTTTGAATCTCGTCGCGCACGCGCGCTGCCTGCTCGAACTCGAGATTGCGCGCGAGCTTCATCATTTCTGCGTCCAATTTTTTTATGCGCTTCAGCGCCTGTTCGGGCGGCATCGACGTGTAATCGGCGCCCGCGTCCCTCGCATGGCTCTCCTGAACCGAGCGCGCGCCTTCCATCACATCGCCGACCGCCTTGACGATGGTGCGCGGCGTGATGCCGTGCTCGGCATTGAATTCGACCTGTTTCTTGCGGCGCCGGTCGGTCTCCGCGATGGCGCGCTCGATCGAACCGGTTCGCACGTCGGCATACAAAATCGCCTTGCCGCGGATGTTGCGCGCCGCTCTGCCGATGGTTTGAATCAGCGAACCTTCCGAGCGTAGAAATCCTTCCTTGTCGGCATCGAGGATCGCGACCAGGGACACTTCCGGCATGTCGAGACCCTCGCGCAGCAAATTGATGCCGACGATCACGTCGAACTTACCCAGGCGAAGGTCGCGAATGATCTCGGAGCGCTCGACCGTCTCGATATCGGAATGCAGGTAGCGAACCTTCACACCGTGCTCGTTGAGATATTCGGTCAAATCCTCCGCCATGCGCTTGGTAAGCGTAGTCACCAACACGCGCTCGTTGACCTGGGCGCGCAGCCGAATCTCCGACAGCAGATCGTCCACCTGGGCCCGAACCGGACGAATCTCCACCATGGGGTCGATCAAGCCGGTCGGACGGACCACCTGCTCGATCACCTGGCCGGACACCCGCTTTTCGTAAGCCGACGGCGTCGCCGACACGTAGATGGCCTGCGGCGAAAGATGCTCGAACTCCTCGAACCGCAGCGGCCTGTTATCGAGTGCCGAGGGCAACCGAAATCCGTATTCCACCAGCGTCTCCTTGCGGGAGCGGTCGCCCTTGTACATGGCACCCAGCTGCGGAATGGTCTGGTGGCTCTCGTCGATCACCAGCAGCGCGTTCTTGGGCAAGTAGTCGAACAAACAAGGCGGCGGTTCTCCGGGAGTGCGGCCCGACAGGTAGCGGGAATAGTTTTCGATGCCCGCGCAATATCCGACCTCGTTCATCATCTCGAGATCGAACAGCGTGCGTTGTTGCAGACGCTGAGCCTCCACCAATTTGTTTGCGCCGTGCAATTCGAGCAGACGCGTCCGCAATTCGCCGCGTATTTCCTCGACCGCCGACTGCACCCGCTCCTTCGGCGTCACATAGTGCGTGGAGGGGTAGACCGTGAGGCGCGGCATTTTTCGCAGCACCTCGCCGGTGAGCGGATCGAACAAGCTCAACGCCTCGATCTGGTCGTCGAACAACTCGACCCGCACCGCTTCGCGCTCCGACTCGGCCGGAAAGATGTCGATCACATCGCCGCGCACGCGATAGGTGCCCTGCTGCAGATCGATTTCATTGCGGGTGTACTGCATGTCGGCCAGCCGGCGCAGCAGCTTGCGCTGCTCTAGTCGATCGCCGCGCGACATGTGCAGCACCATCGAGAGGTACGCCTGTGGGTCACCCAGGCCGTAGATCGCAGAAACCGTCGCGACGATGATGGAATCCGGCCGCTCCAACAGCGCCTTCGTGGCAGATAGCCGCATTTGCTCGATGTGCTCGTTGATCGAGGCATCCTTCTCGATGAACGTGTCGGAAGCCGGCACGTACGCCTCGGGTTGGTAGTAGTCATAATACGAAACGAAATATTCGACCGAGTTCTTCGGAAAGAACACCTTGAACTCGCCGTACAGTTGCGCCGCGAGAGTTTTATTGTGGGCGAGGACCAGGGTGGGGCGCTGGACCTGCTGGATGACATTCGCGATGGTGAAGGTCTTGCCCGACCCGGTCACGCCGAGCAAGGTCTGATGAGCGAGGCCGGTGCTCAGGCCGTCGACGAGCTTTTCAATCGCCTCCGGTTGATCGCCTGCCGGAGAATAATCCGAGTACAGCTCAAAGTTCATGGCGTGATTCTCTCATGTTGGCGGCCCTGCGGCACCCGCGGGCCGTGCGGGCCGGCCGCGGCGCCGCTCTGGCGCCGCACGGCGCCGGCCGACGGTTCAGTGGCGCGCGACGGCCATTTTTCGTACACTTTGACGCCCTTTTTGACATAGGTATCTTCCCTTGGCCGTATCCCTCTCAAAGCGCGTACAAAAGGTCAAACCGTCGCCCACGCTTGCAGTCACCGCCCGAGCGGCCAAGCTCAAAGCGGAAGGCAAGGACATCATCGGCCTGGGAGCCGGCGAACCGGATTTCGATACGCCCCTTCATATCGCAGATGCGGGCGTCGACGCAATTCGCTTGGGGCTAACGCGCTACACGGCGGTCGACGGCACCGCCGAGCTCAAAGATGCCATCATCGCCAAGTTCAAGCGTGACAACGAACTGACGTACGAACGCAGTCAAATCCTGGTTTCGTCTGGCGCCAAGCAGACCTGTTTCAACCTCTGCGCCGCCCTCCTCGATCCGGGCGACGAATGCGTGATCCCGGCGCCCTACTGGGTGTCGTATCCGGACATGGTCATCCTCGCGGACGGCGTGCCCGCGTGCGTCTACGGAGGCGCCGACCAGGGCTACCGGATCACGCCCGCGCAATTGGCCGCGGCCATCACGCCGCGCACCAAGATGCTGTTTCTGAACAGCCCGAGCAATCCGACCGGGGCCGCTTATACGCGCGCGGAGCTGAAGGCCCTGGGCGCGGTTCTCGACCGGCATCCGCAAATCGTCATCGCCTCTGATGAAATGTACGAGCACATCTACTGGGCGCCCGAGCCCTTCAGCAGCTTCGCGCAGGCGAATCCGCAGCTATACGACCGCACCGTCACCATCAACGGCGTCTCCAAAGCCTATGCGATGACCGGCTGGCGCATCGGCTATTGCGGCGGCCCCAAGGACATCGTGGCGGCAATGAGCACCATCCAAGGCCAGTCGACCTCGAATGCCTCCAGCATCTCCCAGCGGGCGGCCACGGTCGGCCTCAACAGCGACCAGGCCTGCGTGTCCGAGATGAACGAGGCGTTCAAAATGCGGCATGATTTCGTCGTCTCCGGACTCAACGCCATCCCCGGAATTTCATGTCGGCCCGGTGCCGGGACTTTCTATGCCTTTGCCGATGTGACGGGCGCGATGCGTGCACTTGGGATGAAGGACGACAGCGCATTTGCCGAATATCTGCTGGTCGAAGCCGGCGTCGCCGTCGTTCCCGGCTCCGGATTCGGAGCACCGGGACATATGAGGATTTCCTTCGCCTGCAGCATGCAGATGTTGGAAGATGCCCTACGGCGCATCGCACGCGCCGTGTCACCGTCGGTCGCGAAGCGCGCCTGAGCGGCAATCTAGCCAGTGACGACCGCGACGAGCGGCGAGCCGGCGTTCCCGCGGAAACGTACCTTACGGTCGTTTATAATGTTTATTCTGTAACTATATGAAATACGTCAATTTAGGATCAACGGGGCTACAGGTCTCCAAACTCTGCCTGGGCTGCATGACTTTCGGCGTGCCGGAGCGCGGCGACCATGCGTGGACACTGCCCGAATCGGAGAGCCGGCCGCTGATTCGTCAGGCTGTTGATCTGGGCATCAACTTTTTCGATACCGCGAACGCGTATTCGGACGGCACTTCCGAGGAGATCGTCGGTCGCGCGTTGAAGGAGTTCGCGCGCCGCGAAGAACTGGTGATAGCGACCAAGGTTTTTTTTCCGATGAGCGACGATCCGAACGGCCGCGGCCTGTCTCGGAAGGCGATTTTCTCCGCCATCGACGCCAGCCTGCGGCGGCTCGGCACGGATTATGTGGACCTGTATCAGATTCATCGCTGGGACTACAAGACGCCCATCGAGGAGACGCTCGAGGCCTTGCATGATGTCGTGAAGGCCGGAAAAGCTCGTTATCTCGGCGCTTCGTCGATGTACGCATGGCAGTTCAGCAAGGCTCTGCACCTCGCCCGCGAGCACGGCTGGACGCGCTTCGTGTCCATGCAGGACCACTACAATTTGCTCTATCGCGAGGAAGAACGCGAAATGCTGCCGCTATGCGCCGACGCAGGAATCGGCGTTCTCCCGTGGAGTCCCCTCGCCCGGGGACGCCTGACCCGCGAATGGGATGCTGAGACCCCGCGCATCCGATCGGACAAGTATGGAAGCACGTTGTACACCTCCACGATCGACTCCGATCGACGCATCGTCGGCGAAGTCGCCGCCATTGCGGCAGCACGAGGTGTGCCGAAGGCACAGGTCGCCCTCGCTTGGGTGGCGCAAAATGCCGTCGTCACCGCCCCCATCGTCGGCGCCTCGAAGCCACATCATCTCGATGATGCCGTCGCGGCGCTGTCCCTCAACTTGACGGCCGGCGAGATGGAGCAACTGAAAGCCCCCTACGTTCCTCGCGCCGTCGTCGGTCACTCCTGAGATACGACGTGGTTTCTTGACTTCAAGGCCCGGCTTCCCGACAATCCGCGCCTCCTCTGTATTCCCCGGTAGCTCAGTGGTAGAGCGACGGACTGTTAATCCGTTGGTCGGGAGTTCGAATCTCTCCCGGGGAGCCAATTACATAGGGTCCGAGAACCGCGAATCGGCGCTGGATGTTCGACGCGAAGGTTCGAACTCCCGACAGACAAACAAGCCGAGTTCGACAACTTGGCCGTCATCGGCCAAGTTGGACGCCGCCGCGTAGCGGCGACGGTCCGGAGCGAAGCGGAGGACGAGCGGCGCAGCCGCGAGCAATCTCTCCCGGGGAGCCAATATATCAATAGTTTACGCATGTTTTTTAGAATCTACACGATTCGTTTGCCCGGTTTTTAGCTCATAGCGCCAGAAGATTGTCGCTGCGATTTACGTGGCCGGCGCATCGATCAATGAGGCGGCCGAGGCGCGTCACGTATCCGGGGGCAACACCGCATACGCAAGCTGGACGACGCCGTGATCGAGCACGTTCGCTGACTTGAACTGCATCCTCACGACCCCCGCTAGGCCGTTGCGGTAATCCACGATTCCCTGACCTTGCTGCGCTCCATCAAGCGCCGGCGCGACCAGAACTCGCAACTCGTC
>JAXDQI010000190.1:0-3366 GCA_034667965.1 Gammaproteobacteria bacterium
ACCCAGGAGTCCGCGGTATGGCCGTGGCCGCTCTCTTGGAAGCCCCGAAGCAGATTGCCGAGGCCGCCGCTCAGCACGCTGCCGGCCGCGGCGCCGCCGAGCAGTCCGCCCAATCCGCCCTTGAGGAGGTCGCCCAGGTTGCCGCCCGAGGTGGTGCCTGCCGGCGCGCTCGCCGTCTTGCCGCCGAACAGCCCGCCGAGAACATCGGCCAGGCCGCCGCCATTGCCAGGTGCAGCGGGAGGCACGCGGGCCGACTGGTCCTGTCCGCCGGTGCTGGCGGGGTGGCCGCTACGACCCTTGAGCGCCTTGTACGCAAGCAATCCGAGGAGCGCGATGACGATCGGCGACATGCCGCCGCCGCTGCTGCCGCTGCTCGGTTGAGGTTGGCCGCGGGGGCCATTCTGCATGCCGGTGAGAATGTCGCGCAGTCCCATGTCTTCCTCCAAATCTTGTCTGAGCCTGATGCGTGCCCCCCACTCCGAACGAGGGGAGAGCGGTGAAAGCTGAGTCCAGGGGCCGCGTCATGCGCGGTGCCGTCACGGTCGGCCCGACAGCCCCCCGCTGGAGCCGACCCGCCTGGATCGGTCACAACGTGGTGCACCACCAGTCGGTTCCAAATGAACAGAGCGAGCAGCGCCCCGACGGTCGCGCCGGTCAGGCCAGCACCCTGGACCGTCGGCGTGTGCGCTGTTCAGGGAATCCCGGGGCGCCCCGCTACCAGCTGCGTTGATCGGCGACCCGCAACGCGCCCGTATTCAGTGCGTCTGCTCGCTCGTCACCATGTTCTTCAAAAGCCCGGCGAGGACCGTGAGGATCGCGCCGCCGGCGCCACCGCCGACGATTTGACCGATGATAGCTCCGACATCGAGGCTGCCACCGGCCGCACCTGCGATCGCTGGCATCGCGGCTAGCAGAAGCTGACCGCCACCGACGCCGCCGAGGGCGCCCGCGATCGTGTTGCCCAGACTGCCGAGATTGTAGTCCTTCAGGGCCGCCCCGACGGCGTTCCCGCCGACCACTCCCGAGACGAGTTGAATGACGAGATTGATGAGCATTTCCATGACAATCTCCTCTCCCTTGCAGATCGTTGTAGTTGTGGGCGCGTTCTTGCCTCATCCGCTGCGTTCGGATGCGCGCATTCGGGCCACACGGTCGTCTTCGAGGAACGCACCTACGTTTCGTCGGATCGATTGATGGCGCGCGTTACTGAACGCGTGCCCGCGTCATCGTCAATCTTCAACGAAGATGGTCCGTAGTCTCATTGGCTCTGCCCGCTCTACGCGCACTTCAAACGCCTGGCAGCGGATGCGGCCTATAAGCGTTGCGATGTTGCGCCGACGCATACGCGAGAGGCATCACAAGTCTGTGAAGCGCGGCTGAATTTGTGTCACGTGCCCTGACCCATTCTGCGCCTGATGGTCAATAAGCAGGAGCGAATTACATTTCGAATTGAGTTGGTCGAGACGTCCGCGGCGCGACACGAACAGCGAACGGCCATGGCGACGAAATAAAGTGCGCTGATTGCATCGTCGCCCCATCGGGCTTCAGAATGTGTCGGCGATCGAAAGCACTTGCGAATGGCGGCAGCGGCGCAACGCGCGCGTCCGCGTGCCGAGCGCAGCCAAAGACAATACGGGCAGGAGAGCATCATGAGCGTGTTCGGAAGCATCGTATCGGCCATCTTCGGTTCCAAGCATGCGGCAAACGTAGCGCCGTCGGCGGGCGCGACTCCCGGGTCACCCGCGTCGGCAGGGGCGCCATCGGGGTCAGCCGCATCGTCCGGCGCGGTCGCGGGCACAGCGGCGGCGACAAAGCCGATCTCACGGGAAGATGTCGAGGCCATTCTCAAGCGGCTGCACGACGATCAGAGAGAAGACTTCGACTGGAGAAAGTCGATCGTCGATCTGATGAAGCTATTGAAACTGGACAGCAGCCTCAGCGCGCGCAAACAATTGGCACAAGAGCTCGGCTACTCCGGCGCCCTCGATGGCTCCGCCGAGATGAACCTCTGGCTGCACCGGCAGGTCATGACCAAGCTCGCCGAGAGCGGTGGCAAGGTGCCGGATAGTCTTAAGGCATAGGACAGCCGCAGCGGCGGGACGCTCAGTACTCGTGCGGCTCGGGGCGCGTCGGCAACGCCGGCCGCGGGCCCATCGACGCATCGCGGCGCAGATCGTCCCACATGCGGTTGAATGCGCCGGCCGTACCGTTGGTTCTGCCCGTTGCGGTACGTTCGAGCACGATTTGCCTGCGACGAAGCTTCTCTACGGCGTTGGTCCAGGTCGAGGACTGGGCTGCCGCTGATCTTGTTTTCAGCGCGATCGCCGTGCCGTTGGGCGCCTGGAGCGCTGACAGCCGGTTCGAACGCCGATCCGCCGGTTTTCGCTCCTTGAGCGCCGTCTGCCTGCTGCTGAGTTTTTCGATCGCTCTCGTCCAGCCGCCGCTCGGAGGCGCAACATGCGCGGCTTGAAGCTTGATCGCCGGCGGCTCCGGACGCACCGCCGCGGCGTCGGGCAGATGGATGCTCGACATTCTGGCGCGGTTGAACATCAGCCGCTGGGCACGTTGGGGGCAGGCTGAGCACCTGAAGATGTGGCGCTCAATTCCACACACCACGACGGTGTCGGTTTCGACCTGCATCAGGCGCATCCCCGCGCCGCACGCCACGCACTTCATTACGCCCCCCGATACCAAGCGCGCACATGGAATGCATTGGCCGCTCACGCTGTCAAGCGGGGTCAGCGGATTGCGCAGGGATGTGGCCGCCCCGCCACGAACTGCGACGAAATCAGGGCGCTTCGGCGGCGTCTGTGGCCGCTGCATCCGCCCGTGGCGTGCGAGCCCGCGACGGCTGCAACTTCCGATGGCCTTCTGCACGGGAGGATGGCACGAGGAAATTGCACACGCATTCTGCATCGGCAGGCTTGCAAAGCTGCGCAAGCAGATTGGCAAGCAGTCCCCTCGTGGCGTTGCCCTCCATGCCAACGCCGCTGCGGCGATCCGTGCGCCTGGTCGCATCAGGGTGTAGATTGGCGCGTCCGTTACGGTCGGCCTCGGCGAACGAATGCGCGTTGTGTTGGTGATGGTTCGTGCAGGTCGACCGGCTGGTGCCGCCCGCCGCGGTGACGTGCGCCGCCGGCGATAGAATCCGAACGGAGGCTGCCCATGTGGGAAGAATTCAAGAAATTCGCGATGCGTGGCAACGTGATCGATCTCGCCGTCGGCGTCATCATCGGCGCGGCGTTCGGAGCCATCGTCACATCGCTTGTCGGCGACATCATCATGCCGGTCGTCGGCGCGGTCACCGGCGGGCTCGATTTCACGAACTATTACACCCCGCTGTCGTCGAAAGTGGACGCCAGCGTC
>JAXDQI010000191.1:0-76956 GCA_034667965.1 Gammaproteobacteria bacterium
ACCTCGTCGGCGAACTGGTCATCACGCAATCAATGCTGGGCAGATTCGCAGAAAAATACGAGCCGCAGGATATCGAATCCCTGCGCCGCAGCCTTGCCCAGCTCACCCGTAACACGCGTGAGCTGCAAGAAAGCGTTCTGCAGATACGCATGCTGCCCATCGGCTTCTCATTCAACCGCTTTCCGCGCTTGGTGCACGACCTGTCGCGAAAGCTGGGGAAGAAGGTCGAACTCAAGCTCAGCGGCGAGAATACGGAACTGGACAAGACGGTGCTGGAGAAAATCGGCGATCCCCTGGTGCATCTCGTGCGCAATGCGCTCGACCACGGTTTGGAATCGCCGGAACAACGCCTGGCCGCGGGCAAGAGTGAAACCGGGACATTGGAACTCAATGCGTTCCACGAGGGCGGCTGCATCGTCATCGAAGTCAAAGACGACGGCGCCGGCCTCAACAAGGATCGAATTTTGGCGAAGGCGCGCGAACGCGGACTCGTGGATGCGGACGCCCTGCTGTCCGACGAAAATATCTACAATTTGATCTTCGTGGCCGGCTTCTCGACCGCGGATACCGTCAGCGACGTATCGGGCAGAGGAGTTGGAATGGACGTCGTGAGGCGCAACATCAACGACCTGGGCGGCCACGTTCAGATATTGAGCGTGCCGGATCGCGGGAGCACCATTCGAATCCGGCTGCCCCTGACGCTCGCGATCCTCGAGGGCCAGATGCTCCGGGTCGGAAAGGAGATTTACGTCGCTTCCCTGGTATCCATCATCGAAACCGTGCAATCGAAGAGTGAGGATCTAAGCCGCGTCGCGGGCCGCACAGAGCTCTTCAAGCACCGTTCCGACTACCTTCCGGTCATCAGACTGTATGACTTGTTCGGTATCGAACCCGACAGCCGCGACATCACGGACGGACTGCTGGTCGTGCTGGAGGCTGAAGGACGTCGAGTGGCGATGCTGGTCGATGAGTTGCTCGCACAGCAGCAGGTGGTGATCAAGAGCTTGGAGACCAACTTCAAGCAGGTGCCCGGTCTCGCCGGCGCGACCATTCATGGCGACGGCACTGTCGCTCTGATCCTCGATGTGCCCGGGTTGGTCAGAACCTTCCTCGAGCGTCAATCGACGCAATTTGGACGAGCAGCGTGATGAAAGATGAATTGATCGCAAATGAGCCGGCGGCGCGAACAGCCGGCGGTGAAAGCGCCAAAGGCGCCAGTCACCAGTATTTGAGTTTCTTCCTCGGCGGGCAGGAGTATGCGACCGATATTCTACGTGTCCAGGAAATCAAGGGGTGGGACACCGTAACTCGTGTGCCCTATTCGCCCAACTACATTCTTGGCGTCATCAATCTTCGGGGCGCGATCGTTCCGGTACTCGATCCGCGCGTGCGGTTCGGCCTGGAGAGCGCCCCATTCAATTCCGCAACGGTCGTCATCGTGGTGCGGGTAGCGGGCGTGCGCGGCGAACGAATCGTGGGGCTGGTAGTCGATGCGGTCTCCGACGTGTACAGCTTCGCCGCCGAGAACATACAGGCGCCTCCGGACGCCGTGGGCTCCGTCGACCAAATGTTCGTGCTGGGGCTGGCGAAACTCGAGGACAAGCTGGTGATCATTCTCGACATCGAGCGCCTCGTCATCTCCAGCGTGTTGGGCGACGCCAAGGCGGCTTGATCATGACCACTCTGAAATCGCCAAGAAACCGCAAGCCGTCGACCCGCGTGCAACCCAAGCGGGCCATCGTTGTCGCCAGGAAAACGGCGTCGATGGCAGTTCCAGCCGCGGTCCCTGACGTTGAAGCGGTAAGGAGCGGCGCCATCAGCGTGGAACTGGAACCCGGCTTGGAAATCAAGGATGCCGAAGGTGTGCATCGGCTGCTCTTGGCCGCATTGCGCGACGGGCGGCCGGTCATCGTGGATGTCGGCCGCGTTCGCACCGCGGACACGGCCGGCGCGCAGCTGCTCCTTGCGTTTCAGGGCGAGGCGAGCCGGCGTGGAGTGACGATCGAGTTCCGCGGAGAGTCGGCCTCGCTGACCCGCACTCTGACCGTGCTCGGCCTGGGCGACAAACTTTCCTTCCCGGCTCTCCATGGTTGAACAAATCAAGGAGATGGTAACGCAGCCCCCGCCGGATAGCGGCGATCTGGGCGTCGTGATCGGTGAATTCGGCAGGCATCTTGATATGCTCGCGGAGCAACTGAGTGCGTCTCTCTCCCAAGCCGAGCGGGAGTGCGTGTCCGTGGGCGAGTCGTTCCACGACTTGGCGAATGCCAAGAACAGGATAGCGGATGTCAGCTGCGATGAGCCGGGCCGAACGGTCCTGAAGCACTCATGTGAACAAATCGGCACTTCGCTGCACGCGGCGGTGGTCGCCCTCCAGTATCACGATCGCCTGGCTCAGCAACTGGCGCTCATACGCTCCGGACTGAATCGGCTGCAGGAGCTGCTGCACGACCGGACCGGGCGTTCCTACAGCGATTGGCTGGAATCGCTTCGCCATGTCGAACACCTGAACCGAATCGAGCAGCGCCGGCTCGGTCCCAACACGGACATGGGGCAGGGAGATGCCGTTCATGGGGCCGCGGCAGCCAACGACAGCGTGGAATTGTTTTAAATGCCGGGAAACCCCGCATAAAGAAACGCAATCGGGGTGCCGATAAAGCAGGAAGCACGTGACTGTAATCGAGCGGCGGCCTGCACAGAACCCAGGCCGGCGCCAAATCGGAGTCGATCAAATGACGGATCAATTGGCGAAAAAGCCGGTCGAAGGCACCTCTCCCACCTCGCGACAGGTGCTCACCTTCTGCCTGGGTGCAGAGACCTACGGGGTGGACATTCTCCGCGTGCAGGAAATCCGCGGTTGGGCTCCGGTGACGCGTATTCCCAAATCACCGCCGCATGTACTCGGCGTGTTGAACCTGCGCGGCTCGATCGTGCCCATCGTCGACCTGCGGGTGCGCTTCAGTCTCGAACGGGCGGAGTTCACGCCGCTCACCGTCATCATTGTGCTGTCGATCGCGACTCCCAGCGGGCGCAGCGAATTTGGATTGGTGGTCGACAGCGTCTCCGATGTGGTGGACATCAGCGCGAACGACCTGAAGGAAGCGCCGAATCTGGGAGGAAGGTTGAATGCCGATTTCATCCAATGCCTCGCGACGGTGGCGGACCGCATGTTGATCCTTCTCGACGTCGATGCACTGATCGGACGGGATTTCTTGCCCGACGAACCGGTCGCACCGGCGGATGCCGCATGAACGCTCCGGGCGGCGACTCGATGTTCGCAAAGATCAAGCGCAAGTTCCTGGCTCAATCAGTGGACGAGAATACGCAGGTGGACAACTCGGACCTTCTTGCCCATGTAGCCGCCATCAACCGGTCGCAGGCGGTGATCGAATTCAAGACCGACGGCACCATTGTGACGGCAAACGGAAATTTCCTCGCCATCATCGGCTACGCGCTCGAGGAGATCGTCGGCAAGCATCACGGCATGTTGGTCGAGCCGGTCTACCGCGAATCGTCGGTATACCGCCACTTCTGGGCGAAGCTGGCGCGGGGCGAGTTCACCCAGGCGCAGTTCATATGCACCGGCAAGGGCGGCGCGCAGGCCTGGCTCGAGGCCAGCTACTTCCCCGTACTCGACACCACCGGCAAAACAGTCAAGGTCATCGAGTTCGCGAGGGATATAACCCAGCAGAAGCACAAGGACCTGGCCGATTCGGCGCTGAGGAACTCCCTCGATGCCCTGACCGGCCAGATCATGGTTGCCGACAAGGATTACAACATCACCTTCGTCAACAAGGCGGCGGCGCAATTGATGCTGAACGCGCAGCCGGAGATCCGCAAAAGCCTGCCGAACTTCGATGCGGGACGGTTGCTCGGGTCAAATATCGACGTCTTTTACCAGCATTCCGGCCAGCAGCGCGGGACCTACGGGGATCTCGAGGGCACCCTGAACGCGCAGTTCAAGCTCGGCTCGCGCGCCTTGAGCCTGACGGGCAATCCGATGTACGACGAGAGCGGTGCGCGCACAGGGACCGTGATGGAATGGGTGGATCGGACCGAGGCGCTGCATACCGAACGCGAACTGCAGGACGTCATCGCCGCCGTGAAGGAGGGCAACATGCTGGCGCGCATCGATCTGGCGGGGAAGGACGGGTTCTTCGCGATGCTGTCGGCGAAGATCAACGAGCTGGTCGAAGGCTTCGGCGAGGTCGTGGGGCGGGTCAAATCGGCCGCCGAGGAGGTCGCCCGAGGGGTGCACGAAATCTCGCAGGGCAACGAAGAGCTGAGCAGCCGCACCGAGTCGCAGGCATCGAGTCTGGAGCAAACCGCCTCGTCGATGGAGCAGATGACGGCGAGCGTGCGCCAGAACGCGGACAATTCGGGCCAGGCGAATCAGCTGGCGGCGGCGGCGCGCGAGCAGGCGGAGAAGGGCGGCGCGGTGGTCGCCAAAGCGGTCAAGGCGATGAGCGAGATCAATCAGTCGTCGAAGAAGATTGCCGACATCATCGGCGTGATCGACGAAATCGCGTTTCAGACCAATCTGTTGGCGCTCAATGCGGCGGTGGAGGCGGCCCGGGCCGGGGAACAGGGACGGGGTTTCGCGGTGGTTGCCAGCGAAGTGCGAAATCTCGCGGGCCGCAGCGCAACGGCTGCGAAAGAGATCAAAGACCTGATTCGCGACAGCGTGCGAAAGGTCGACGAGGGCTCGACGCTGGTGGGGCAATCCGGCCAGACGCTCGAGCAGATCGTCAGCGCGGTGAAGAAGGTCAGCGACATCATCGCCGAGATCGCGGCCAGCAGCCAGGAGCAGTCGTCGGGGATCCAGCAGGTCAGCGCGGCGGTGATGCAGCTGGACGAAATGACGCAGCAGAACGCGGCTCTGGTGGAGCAGGCGACGGCGGCCAGCAAATCGATGGCCGACCAATCCCAGTCGTTGAGCGAGGTGTTGGCAAAGTACGACGTGGGGATGGAGACTGCGACAATCGCGGCGCCGGCGCCCAAGCGCCGCGTTGCAGCCGGCGCTGCCGCCGGGCTGGCGGGAAGCGACGGGCGTCCGGCCGTGCGGCCGCCCCAGCGAAATGCCGCGGGTCCCGTCTCGAAGCGGGTTTCCAATCCGGTGCATGCCAAAACCGCGGTCGGATCAGACCTTGAATGGAAGCAGTTCTAGCCGCAAGTCAATCGGGCCCGCACATCAGTGCGGCGATGCGAAGCAGTCTCGTCAATATGAATAACCGATCCGCCGAAGTCGAAAGCCGCGCACGAGAATTTCATTTCACGGACTCGGACTTCACCGCGCTGCGTATATTGGTGAAGGAAATGACCGGCATCAATCTCGCGGAGTCCAAGCGGGAATTGGTCTACGGCCGGGTCTCGCGGCGGTTGCGCGCGCTGGGCCTCTCCAGCTTCGGGGCGTATCGCGAGCTGTTGGAGTCGGGTGATGGGTCGGAGCTGGTCGCGTTCTGCAACGCGCTTACCACAAATCTCACGTCATTCTTCCGCGAGTCCCATCATTTCGACTACTTGCGCGATGAGGTTCTGGCGCCGCGCCGCAGCGCCGACCGCCGCACCGAGCGCATCCGAATTTGGTCATCTGCGTGTTCGTCGGGAGAAGAGCCCTACAGCATTGCAATGACGATCATTGAGACTATTCCCGACTGGCAGCAATGGGACATCAAGATCCTGGCCACCGATCTGGACTCCGACATCCTGGCGCGCGCGCAGCGCGGTTGCTACAACGCCGACCGCGTCAAGGGATTGGAGCCGAATCGCCTCGCGAGATTCTTCAAGGAATCCCGGGAGGGCGCGGAGCGCACGTACCAGGTGACTCCCGAACTCGCCAATCTAATCACGTTCAAGCAAATCAATCTGATGCACGATCTGCCCATGTCCGGACCGCTCGATGCGATATTCTGCCGCAACGTCGTCATCTACTTCGACAAGGACACTCAGCGTGCGCTGTTCGCCAGGATCGCGAAAGTACAGCGGTCGGGCAACCTGCTGTTCCTAGGTCATTCGGAGACTCTGTTCAAGGTGTCGGACGAATATGCGCTGATCGGCCGAACCATCTATCGGCGGAGCTGATCATGGCAGGTTTTCCGGCCATTCAAGCGAAATCCCTGCTGCCGCCAGTCGCAGCGGGGTTCGAACATGTCAAGCGCTACTGGGATCCGGGATGTCTTCGATGGTCGGCAAAAATTCTGCCTGGGGAATACTTCGTCACCCGCAGCGATGAGGCCATTACCACCGTGCTGGGCTCCTGCATCGCCGCATGCATTCGGGATCCGGCGACGCGCATCGGCGGCATGAACCACTTCATGCTTCCCGAAGATAGTTCCACCGGCAAGAGCTCATGGATCGACGGACCAGGCGGACTGGCCACTCGCTACGGCTCGTACGCCATGGAGAGCTTGATCAACGAGTTGATGAAGCTCGGCGCCCGCCGCGACCGGCTGGAAGTCAAGCTTTTCGGCGGCGGACGGATCTTGTCGTCGATGACGGACGTCGGCGAGAAGAACATCACGTTCGCGAGAGCCTTTCTGAAGCTGGAGGGATTCAAGATCGCGGCCGAAGACGTCGGCGACGTGTGTCCGCGCCGCGTGCTGTATTTCCCGGCCACGGGTGTCGTCATGTTGAAAAGACTGCGCGCACTGGACGTCTCTGCGATCGCGCAGCGCGAAAACAACTATCTAACCGAGTTAGCCGCCAAGCCGACAGGCGACGACGTCGAACTTTTCGACTAGGGAGCCTGAACGAGCCATGCAAAGCGTACCGAAGACAATCCCGGGCGGAGACGCGAACAGGCGCATCAAAGTGCTGATCGTCGACGACTCGGCGCTGGTGCGGCGCCTGTTGACGGAAATGCTCTCGAGCGATCCATCGATCACCGTGCTCGGCACGGCCAACGATGCGTATGACGCTCGGGAGAAAATCAAGGCGCTCAACCCCGATGTGCTGACATTGGATGTCGAAATGCCGAGAATGGACGGCATTACCTTTCTGCGCAATTTAATGCGCCTGCGGCCGATGCCCGTCATCATGGTTTCGTCATTGACGGACAAAGGCGCCGAGGTGACCCTGGATGCATTATCGATCGGCGCGGTCGACTATCTGCCGAAGCCCAAGATCGATTTGGCGGCGACGCTCGCGGATTACAAGGAAGAACTCATTGCCAAGGTCAAGGCCGCCGCCTCGTCGCGCGTGCGCGCCTCGTCGACCACGGCGTCGGCAAGCGCGGACGCCATACACGCGAAACGCGACCCGCAACGCCAACTGCGTACGACCGAGCGCATCATCGCGATCGGCGCGTCGACCGGCGGTACCGAGGCGATCAAAGAAGTCCTGATACGCATGCCGCCGGACACCCCCGGGATCGTGATTACGCAGCATATTCCAAAGCTGTTCAGCGGCGCGTTCGCGCGCCGGATGGATGCCTGCTGTCAAGTCAGCGTCTGCGAAGCGGAGGACGGCCAGCAGATCCTGCGCGGACACGCCTATATCGCACCCGGCGACATGCACTTGCTGGTCGTGCGTGACGGCGCGCGGTACGTCTGCCGTTTGGATGAGGGCCCGCCGGTGAATCGGCACAAGCCGTCCGTCGACGTCTTGTTTCGTTCGGTGGCTCAACAGGCGGGGCGCAACGCCATCGGCGTCATTCTGACGGGAATGGGCAAGGATGGCGCATTGGGCCTCAAGGAAATGCGCGATGCCGGCAGTCGGACGATTGCCCAGGATGAGGCGACCAGCATCGTCTGGGGTATGCCCGGCGAGGCAGTGGCCGTGGACGCCGCCGCGGACGTATTGCCGCTGGACAACATCTGGTCGCGTGTGCTGCAGTTGGCCGATGAAATGGACATCACCAGGTCTGGCGAGACCGGCGTGATCCAGACTCTTCAATAACCGATTTGATTTGGAGTATTGCAGTGAAAATTATGATCGTAGACGATTCGACGGCGATGCGAATGATCGTAAGGAAGACCTTGCGCCTCGCAGGCTTCGAAGGCCATGACTTCCTGGAGGCGGACGACGGCATGAAGGCCTTGGCGGCCATCAAGGCGGCCCCGCCGGACCTGGTGCTGTCCGACTGGAACATGCCGAATATGACGGGGATCGAGTTGCTCGAGGCTCTTTCCAAGGAGGGCATCAAGGTGAAATTCGGATTCGTCACCACGGAAGCCACCCCCGACATGCGTCAGCGCGCGACCGCCGCCGGTGCGAGCTTCCTGATCTCCAAACCGTTCACGGCAGAGTCCTTCAAGGAAGTTCTCGGAGGCCACATAAAATGAGCGCCGCGGCTGCAACTCACCCATTGCCCGACATCGCACAAGTGAAGGACCTGCTCGGCATGCTCTTTGACGGGCTGTCGGTCAAACTGGGTCCGAAGCTCGACGTATCGCCGAAGGCGACCGGTTATTTCGGGGTGTACGTGTCGGACGACGGCGCGCCGGTTGCACTGTGCGGATGCGACATGGCGTTTGCCGCCAACACCGGAGCCGCGCTGTCCATGTTGCCGCCCAACGCGGCCAAGGAAGCGGCGAAGGACAAGGAACTCACGCCCGTGATGCTCGCCAATCTGCATGAAGTGATGAACATTTGCACGCGCCTGATGCTGCGCGACGGTTCGCCGCATCTGAAACTCCGTGAGCTATGTGCCCTGAGTGCGCTGCCGCCGCCCGCGGCAGCCATCATGGGTGCCCCAAAGGGCCGGATCGACTTCGAGATTGGGCTCGGCAAGTACGGATCCGGAGTGCTGTCGATCATGTGCACCTAGCCGGGGGGCGCCCAGCCGGGGCGCCGAGCCTCGTGCCGGCGGCCCCGGGAACTGTGCGGTATGTCCGCTAAAGAACGCCTAAATCCCGCCGACACAACATGGAAGCCACGCGAAGCTCAATTGACCGCGTCCACATGGCATTGTCGGAGTTCAGAACGTGATGCATTCGTCAGTCGATACTACAATTTTGCTGCAATGAGGCATTCCTCATGTCAGTCAACATGACCTTCAAGATGAAAATCTGGTCGATCCCGATTTCCGCGGTGGCGGTATTCGGTCTCAGCCTGGCACTGACGTTCGTCCTGAGCGCTCACACTGCCCAGACGATCACCGATTTGGGATCCGTCCGCTATCCTTGCATGGACCTCGTTCAGGGGCTGGATCGGCAACTCAAGCTGATCGTGGAAGACATGCAGTCCGCCGTCATGGAGGGCGACACTCGAAAACTAACCGCTGTCGACGCCCTGGCGGAGCAGTTTCGCAAGGACACGAGTACTTTGTCGGCGCTACCGGCTGAAGCCGATGACGCCAAGATTCTGCGGTCGACCTTCGACGGGTACTTCGACGCCGCCATGCAAGCCTCCAAAATACTTCTGGCCGGCAAGACCGGCGAGGCCCCCGCGGCGATCGCCCAGATGCAGGCGCAGCACAAACTCGTGGAGGCGGCTGTCAAAGCCGCGAACGTCAAGGCCCGCGATGGTTTCGAAGCGGCGCTCGATGCCGGCAACGCCGGGATTCGCAGGATAGAGTGGGCGACGGTGGCGGGCGCACTACTGGTCATCGTCGGTCTCGCATTTTTGTCCCATTTGATTGTCGGCGGCCTCTGGCGCCAGTTGGGCGGCGACCCTGCGCTTGCCCGGGAATTCGCAAAGAAAATCGCCGCCGGTGATTTGTCGGCGAAGGTCGAACTGTCGCCCCGCGACACTCAGAGTCTGATGGCCGCCCTCACGGCCATGGCCGGCCGTATCAATTCCGTGATAGCCGCGCAAACCACGATGTCGGTTGAGCATGAGCGAGGCAACATCGACTATCGGATCGATGCATCGGGGCTGCCGGGCTCCTACAGTGAACTCGCCAAGATGAGCAACGAACTCGTGGAAGGGCATCTCAAGGCGACCCTGTTGCTGGTCAGCGTGCTGCAGGACTACGGACGAGGCAACTTTGCCAGCGACATGCCGGTGTTCCCGGGAAAGAAGGCGGATCTGACCCGCGCCGCGGCCGAAGCCAAGAAAAATCTTCTGGCGATCAACATGGAGCTGAAGCGATTGGTGGACGCTGCAACCAGCGGAGATTTCGCCGCGCGAGGCGACTCCACCGCATTCCAAAATATGTTCCGCGAGATGGTGAGCGGCATGAATCAGGTGATGGCTGCCTGCGAAACCGGCATCACCGGCGCGGGAGGCGTGCTCGAGGCGCTGGCGCGCGGCGATCTGCGCACCGGCATGCAGGGAGAACATAAAGGTCAATTCGCACAACTGCAAATGGATGCAAATACGACCGTCTCCAAGCTCACCGAGATCATCGGGCAGATCAAGCATTCGACCGGGTCGATCGACACCGCAGCACGCCAGATCAGCGACGGAAACTACGATCTCAGTGAGCGTACCGCTCACCAGGCGGCGAGCCTCGAGGAAACCGCGAGCGCCATGGAAACGATTACCGCAGCGGTGAGGCGGAACTCGCAAAACGCCGGCCGGGCGAACGAGCTCGCGATCGGCGCCTCCAACGTCGCAATCAAAGGGCGGCAGGTGGTTGCGCAGGTCGTCGAGACCATGAGCTCCATCGACAACAGCTCCAAGAAGATAGTCGACATCATCAGCGTAATCGACGGCATAGCGTTCCAGACGAACATTCTTGCGTTGAATGCCGCCGTCGAGGCGGCCCGCGCCGGCGAGCAGGGCCGCGGCTTCGCGGTGGTGGCGAGCGAAGTTCGCAATCTGGCGCAGCGCACGGTGACGGCCGCAAAAGAGATCAAGGTCCTCATCGGCGAATCCGTCGAGAAAGTCGGCGCCGGCACGGTGCTGGTCGATACGGCAGGGCAGACCATGCAAGAAATCGTGGAGGCGGTCAAGCGCGTCAACGACATCATGGGTGAAATCACGACGGCGAGCGCCGACCAAAGTTCCAGCATCGAGTCGGTCAACTCCTCGATCGCCGGAATGGATCAGTCGACCCAGCAAAATGCTTCCTTGGTCGAGCAGGCTGCGGCGGCCGCCAAAAGGCTGCAGCAGCAGGCGGAGCGCCTTGTTCAGGCGGCATCCATTTTCGAATTGGCCGACGAGCAAGCGATCGTCATTCAGGGAGCGGCAGTCACGGAACGGCGCGGACCGAACCGAGCCAAGAATGTCGTCCGGCTGCCGCCGGTCGCGTAGCGTCCCGACCCGGGCCGCTATCGTCGAAGGTCGGGCGCTTCCGCGATCAGCACGGCATTCGTTCCGCCGAATGCGAATGAGTTCGACATGACGGCATTCAGGTTCACGCCGCTACGGGCGCGTTCGGGAACATAGTCCAGATCGCAAGCCGGATCGGGCTCAACCAGGTGCATGGTCGGGGGCACGATGCCCCGCTCCAAACTTGCGACCGCAATGACGAATTCGAGCGCGCCGGCCGCGCCGAGCAGATGACCGTGCATCGACTTGGTGGAACTGACCGGCATCGCATACGCCCGCGCTCCAAAGACTTCCTTGATCGCAGCGGTTTCGACCGCATCGTTTTGCAGCGTGGCGGTGCCGTGCGCGTTGACGTAGTCGACGGCGCCGTGGTCGAGACCGGCGGACTTCAGTGCGGCACGCATCGCACCCGCCTGACCTTCGACCGTGGGGCGTGTGATGTGCGCGGTATCGGTGGTCAGACCGTAACCGGTGAGCTCCGCATGAATGCGCGCACCGCGCGCCGTTGCATGATTCCATTCTTCGAGAGCCACGAATGCCGCGCCCTCGCCCAGAACCAGGCCGGTACGATTGCGGGCAAAGGGGCGGCAGGAGGCCGATGGATCGCGTGGGTCCGGCGATGCGATCGTCCGCATGGCTTCCCACGCCCGCAGAACGCCGAAGGTGAGCGGCGCCTCGGTTCCACCGGCCAGCATGACATCGACATCTCCGCTTTGGATCCTGCGCGCCGCCTCACCCACGGCAACCGCTCCGGATGAACATGCGGTCGAGTATGTCAGGTTGGGTCCGCTGATCCCATACTCGATTCCGATCCAAGATGCGGCCGCGTTCGTCATGGACGCCAACACGGTATATGGTTTGACGCGATCCGAACGCTCGGCATAGATGATGTGGTAGCCCTCGTCGGTCGACTCGGCTCCGCCCATGCCGGTGCCGACGCTGACCCCGCAACGATCGCCGTTTTCAGTGCCGAAGTTCAGCCCTGCGTCGGCGACCGCCTGCGCGGCCGCTACGAGCGCCATCTGGCTGACGCGATCGAGCATGCGAAGCCGCGGCGCGGCAAAGTGAGCGTCTCCGCGAAAGCCGGTGCTGGCGCCGATGGGCGATCGCAATCCCTCCCAGTGGGGTATGTCGAGCCGCCGGATCCCGGAACGGCCGGCCGCCAGATTTGCGCACAACTCGTCGACCGAATCGCCGAGGGGCGCCACCACGCCCAATCCGGTGACTGCCACACGACGCGTGCTCACGTAGCGGCATGTCGGTCGGCGCCGCCGGCACCGGGCGACTTGGCCTGCGCCGCCAGAAGCCGGTCGATGAAGCGCACGACGTCGCGGACCGTTGTGAGATCGTTCGGAACGTCGTCCCGAATGGACAGCTTGTAGCGGTCCTCGATCTTGAACATGAGTTCCAGCAAATCGAGGGAGTCCACCCCGAGAGCCGTCAGCTCGGCGTCCGGCGCCACGCGCTCTCGCGTGAGATCGAACTCGTCGATGAGAATGTCCTGCAGGGTTTCCAATGTACTCATGCCATCTCCGTGGTAGTGGGTCGCTTAGGCTCGGCTCGACGCTTTGCCCGCCAGCAGTGCCGCGCCGCGGAGCAATGCCGGCCAGCGGCTGAGCAGCGCCCGTGTCGGTTCGGCGAGTGACGGACGCATGGCCACGTGTGCATAGATCGCCGCCAGCCGCAGCCGCGGCGCGAACGCACGGCGCCACGCCGCCGCATAAGAGCGGTGCAGTTCGACGCCGAAATGTCCGCGCACGGCGGCGGCGGGCCGGCGCGTCAGCATCGCCGCGAGCAAGGCCGAGGATTGCAGCGCCATGCTGATGCCTTCGCCGATCAACGCATGACTTTCGCCTGCGGCATTGCCGACACGAAATACCCCGCCGCCCAAGCCGACGCGAACACCGGGCCGGAGCGGACCGACCGACAACCAGGCCCCCTCGCGGTGGGCGCCCTGCAGCGCCTCGTGGACGCCGGAGCATGAGCGGCGCAAAAACGCCTCAACCGCCGCACCGGCGGATGCATGAGGCGTCAGGGCGCGGCAGGCCGACAATGTATCGCGGCGAAGACAGCAGGCAAGGGTGGTCAGTCCTCCGTCCGCGACCACCATGCCGCCGTAACCGCCTGGCAAGGCGAGCACCGGCAGGAATCCCGGCGCCAGCGTCGTATTGCGGTAATTTGCCTTGAAGGCAAGGAGGTCCGAGCTTCTTCGGGGAACCCGTGCCGCGACCGCACCGCCGCCCGCCGCGTACGCCGGACCTCGTTCCCACGAACCGTGAGCATCCACGACCACCGGCGTGCGCAGCGTTCGGGTGCCGCCCGGCAAGGAGTCGATGCTGCACTCGTAGCCGCCGAGCTCGCCGCCCACGGTGCGGGCTCGCGCCGGTTGCAGAGCGACGACGCCGAGCGATCGCGCTCGCTGCAGGAGCTTCGTGTCCAGCCAGTCGCGACCCAGTGCCCGGCCATACCGGTAAAGCCCTCCGGTGCACGGCGGCATATCGCCGCTTGAAGTCGATGAGGCACCCATCCACCCGATCCGCCGCAGTTCCGGGCCGGCCGCACGGCGGAAATCGGGGCCGATGCCGAGTTCATCCAGTAGTTGGAAATTGCCTGCAGCGATGCATTCGCCGCACACTTTGCGGCGCGGATAAGGGTGCTGCTCGACGATGATCACGCGCCAACCGGCCTGTGCCAGCAGAATCGCCGACGCGGTTCCGGCGGGGCCCGCGCCGATCACGAGTGCGTCGCAATCAAAATTCATCATTTCTCCGTTGCCGTTGTGCTCAACCGGGATTTGCACGTCGCGGCGAGACAATGGCTGAACGGCAGAGCCGAAAATTCCACGAGGTTCCAGTCCCCGCCGGCCGTGTTCCACGCAGCCGACAATTCCCGGTCCGTAAATCCGGCTGCGACACTTTTGACCGCGTCCTGTCGCGTGACATCGTTTGCGCCGAGTAGAACGATCAGGCGGCTGCCGAAGCGTGCGGCGTTGCTGCGGCGCGGTTCGCAAGCCACGAAGGCGTCGGTCGCCGCTGCGACGGCTCGCAATAAAAGCGCGAGGGGCGCTGATTCGAAATGATGCAGGAACAAGTTTGCGAAGCATAAGTCGTAGCGGCGGGTCTGCGGTGACGCAGCCCACTCGAGCGCATCCGCGCGCAGAAAATTCACCTGCCAGCCGAGTTCGCGGTATGCAGCACGCGTTTGTCCGGAAACGAGATCGACACGGTCGAGCAGAGTGAGCTCCACGTCGTTCCATCTCGGCCTCTGTGCGCGGGCGAATCGCAGCAGCAGCGTCCCATCGCCCGCCCCCAGCTCCAGAATTCGGCGGGGTTGTACCGCGAACTGCAGCGCGGCCACCGCGCGCCGCAGATTCGAGACAGACCTCATGGCGATGTGCACCCGCTGAAGGTCACGACGTGACCGGCGTCCCCGCGGATCGTCCGCGGCAAGCCCATCCAACTCCTCACCCTCCACCAAGCGGCAGGAAGGGCTCATGAGGATTTACTCGACCTCAAGCAGCGCACCATGGCACGTGAACCCGGCGCCGAACGAGGACATCCACCACCATCCGCCGCCCGCAGCATCGTTGAGTGCGGAATCCAGCACGAAGTAGACGAACGCGCTGCTGAGGTTGCCGTATTCGCGCAACGCCTCGCGGCTGTAGCGGAGCGCATCGCCATCGATCGCCAGCCGTTCTTGCAGCGCCAGCAAAACGTCGCGACCGCCGGCATGCATGATCCAGCCGTCAATCTGGTTCCGCGCCACTCCTGCAACCCTCAGCGTTTGATCCAGAACCTCCTCGGCATGCTGGGCCGCGAGCGCAGGCACCTCGCGGGTCAGGATGTTTCTCAGCAATCCCCCACGGTGTTCGAAACGCAATGATTCCCGCGCGGACGGATCCGTAACCGAGGAGCTTTCGTGCCATCGGACGCTGCGGCGCCCCGCCGGAGGCTGCCGCGACAGCACGGCCGCGCCGGCGCCGTCGCCGAACAGGCATGCGCTGATCAGTACTCCGGGATCGTCATCCAGGTACATCGCGGCGCTGCTCACCTCCACGCAGATCGAGAGAACATGGTCGCATTGCTCCGAGCGCAGCAGCGCGTTTGCAACCTGCCAGTTCGGCAGCGCCCCGGCGCAGCCCTGGCCGACCAGATCGAAGCCGAGAACGTCGCGGCGCAGGCTGAGGCGCTCTGCGACGTAGCCGGTAAGGCCTGGACACAGGTAGCCGGTGCAGGTGCTGACGATCACCGCATCGATCGACTGAGGAGCGATCCCGGCGCGCTCCAGCGCCAGGCGTCCCGCGCCGGCCGCAAGTGCCGGTGCATGTTGGGAAAACCGCCGCTGCAATGTATCCGCATCGATGGTGAATACCTCGTCCAGTGATGCGACCGACAGGCGGCGTGCTTCGATTCCGTTATTCCGTGTTAGAACGTGTTTGGCGATGAGGCGTGAGCGCACGTCGAGACGGTCGAACCACTGCGAGGCGGCGAAGGCATCCCAGCATTCACTTTTGGTGTAACGACGTTCGGGAAGAGCGGTGCCGAGAGCGTGCAGGTACATTGAGACTCTTGCCTTCAGTGGTGCGCGCGAGTTTACAACGGCGGGACCGGCAGCACGACTGGATCGGCGCCAGATTCCGCTGACATGCCCCTCACGGGCTCAGGTTTGGTGCGGGCCGTCAGCCGCGGTGTTTGAGCAAGGGTGGCGAGAGGCGGGAGATCGCGCCGGAGTTGCGGCTGTCGCGCTTACGACGGTAGTGTCTGGCCGCGGACGATTGCAGCAGTCGGTTGACCGCCGGCGGCTTGAATTCGCACCATTCGATGCCGATGCCGTCCTTGAATTTTCGAGCCACGAATGCCGCGATCAGCGGCGCGTCGCGCTTCGGGCGCTGCGGCAGTTCGATGGCGACGACAATGCGCGACAGCAGCCGCACGTCCACGTCCGCGCGGATAAATGCACCGCTAACGCTCAGGTTGAAGAGCCGGCCCGTACGAACGGAAAACGGATGTCCCGTGATTCGCACCGGAATATCGACCCCGATCCTTTCGCCCCATCGGTGTTCCATCGGGCGATGGTCCCACGCAGAGGGCGACGCCTTGTATAGGGCGAAGGCGCAAATTGAGCCCGACTCGTCCTACGCCCCCGGCCGCTAAATGGTCACCGCCTTAAAACAACGACCGCCAGTGCGGTCGCCCCTCAAAAACGGCGCGAGATGTATCCGATCACGCTTTCGATCTTGTAGAAGCTTTCGGGTCTGACTCCAGCCGGATCAGTGGCGTACACGTGATCGCGCGCGATGTTTTGTGCATAACGAAGGTCCAAACCGAGATCCCACTTGGGTACCACGTTTCGCCATTGACCGCCGATTCCGGCGTAGAGGGAGTAGGCCGGCGTGGCCAGGTTGTAGCGGTCCACACCCGCATACAAGTTCAATGCAAATGTGTCGCCATAGCGGTGCCGGTAGTCGACCGGCCGCACCCCTATCAGCGAGTGGCCGTCGACCTCGTCAATTTCGAGCCGCACGCCCCAGTCGTTCTTGTCCGAGACCGCCCGCCTTGCGCCCAACGCAAAGTGGGGTCCAAACATCACCTTGGAGGTCGTGATGGGCAGACCTTGTTGCAGATCGGAACGGACGCGGTTTGCATTGGCACCGGCGTCGACGAACAGCTCGCTGCCGGGCGCATCGCCGGCGTCCGCCGGATCGTCGTCGCCCGCATCCTCGTCGCGCGTGCGCCGCTCTCCACCGTAGCGTACGAAACCGGATAATCGCGAAAACGATTTACCGAAAACGTCGCGACCGGCAATGACTTCGCCGCCGACGGTGAGATCGTTCCAGGGCCGCGAATAGCGGACCGTTACGTCAAGATAGTGCCGGTACGAATATTCGCCATAGTTTTGATTGACCAGCGTGCGCACACGTTCTTCCAGATAGCCGCCGAACGGCGGCTCCCAGCCGATGCGCAGCATTTGGCTGCGCGCACCCACGCCGTCATTGAAGATCCGCTGGTCGCCTCCCCAAGACCCCAGGACGAGCCGGTCATTGGTCATGCCGTCCAGGAATGGACTATTGACGTACCACGCGTTTTGCCACTCGGAAATTTCATACGTCAAATCGAAGTGGTGCCAGAGCTTCGGGAAATCGATGCCCGCGGTGGTGGCCGCATTCCCCAGCAGATAGCTGCCGCCGTTGGAGTTGTCTTCGCCTGCATATTGAGCATATATGGCAAATGGGATCTTTCCCGGGTAGATGAAGCGGGTGACGTAGGAGGCCTCTTGGTTTCCCTGTGTCTGCGACTTTCCACCCGGCTTGAAAAAATTTCTCAGCAGGGTACTCGCGGAGTCCGGCAATCCGCCGCCGCCATACTGGAGCTGCCGGTTGACGCCGACCGACCAACCACTGAATGGTTCGATGGAGAACTGTGCTCCGAACAGCTTCGGATTTCCGCTTCTCTCGACGGTGGTGCCCTGCCCGCCGGCCAATATATGATCGGAGCGCGACATCTGGGCCAGGAAAAACTCATACTGGAATCCAAGGCGGGTGAGCGGCTCGTAGTTCGACAGAGTGACCGACGGCATCGTCGGCGCCTCGGTGCCGATCAGCATGGGGCTGTCGACGGCCGGGGAAAACCAGTGGTCGCGGTAGCCGACGTCGATCTGGGCCCAGTTGAAGCCGAAGCTCAACATGGAGCCGGTGGGCGCCGTGCGCCCCGAATAGGCAATCACTCCGGCGCTGGCGAGAAAGTAATCGTTCGGCTGAACGAACCCCTGAGCCGAAACCTCCCAGTCGCTCGTCACCGGAAGCCCATGTTGATTCGGAACCACGGCCTCGGCGGCCCCCTGTGGATCGTTCGAAGCATGCGTGATCGAACCCGTCGCGCTGGCGTGGGTCACCGCGTAATCACGCGAGTAGCGCTCCAGATATTTCTGCACCTTGGTGCAGAGCGCCTTGTCGCGCTTGCACGCCTGCGGCAGCGCGAGCTCGACCAGCGCCACGGCGATCGGACGCTTCAGTATCGGCTCGTCAGCGAGGATCAGCACGCGTTCGATTTGTCGCTCGGTCTCCGGCTCGAGGTTCAGCGGCAGGTAGGCAGTGACGCCGCCCGCAGACGCCGTGTTCGGCGCAAGTGCAGCAACCGCCGCAAGGAAGGCGGCAGCCAGCGCAATATTGATGGTCTTGATACGGAACGCCACGATACCGATGAACTCTATGGTGGTTTATGCGGCCGATCCGAGCGCAGCCGCGGCAACAAAAGTACATGATATCAGTGTCCGGTGGGTCATGTACTTTGTGGCGCAGAGTGGCGAGCGCGGCGCGGACCCGCTAGGCTAAGGCCAACGACAGCCGACGCTGGAAGGACCCGCGCTTTGTATCGGTCGCAGAACATCATCGAATCGGCGCGCTTGGATCTTCGAGAGCTCGACCTGCACGACGCACAATTCATCCTGGAACTGCTGAACGAGGCGGGCTTCGTGCGGTTCATCGGCGACAAGGGGGTGCGGACGCTCGCCGACGCCCGGGAATACATTTCAAAGGGTCCGATGGACAGCTATCGCAGCTTCGGCTTCGGGCTGTATCTGACCAGCCTGCGGGAGAGCACGGCGCCCATCGGTATCTGCGGCCTCGTGAAGCGCGAAGCGCTCGCCGACGTCGATGTGGGCTTCGCGTTTCTGGCGCGATACTGGTCCAAAGGTTATGCCTCCGAAGCCGCGGCGGCTGTCCTTGCCTACGGCCGAAACACCCTGGGGCTCGGGCGAATCGTCGCGATAACCACTCCCGATAACCGCGGGTCGATTGCCGTGCTCGAAAAGATCGGACTGCGCCTCGAAGGGCGCGTCAAGCTGGCCGAAGACGGCGCCGTTCTGAACGTTTTTGGACCGCCGCCCTCCGGGGATTTGCACGGCACACCGCCGACGGTGTTTTAATGGCTGCCCCTGGATTTCGTCGGTACGGAGTTTCTTATGCATCCCTTCCCCCACCAGTACGTCGTTAATGCAGCGATTCGGCCCGACGGAGACGTTCCGCTGTCTTCCGAAGGCATGAGAGTCATCGAATCGGCGCCCCCCAAGGAATTCGACGGTCCGGGAAATCAGTGGTCGCCGGAGGGGTTGCTGACGGCGGCTGTCGCCGACTGTTTCGTGTTGGGATTTCGGGCGATTGCCACGGCGTCCAAGTATGCGTGGACGAGTCTGGAGGCGCGCACCCTGGGCACGCTGGACCGCGTGGATGGCAAGATGCGTTTCACCGGCTTCAACACTCACGCCAAGTTGCTGGTGCCGCCCGGAGCGGATATCGAACGGGCGAAAAGACTTTTGGAAAAAGCCGAGTCGAATTGCCTCGTGGCGAATTCGCTCAACAGCGAAAGGCACTTGACGGTCGAAGTCGGTATCGGTTGAGCACCCCGGCCCGGCGCCCCCGCATGGCGGGCGCACCGGCCGGGCTGACGATTCAGTCGTCCATCAGGAAGCTGCGCAACTGTTCACTGCGGCTGGGATGGCGCAGCTTGCGCAGCGCTTTGGCCTCTATCTGACGGATCCGCTCGCGCGTCACGTCGAACTGCTTGCCGACTTCCTCGAGAGTGTGGTCGGTGTTCATATCGATGCCGAACCGCATGCGGAGCACTTTCGCCTCGCGCGGCGTCAATTGCGCGAGCACCGAATGCGTGGTCTCGCGCAGCGATTCCGTGGTCGCCGAATCAATCGGCGATGACACCGACGTGTCCTCGATGAAATCCCCAAGGTGAGAATCCTCATCGTCGCCGATCGGAGTTTCCATCGAAATCGGCTCTTTCGCGATCTTCAGTACCTTGCGTACTTTGTCCTCCGGCATCTCCATGCGGACCGCCAATTCTTCAGGCGTCGGTTCGCGGCCCATTTCCTGCAGCATCTGCCGTGAAATGCGATTCAGCTTGTTGATCGTTTCGATCATGTGCACCGGAATGCGGATGGTGCGCGCCTGGTCCGCGATCGAGCGGGTGATGGCCTGCCGTATCCACCAAGTCGCATAGGTCGAGAATTTGTATCCGCGGCGATATTCGAACTTGTCGACGGCCTTCATCAAGCCGATGTTGCCTTCCTGGATCAAGTCGAGGAATTGCAGTCCGCGATTGGTGTATTTCTTGGCAATCGAGATGACGAGACGCAGGTTGGCCTCGACCATCTCCTTCTTCGCGCGCCGCGCCTTCGCTTCGCCGATGGACACCTCGCGATTGATCTCCTTGATCTCGCTGATCAGAACGTGGAACAGACCCTCGAGGTCCTTGAGCTTGTTCTGGCGGCGCTCGACTTCATCCTTGAACTTCGCGAGAGGAGCCGAGTAGCGCTTCTTGGCTTTTATGTGCTTGTCGAGCCATCGCGTGCTGGTCTCGTTCTTAGGAAACGTCGAAATGAAATCCTTGCGCGGCATCCCGGCCTGCTTGATGCAGAGGAACATGATCTCCTTCTCGAGCAGACGGACCTCGGTGACGTGCTGGCGGAGATTGTCGATCAATTGATCGAACATCTTCGGGGAGAGCTTCAATTCCATCAGTTCGCCGCAGATCTTCTTGCGGATCTTCTGCGTCTTGGGGTCCTTCGACCCCAGCTTGTCGAGCGAACTCAAGAACTGATGATGGACCTTCGCGAGCGAGCTGAAGCGCTTGGCCGCCTCCTCGGGATCGGGACCGGTGTCGATCGCTTCCTCTTCCTCGTCGCCATCCGCCTCCTCCTCGTCGTTGGCCGCCTCTTCGCGCTCGAGGGCCATCATTTTCGGATTCTGGGGCTGGGCAATCTCGTCAGGCGCATTCGGGTCGACGAAGCCGACGATGACGTCGACAAGCCGCATTTGGCCCGCCTTCACCGTCTCATAGTGCCGCAACAGCAAATCGTAGGTCCCGGGGTAGCCGCCGAGCGCTATTTTTACGGCCTCCAAGCCTTCTTCGATGCGCTTCGCGATGCGAATTTCGCCCTCGCGAGTCAGCAGCTCCACGGTGCCCATCTCGCGCATGTACATGCGCACTGGATCGGTGGTGCGGCCGAACTCCGCATCGAGATTTGCGAGTGCCGCGGTGGCTTCTTCCACCGCTTCCTCATCCGGCGCGGCGGTGGCATCGGTCAGCAGCAATGACTCGGCGTCCGGCGCCTTTTCGTACACCGGAATGCCCATGTCGTTGATCATGTTGACGATGTCTTCGATCTGTTCGGGATCGACGATCTCACTCGGCAAATGGTCGTTGACTTCAGCGTAAGTGAGGTAGCCCTGCTCCTTGCCGCGCGCGATCAACAGTTTGAGTTGCGACTGACGCTCGTCCGCAATTTGAGTCGCGGTGCCTGCTGGGGCTTTCTTGATCAAGGTGGACGCCTCATGAAAAAATCGGGAGGTTTGATGCTCAGCCGACAAGTATACGATTGTGGCCAATCCGTAGCCACTGTTCCCGTACCAGGGCTTGCCGTATTCAGGTGGGTGCCCGGGGGCGCCCTTTTGCCTTGAGAAGTAAGCTCAATTCCGTCTTTTCGTCGAAATTCAACCCCAACTCCTCGGCTTTTCGCAACAATTCGTCCATTCTGCGGCCGGGTCCGTACTCCTCGAGCAGCTTTTCGACGGCCATTTGCAGTTCCTTGGCAGCCCCCGCCGCCTCGGCGACCATAGGTTCTGCCATGGCCAGCTCGCTCAAGCGGGCGTATTCGGGCCGGCCGCGCCACCGTTCCAGCAACATCGCCGTGCTGGGGTTATCCATGCCGGAGGCTTGTTCCAACAGCTCCTTCAACACCGGTATGCCCGGCCTGTTCACACTGCCGAGCGCCTCGGTGTTCTGCACCTGGCGCGCGGCGGCGGGGTGATGTACCACCAGCGTAATCGCCTGACTCAGCAAATTACCGCGGCCGGCGGAGGCGCGGCCGGCAGACCCACGGCCCACGGTTGGACCGTATTGTTCCGCCGATGTTTCCTCGTGCGAGCGTGAGCCGCGGATTCCTGCCGATCGTGCCCCGGCCGGCCGTGCCGTCTCGCCTGCCGCCATGATTTTCTTCTTCAGCGCGGCCGCAGGCATGCTGACGTGCCGCGCGAGTCGCTCCACGACCATTTCTCTGTAGATCCCGTCGGGCATGCGGGCAAAGAGCGGCACAGCCAGTTCCTTCAGTTTCGCGCGCCCTTCATCGTGATCGAGGTCCACCTCGGAGCTCAGTTGCTGCACCAAGTATTCGGACAGCGGCAGGGCGGATTGAAGCCGGCTTTCGAACGCCTCCGCACCTTCCGAGGCGACCAGAGTGTCGGGATCGTGACCCTCAGGCAGGAACATGAACCTGAACTCATGCCCGTCGTGCGCCATCGGCAGGGCATTTTCCATCGCCCGCCTCGCTGCACGGCGGCCTGCGCCGTCGCCGTCGAAGCAGAAAACCACCTCGCTGGTCATCTTGAATAGCTTATTCAGGTGTTCCTGGGTGGTCGCAGTACCCAAAGTTGCGACGGCATAGGTGATTCCGGCCTGGTGGAGGCGCACTACGTCCATGTAACCTTCGACGATCATCAATCGCTTGAAATCTCGCCGCGCCTGCCGTGCCTCATACAGACCGTAGAGCTCGCGCCCCTTGTGAAAAAGCGGGGATTCCGGCGAATTCAAATACTTGGGCTCGCCCTGATCGATGACGCGGCCGCCGAAGCCGATGACGCGGCCGCGCGAGTCGCGAATCGGAAACATCAGCCGGTCGCGGAACCGATCGTAGAATCCCGCAGCGCGCTCGCCGCCATTGGACCGCTCCCCGCTGTTGGACCGCTCCACGATGAGTCCCACCTGGAACAGACGGCGCCGCTCGTCGTCTTGGGTTCCAAACCGCTTGAGCAGGGCGTCCCATGCCTCGGGTGCGTATCCCAAACCAAAGTCGGATGTGGTCTTGGCATCGATCCCGCGCGCCGCCGCGTAGCTGCGCGCGCGTGCATTGTCCGCAAGATTCTGCTCGAAGAACCGCGCCGCGAGCGACATGACATCGTGCAGATCCGCGGTGCCGGGATCGCGCGGTGCCTGCGCCTCATGCGGCAACTCCAGGCCGGCCCGCTGCGCAAGATCCGCCACGGCCTCGAGGAATTCCATCTTCTCGTATTGCATGAGAAAACCGATGACGGTGCCGTGCGCGCCGCATCCGAAGCAATGGTAGAACTGCTTGTCCGGGCTCACCCAGAACGACGGTGATTTTTCGTTGTGGAAGGGACAGCACGCCTTGTATTCGCGGCCCGCCTTTTTGAGCGGCACCCGGGCGCCGATGACTTCGACGATGTCCGACCGCACGACGAGGTCGTCGAGAAACGCGTCTGGTATGCGGCCGGCCATGGACCGGTTGCGGTCAGCCGCCGAGCTTGGCTTTGATCTTGGCGCCGACGGCGGCCATGTCGGCGCGGCCCTGAGCCTTGCCCTTGATGATGCCCATGACCTTGCCCATATCTTTGATGCTGGCGGCGCCCGTGGAGGTGATGGCATCCGCGATCAGCGCGTCCAGGTCCGAATCGCTCAGCTGCGACGGCATATAGCCCTGAAGCAGGACTATCTCACTGGACTCCTTGTCGACGAGGTCGGGCCGGTTTCCTGCCTGGAATTGGACCAGGGACTCCTTGCGCTGCTTTATCATCTTCTCGAGAACGGAGAGCACCTGCGCGTCGTCGAGGGAAATGCGTTCGTCGACCTCGCGTTGCTTGATCGCAGCCGTGATCATGCGGATCACGCCGAGACGCTCCTTTTCGCCGGAGCGCATCGCTGCCTTCATGTCATCGGTAATGCGCCCTTTCAGAGTAGACACGGGAGCGACATCGAGGCCTTGATCAGTAGGAACGCGCCGGAGCTGCTGCCGGCGCGCTGGCCGGAGCACCGCCGCCCGTGCCGCGCATGTTCTCGCGGGACAGGCGCTTCAGGTGGCGCTTAACCGCAGCGGCCTTCTTTCGCTTACGCTCTTGGGTCGGCTTCTCGTAGAATTCCCGGCGCCGAAGCTCGGTGAGGACGCCGGCTTTTTCACAGGCACGCTTGAAACGACGCAGGGCGGCGTCGAAATACTCGTTCTCACGAACACGAACGCTGGGCATTCAAACCTCAAAGTTAAAGCAAAAGAGCCGCCGGCATTCGGCGACAGGGGGGCGCATTCTAAAGTGCGGCCTCGTAAAAGGCAAAGGTAGCGGTAAAGGGAAAGGCGGCGGTTCCTTAAAAAGGCAAAGGTAGCGGGTTTTTGGCCGGAAGCGGCGGTTTTGCAAGGAGTTTATGCGTGTAATCGGCATTGAGAGTTCCTGCGATGAGACGGCGGTCGCGGTTTACGACCTGGAGCAGGGATTGTTGTCGCACCGGCTCTTCAGTCAGGTGGACATGCACCGGGCGTACGGCGGCGTCGTTCCCGAGCTCGCGTCCCGGGATCATGTCCGCAGGCTCCTGCCGCTGGTTCGGGAGGCGCTGGCTGCGTCGCGATCGGATCGGACGTCCATCGACGGGGTGGCGTACACGGCTGGGCCGGGTCTGATTGGCGCCTTGCTGGTGGGTGCGGGCTTTGCCCGCGGATTGGCCTATGCGTGGGGAAAGCCCGCCGTGCCGATCCATCACCTCGAGGGCCATCTGCTGGCTCCCTTGCTCGAGGCGGATGCGCCGGCTTTCCCGTTCCTGGCCCTGCTCGTCTCCGGGGGCCACACCCAGCTGGTCGACGTTTCCTCGATAGGCCGATACCGGATTCTCGGCGAGACCCTGGATGATGCGGCCGGGGAGGCCTTCGACAAAACCGCCAAAATGCTGGGACTGCCTTATCCGGGGGGGGCCGCGCTGGCCGACTTGGCGGAGGCGGGCCGGAGCGGCCGCTTCGTTTTTCCGCGCCCCATGCTGGATCGACCGGGCCTCATGTTCAGTTTCAGTGGCCTGAAGACCGCCGCCCTAGTAGCCTTGCGGGGCCGCGCCATGGACGACGAGATACGCGCCGACGTCGCGCGCGGCTTCCAGGAAGCTGTCGTCGATACGCTGGCGGAGAAGTCTCGGCGGGCCCTGCGCGCCACCGGGCATCGGCGCCTGGTAGTCGCCGGGGGGGTCGGCGCGAACCGGAAACTGCGCGAGCGGCTGGCCGCCGTCGCGTTCGAGAGCGGAGCGAAGTTGTATTTTCCGCGGGCGGAGTTTTGCACCGACAACGGCGCGATGATTGCGCTTGCCGGCTGTCTGCGGATGGCGCGACGGGCTGCAGGGGACGGCCGGCCGCAGGACCTGGCCTTGAACGCGCGGGCGAATTGGCCGCTCGAGGACATCGACTAACGCGGCGGCCCGAAGGGCGGGGGCGCAGGAGCGCCGAGTACTAAACGAGGGCTGAGATTTCGATGGATAAAATCTTCATTCGCGGACTCAAGACCGAAGCCATCATCGGGATCTTCGATTGGGAGCGGCAGGTCAAGCAGACCGTGATCATCGATATCGAAATCGGCGCCGATGTTCGCAAGGCCGCATTGACCGATTCGATCAGCGACACCCTGAATTACAAGCGCGTGGCGAAGCGGGTCTTGAGTTTCGTCGAGACGTCGCAATTTCATCTGGTGGAAACGTTGGCCGAACACATCGCCATGCTGATTCTGGAAGAGTTCGGCGTTGGATGGGTGGGGATCGTGTTGAGCAAACCGGGCGCCGTCCGCAGTTCGCGCGACGTGGGTGTCGTCTTGGAACGCGATCGATCCCGTCTCGATGAATGGCGCGCCGCACCGCGCAGCACCTCTTGAGCGACTTCATGACCGGCGGAATCATTCGCGATGAACCGCTTTCCTGGCGCGAGGTGGCGGCAGTCGCGGACGGCGCCGCTCTGAGTTTGTCGGATGCTTCGCTTCGGCGCGTTGCGGGCGCGCGCGGGCTCGTCGAATCCATCGTCGAGAAGGGCATCCGTGCTTACGGAGTCAACACCGGGGTCGGCGCGCTCTGCGACGTCGTCGTGGAACCCTCGCAAATGCGACAGCTGTCGCGCAACATCGTCATGAGCCACGCCGTGGGCGTGGGCACACCGCTTAGACGGTGCGAGGTGAGGGCGATCATCGCCGCTGCCGTCAACAACTTTGCGCACGGGTTCTCCGGCGTGCGGCCGTGCGTGGTCGAACGACTGCTTTCGCTCCTCAACGCCGACTGCGTTCCCGAAGTCCCGGCGCAGGGATCCGTCGGGTATCTGTCGCACATGGCGCACATCGCGCTCGTGCTGCTGGGCGACGGCTTCGTACGCCACATCGACAGCCGCCGGTCGGGCGCCGAAGCGCTGCGGATTCTGGATATTCAGCCGCTGATACTGGAAGCAAAAGAAGGCTTGAGCCTGGTGAACGGCACGCCCTGCGTCACCGGTCTGTCCGCGTTGGCGTTGCGGCGCACCGAGCGTTTGCTCGAGTGGGCCGATGTCGTTTCCGCGATGACATTCGAAAATCTGCACGGTCAACTGGCGGCCTTCGACTCCGAGGTGTTGGGCTTGCGCGCCTCGCCGGCGCTCTCGGCGGTCGGAGCCCGGCTGCGCGCCCTTCTGCAGGGAAGCGCCATTCTGGCTGCGGGCGCCGGCCTGCGCATCCAGGACCCCTTGAGTCTGCGCGCCATTCCACACGTGCACGGTGCGGTGCGTGACCTATTTGCCGGCAGCGCCCGGGTCGTGGACAACGAATTGGCGGCGGCAACGGACAATCCCATCCTCATCGGAACCGCAGGAGCACCGCGAGCGCTGTCGCAGGCCCATGCGGTCGGCGCGGGGATCGGCTTGAGTGCGGACGCCCTCGGCATTGCGGTAGCGGAACTCGCGGCCATGTCGGAGCGGCGAATCGATCGGATGGTGAATCCGCTGGTCAGCGGGTTGCCGCCATTCCTGGCATCCGACGGCGGCGCAGGCTCGGGCTTCATGATCGCGCAATACGCGGCCGTCTCGTTGGTCGCGGACAACCGCCGCCTCGCAGCACCCGCGAGCCTCGACGGTGGCGTCACATCGGGATTGCAGGAGGATCATCTGGTCCATGCGACGCCGGCGGCGATCAAATTGCTGAGAATCCTCGATAATTCCGAGTTCATCCTCAGCATCGAACTGCTGGCGTCGGCGCAGGCCTACGACCTGCAGAGCGGTGCATTGGCGCGCGCGCCGCTCACCGACCTCGTCTATCGCGCGGTGCGTAGCCGGATCCCTCACTACCGGGATGATCGGCCTTTGGCGTCGGACATCGAGCGCGCCCGAGAATTGATTCGCGGGCCCGTCGCGGTCTAGATGCCGCGACCGCCATCCACCGCAATGATCTGGCCCGTGACGTAGGGTGCGTCTTTCGCAAGGAACAACACGGCACGCGCGATATCTTGCGGCGTTCCTTGGCGCTTCAGCGCCGTCTTCGCGATGATCTCGCGCTTCATATCTTCATCCATGCCGTCTTCGGGCCAGAGCACGGGCCCGGGGGCAATGCCATTGACCCGAATGTCCGGGCCCAGTTCGCGGGCCAGCGTCCGGGTCAGCATGGCGAGGCCGGCCTTGGCTATGCTGTACACGGAGTGTCCCTTGAGCGGCCGCAGTCCGTGAATGTCGACGATATTGATGATGAGCCCGCGCTGCGTCCGAAGGCTGGGCGCCGCGGCTTGCGCCAGAAAAAACGGTGCCTTGAGGTTGCTGCCCAAGAGTTCGTCCCATTGCGCGACCGTGATTCCGCCCACGGATGTTGCGTAGAACGTCGACGCATTGTTGATGAGAATGTCGATTCGTCCGAATTCACGGAGCGCAGCCGCGACCACACTTTCCGCAGCCCCGGGATCGAGAAGATTCTCGCAATGAATGGCTGCGGAGCCGGGGCGGATGCGGTTCAGTTCGTCCCTAAGGGCCCCGGCCGCACCGGCGGAGCTGCGATAGTGAATCAACACGTCGGCTCCCGCGCCGTGCAACGCTCGAACGATTTCCGCGCCGATGCGCCGAGCGCCGCCGGTAATCAGCGCCAGCCGATTCTGAAGGGTAGGGGGATCGTTATCCTTCGTCATGCGCGGGAACGATACCGGATTGTCCGTACCTATGGGTCATCTACCTATGGGTTCTGATGAGGGCATCAGCGACGACGAACTCCGTCACACCGAGCGCGTGCGCCGACTGATCGCGGGGGAAATTGCCGCTGCCGGCGGCTGGATCAGCTTCGAGCGCTACATGGATCTCGCCCTCTATGCACCGGGTCTCGGGTATTACAGCGCCGGAGCCCGCAAGTTGGGCGCCGGCGGCGACTTCACCACGGCGCCCGAGATTTCAAGCCTGTTCGGGGCCTGCATCGCCCGGCAATGCGCCGAGATTCTGGGCGAGCGCACGGGAGCGATCATGGAAGTGGGCGCCGGCACCGGCCGCCTGGCCGCGGACGTGTTGGGCCGACTCGAGGTGCTCGAACGCTTGCCGGCCCTGTACACCATACTCGAGGTGAGCGCCGATCTGCGTGATCGTCAGCGCAGCCTGTTGCGGGAGCGCATTCCGCATTTGCTGGATCGTGTGCGATGGCTCGACACGCCGCCCGAAGCCCCGTTCGACGGCGTGATCCTCGCCAACGAGGTGCTGGACGCGCTACCGGTGGCGCGCTTTCGATGGCACGAAGCCGTGTGCGAGGAAATGGGCGTCGCCTGTGCCGAGGGTCTTTTCGAGTGGTCGGCGCGCCCATCGAGTCCGGCAATGACGGAAACCTGCAGACGACTGGCCGCCGCCGCAGGCGGCTGGGATGACGGTTATGTATCCGAATACTGCCCCCGTCTGACGTCGTGGACGCAGACCGTCGTCCACGCGTTGCGGGAGGGCGCCGTTCTATGGTTCGACTACGGGCTTCCGCGCCCGCAATATTACTTGCCTGAGCGCCATGAGGGGACCTTGATATGCCACTTCCGGCAGCGGGCCCACGACGATCCCTTCTTTAATCCCGGGCTGCAGGACATTTCGGCATGGGTCGATTTCACCGCGCTTGCGGAGGCATGCAGTGCCGCGGGTTGCGAACTCGCGGGCTTCACCACCCAAGCCTATTTCCTGGCCGGTCTCGGCATCGACCGCGAAATGCGTTCCGCTGCCGCGGAAAATGACAATCACTTCGCCAGGCTTGCGAATCAGGCCAGGCAGTTGATGCTTCCGGGCGAAATGGGCGAGCGTTTCAAAGTCATGGCTTGGACCCGCGGCTGTCGCGCGGAACTATCGGGGTTCGGCCTGCAGGACCTGCGGCATAGCCTTTAAGAAGGCGGCGCGGCGTGCTCCTTGAGTGCGGCGATGGCGTGTACGCGGCGCCGGCGCAGAAGCTCGGCGATCCTCGCTCCGTTCTGCGACGCAATGTCATCGGCGGATGGTTTGATCGCCGCCGCGGCGTCCCGCGCGGCCCCGATGAGGGCGCGTTGCGGGTAGGGGTTGGCCTCCATTCCCGTTCGGCCGCGGGCATCGGCTTCGCATGCCAGCAGGGCCTGCGCAAACCGCTCGGGCCGCCGGAAGGCGTCGGCACGCTCCATGAAATCCAGAAGAGTCGTGGGCTTGAGTTCGAAGGCGCGATGCACGATGCCATGGTATCGGGCGACGATCAGTGCGAGGTCGCGGTAGTCGCTCGGCACGCGCAGGCGATCGGCCAGCGCGTCGATGAGGGCGACGCTGCGTTCTTCGTGACCGCGATGGCTGGGCCACTCGGCACGAGGTGTGGCTCCCTTGCCGAGATCGTGGACCAGCGCCGCGAATCTCACTCTGGTGTCCGCCGACATCGCCGCGGCCTGATCCAGCACCATGAGCGTGTGCACGCCGGTATCGATTTCGGGATGCCACTGCGCGGGTTGCGGCACGCCGAACAGGGCGTCGATTTCGGGAAAGATCGGTTTGAGCGCCCCGCAGTCGCGCAACACCCTGAAGAATGTGCTGGCGGCGGCTTCGCGCAATGCCTTCTCGGATTCCTGCCATACGCGTTCGGCGACCAGCGCGTCGACTTCATGCCGCACGACCATGCTGCGCATCAGGTCGAGCGTCTCCGGGGCCACTGCGAATCCAAGCGGCGCAAAGCGCGCAGCGAAGCGCGCCACCCGGAGGACTCGAACCGGGTCTTCGATGAACGCCTGCGACACATGACGCAAGGTCCGCGATTCGAGGTCGCGCCGCCCGCCGTACGGATCCACCAGCGTGCCGTCCGCTGCCTGCGCGATGGCGTTGATGGTCAGATCACGGCGCGCCAGATCCTCGTCCAGCGTCACATCGGGGCCGAACTCGACCACGAAACCGCGATAGCCGGGCGCAACCTTGCGTTCGAGCCGCGCCAGCGCATATTCCTCGTGCGTGTCGGGATGAAGAAATACAGGAAAATCGCGGCCGACCTCGCGGTAATTCATCCGCAGCAGATCTTCGCGCGTGCCGCCGACCACGACCCAGTCGCGCTCCTTGACCGGGAGGCCCAGCAAGGCGTCTCGAACTGCTCCACCGACCAGATACACTTGCATGAGTGAATATTAGCAGCAACCTTCGCCGGATCCGCGCCGCCGTGCTCCTTGTTCTGCTCTCGTCGTCGACCGGCGGCTGCTATCTATGGGAAAGCGCCCGGGGCCAGCTCGCGCTGATGTCGAAGCGCGAGCCCATCGCGCGAGTGCTCGACGACAGGTCCACGCCGCCGGCTCTGCGGGCACAGCTCGAGGCGGTGACGTCGATTCGGAACTTCGCGAGCCGCGACCTGGGGCTTCCGGATAACGGCAGTTATCGAAGCTATGCCGACGTCGGGCGTCCCTATGTCGTATGGAACGTGGTGGCGGCGCCGGAATTTTCGGTCGACGCAAAGGAATGGTGCTACCCCATCGTGGGTTGCGTGGCGTATCGCGGCTACTTCGCACAGGCCAGGGCCCGCTCCTTTGCCGCCGAATTGCGCAGCCAAGGGCTTGATGTGAGCATGGGCGGCGTTGCCGCCTATTCGACGCTGGGGCACTTCGACGATCCGATTCTCAATACCATGGTGAGCTGGAACGACGTTGAATTGGCCGCCATCGTGTTCCATGAACTGACGCATCAGATGCTCTACGTGGCCGGCGACACCTCGTTCAACGAGGCGCTCGCGACGACGGTCGAAGAAGAGGGCGTGCGTCGTTGGTTGCTGGCGCAGGGCCGCGATGCCGAGCTCGCGGCCCGTTCGCGGCAGCAGGAACATTACCTCGCGGTGATCGATCTGCTCAGGCGAACGCGCGCGCAACTGCGGGTCATCTATGCCTCGAATGCCGACCCGGCCGCCATGCGCGAACGCAAGCGCGAGGCATTCGGCGTCATGCGCGCCGCTTACGCGCAACTCAAGTCGGGATGGGCGGACTCCCCTTTCGAATCCTGGTTCGCCGGAGAGCTGAACAACGCCCATCTCGCGTCGGTCGCGAATTACTACGACTGCGTACCCGGTTTCGAACGGGAACTCGCCGCGGCCGGGGGCGACCTCAACGCCTTCTACCGGCGTGCGCGCGCACTGGCGAAGCTGGACCAACAGGCGCGCGATGCCGTCGTCTGCTCAACACCCTGATCTTGAGATGGGCATGATCCGTCACGGCACGCCGGCGTTCCGCCGCACCAACCTTGCCATGTTCGCGGCAGGCGTCGCCACCTTCGGGTTGCTGTACTGCGTTCAACCCTTGATGCCCGAGTTCAGCCGGCAATTTCACGTGAGCGCCGCCCAAAGCGCCCTGTCCCTGTCGCTTCCCAGTGCGACGCTGGCCATGTCCATGTTGTTTGCGGGGCCGGTTTCGAGTGCGTGGGGGCGAAAAACGGTCATGACCGTGTCATTGCTGGCCGCGGCGTTGATCGTGCTGCTGACGTCGGTGGCGCCGACCTGGCACAGCTTTCTGCTGCTGCGGGCCCTGCTGGGCCTCACTTTGGGCGGTCTCCCGGCGGTGGGCATGACGTATCTCAGCGAGGAAGTGCACCCGGACTCCCTCGGGCTTGGGATGGGACTCTACATCGGCGGCAACGCCGCCGGCGGTTTGGGGGGACGTTTGATCGCCGGCGTGCTGGCCGACTTTTTCGGATGGCGCATCGGATTGGCCGCGGTTGGCGTGATCGGGAGCATCGCGGCCTATCTGTTCATTCGGAGCCTGCCGCCGTCGCGGCATTTCACCCGGCAGGCGTTTCGCCTGAGTTCGGAACTGCGGCTGTTCGCCGACTTATTCCGCGATCGTGGCCTGCCCTGGCTGTTCGCGGAGGGGTTCGTGCTGCTGGGTTCGTTCGTGACGGTCTACAATTACATCGGCTACCGGCTGATGGCGCCGCCCTATTCAATGAGTCAAGCCAGCGTCGGGATGATCTTCAGCGTCTACCTGGTCGGGGTGTTCAGTTCGTCGTGGATCGGACATCTGGCGGGGCGGCTGGGACGTCGAAAGGTTCTGTGGGCCATGTTCGTGCTCATGCTGGCGGGCCTCGGATTGACGATTTTCAGTTCACTTTGGCTCATCATCGCCGGCATCATCGTCATCACGTTCGGTTTCTTCGGCGGTCATTCGATCGTCAGCAGCTGGGTCGGCCGCCGTGCCGGCGGCGCCAAGGCGCACGCGTCGTCGATCTATCTGTTCGCCTACTACATGGGCTCGGGCGCGGCGGGGGTGGCCGGCGGGGTCTTTTACGCCGGCACGGGCTGGAATGGAGTGGCGGCGTTCGTCGCCGGCCTGATGAGCCTCGGCCTCATGGTCGCGTGGCGGCTTTATTACCTGCCGCCGCTATCGCTCACGCAGCACAACCCGATCGAATCTCCGCTGCCGTGATCGGCCCGCCGCCGTGATCGGCCGTCAACGTGGAGTCGACGCGGAGCGACCGGCGCGGCCCGCGGCTGCGCGGTTGTGGCTCAGCCTCGCATTGTCTTCCAATGCGCCCAGATATTGCCGCGCTGACGCCATCATCGACTGGGGCCTGATGCCGAGCCTTGCGAAGCCATCTGCCGCGCACACGCTGTCGACGGTCAGCGAACGATAGTTGTCGCTGGAAAACGGCCGACCCGGCACGAAGTTCATGACGAGACCCTGCAGCCGAGCCGCGAAGTTCGGCAAGCCGATGATCCAGCGGCGACGGCCCGTGAGCTTCGCCACCAGCTCGATGATCTCGCGCAGCGTATAGACCCGGGGACCGCCGAGTTCATAGGTCTGACCGGAGCCGGCGCCGCCGCGCAGGCATCGCCGCAGCGCCTCGATGACATCATCGACCAGGACCGGCTGGAATCTGGCGTTCGGTCTCGCCAGTGGAAAGACGAACGGAACCGACGCCAGCAGCGTCGCGAACCGATTGAGAAACGAGTCGCCGGGGCCGAACATCACCGAGGGTTGGAAAATGGTCCAATCCAGATTCGCGCCGCTTTCTCGAATCAGCTTTTCGGCTTCTCCCTTGGAGCGGAGGTAGTAGCTCGGCGCGTCGGTGGCGGCCTTGAGGGCGGAGACCTGCAGCAGCCGAGGCACGCCCGCGGACCGCATGGCCTGCAGCACGGCGCGCGTAAGTTCGGTGTGAGCGCGGCGAAAGCCGCCGCCGCCGAATCCGCGTTCGTTGAGGATGCCCACGAGATTGACCACGACGTCCTTGCCGCGAAAGTGTTCGCTGAGTTGCGCCTCGTCGTACACATCGCCATTTTCCAGAGTAAGACCGGGCAGCACCAACAGATGCTTGTGCTGCTCGCGATCGCGCGACAGTGCCGTGACGCGGTGACCGTCCTTGATCAAGCGCGCGAGCAGGCGGGTTCCGAGGAACCCGGTTCCGCCCAGTATGCAGATTGACAGGGGTTTCACGGGGTCATCGTACGGGAATCAGAAACACCGCCGATCCGCGCCGCACATTGAGCACCAATACGTTGGCGCCCTTCGCCGCCTCACGAAAGCTTTTGGTATTCGAGACGGGAGTACGGCCGACACCGACGATCAGATCGTTCGTCTTGAGTCCTGCCTGTGCCGCGGGACTGCCCTCCTGCACCGAGCGGACCAGCACACCGGCGCCGGCAGGCGCATCGGCGAGTTCCGCTCCCTCGAGGCCTTGGGCGATATCCACCGCATTCGCGGTCTCGGCCTCGCTGCGCTCGGCGATCAGGGCCGTGACCTTGAGCGGCTTGCCGTCGCGCAACAATCCGATCTCGACTTTGTCGCCCACGCGCAGCATGCCGATGGAGTTTCGCAGCTCGCTCGCGCTCTTCATGACGATGCCGTTGATCGATGTGATGATGTCGCCGGTCTTGATGCCCGCCCTTTCGGCCGAGGAAGCCGGGGCGACGCCCGCCACCAACGCGCCGGTCGATTCGGTCAGGCCGAATTCCTTGGCGATCTCGGGCGTCACATTGTAGATATTGACGCCGAGTATGCCGCGCTTCACCTGACCAAATTTGATCAGCTGTTCCATGACACCCTTGACCATGTTGACCGGGATGGCGAAGCCGATGCCGATGTTGCCGCCGCTGCCGGACAGGATCGCCGAATTGATTCCGACGAGTTCTCCCTTGAGATTCACCAGCGCTCCGCCGGAGTTGCCCGGATTGATCGACGCGTCCGTCTGGATGAAGTCTTCGTAGCCTTCGGGATTGATTCCGGAACGGCCGAGCGCGCTGACGATGCCTGCCGTCACCGTATGCTGGAGGCCGAACGGGTTGCCGATGGCAACCACGAAATCGCCGACCTCGAGATGCGCGGAATCTCCCAGCGGCATCGCAATGAGGTTCGGCTGCTTCGCCTGCAGCACGGCGATGTCCGCTCCCTCGTCGCTGCCCACCACCTTGGCGCTGAAGCTTCGGTTGTCGAGCAGGGTTATCGTAATTTCGCTGGCATTCTCGACTACGTGATGGTTCGTGATGATGTAGCCGTTCTTGGCGTCCACGATCACGCCCGAACCGGCGCTCTGAAATTGCCGTTCGTGAGGCTTTGAGTCCGGCGGCGTATCGAAGAAGCGCCTGAAGAACGGATCGTCCATGAGGGGGTTGCGCTGACCTGGCTTCTCCTTGATGGTCCCGCGGGTGGCGATGTTGACCACGGAGGGCGATATGCGCTTGACCATGGGGGCCAGCGACGGCACCGGCGAGTCCGAGAGCGGTGTGCCCGACAGCGCCGCAAAGCCCGCGGGTGCCGTTAAGACGGCGGCGGCGAGCGAGGCGGCCGCAAGTGTGAGTCGGAAGTTCATGCGCGGTCCTTTTGAGTGATTCTGCTGAAGAGCCGCAGGCCACGTGCGCGGAGGCGGCATCCTCGCGATACCAAATCCCGGTTCCGCAACTCTCGACCCCCGATCTTACACGAACCCAAGCGCACGGCCGCTGCCCTTGGGCAGCGGCCGCTGTCCCTAGGCTGCTTCCACCGTAATTCGCTGCGGTTGCACCTGAGCCAGTTTCGGAATTGCGACTTCCAGCACACCGTTGGCGGCCTTCGCCTTGATGTTCTGGGTGTCCACCGAATCCGGAAGGCTGAAGCGACGCAGGAACGCTCCGGTTATCCGCTCGACGCGGCGATATCCGTCGCGATCTTCGCGTCGTGCCTCGTCGCGCTGGCCGCGGATCGTCAGCACTCCGTGGTCGGAGGTGATCTCCACGGCCTTGGGGTCCACCCCCGGCAGGTCAACGTTCAAGACGAACTGATGTGCTTCCTCGTGGATGTCGACGGGGGGCAGCCACGCGCCCGAATCGGCTGCAGTGGTCTGGGGCGCGCCGAATAAGCGATCGATGTCCTTTTGGAGCCGGTTGACGAGCGACCACGGCTCATAACGTACGACGGTCATATGAGTTACTCCTTCAATTAAATAGATAGTTGGTGCATCAAAGCTGCCGAGCTGTGCTGCGATGCTGGAAAAATTGGGACGGCGACGAAAATTTCAACGGCTTTCCAAGGGTTCGGAAATCAGCGCCGCGCCCCAGCATCGTGAATGTCAATGGAACATATTGTGAATAAGATGTGGAAACACAAGATGTTGCGATTAGGCGGGCAACCTCTTGACCCGACGGCCTCGAAGTGAATTTATAATATTTCTCGGAAGAGTATCGTAACAGTATGATATTTATATATTTTTGTAGCACAAAATCGCTGAAAAAAAGTCTTGACGATGCTTGGGTTCGGTCTTAGGCTTCTCCTCCGGACACAATATGTTGTGTGTCCCAAGGTTCGCGATAGTTCCCGTCAGTTGTGACCATTCGGCCTCTTGTTCTACTCGGGACCACCGCCTGTCGAGTCTTCGTTTTCGCGCGATAATTACAAGGGAGTTCCTTATACCCATGAATACGGTGGTCAAAATACAGCCTAAAGACGTCGACAGTATTTCCTTCCAAGAAGCGTCATTCGACATCTGGGATAAGAAGTACCGTCTGACGGCCAAAGACGGATCCCCCATCGACAAATCGATGGACGATACCTATAAGCGCGTTGCGCGTGCGCTTGCCGATGTCGAGACGGAAGATCTTCGCGAACAGTGGTATGAATCGTTCCTGTGGGCCCTGCGTCGTGGCGCCATCCCCGCGGGCCGCGTCACGTCGAATGCCGGCGCGCTCGAACACAAGCCCGCCACTTCGACCATCAACTGCACGGTCTCCGGCACCATCCGCGATTCGATGGACGATATCTTGAACAAGGTTCATGAAGCGGGACTCACGCTCAAGGCGGGTTGCGGCATCGGATACGAGTTTTCCACGTTGCGACCGCGCGGCGCCTATGTATCGGGCGCGGGCGCATACACCTCGGGTCCTCTGTCGTTCATGGATATCTACGACAAAATGTGTTTCACGGTGTCGTCGGCGGGCGGCCGGCGCGGCGCCCAGATGGGAACGTTCGACATCGGTCATCCCGATGCGTTGGAGTTCATTCGCTCGAAGCGTGAGAACGGGCGCTTGCGGCAATTCAATTTGTCGTTGCTGATAACGGATGAGTTCATGAAGGCCGTCAAGAGCGACGACGAATGGAAATTGGCTTTTCCGCTGGGGCTGAAGGAGTTCGAAGCGGAACGGCCGGATCTCTCCGATGCCTCGAAATTCGTGTGGCGCGAATGGTCATATACCGACGGCTACGTCGCAAACGAGGAAGGCCTGGTCGCCTGCAAGATCTATAAGACGCTGCCGGCGCGCCGGGTCTGGGACGTCATCATGTCCTCGACTTATGATTTCGCCGAGCCGGGGTTCATCTTGATCGATCGCGTCAACGAGATGAACAACAACTGGTGGACCGAGAACATTCGCGCCACAAACCCGTGCGTGACCGCCGACACGCGTCTTGCCACGCAGTTCGGCATGGTGCAGATCGGCGATCTGTACGACGCGCGGGTCGACATCCAGGCGACCGTCGATTGCCGGGCCCTCGGCGAGGGCATGGGTGTGACTGCGCGGCCGGCTGTTCCGGCTTTCATGACGTCATCGTCCGCGGATGTCTACCGCGTCGTGACGCAGGATGGCTACGAGATCAAGGCCACCGAATGGCATGACTTCTATACGAATCGCGGCAAGATCAAGCTCAAGGATCTCAAGCCCGAAGATGAATTGCTGATTCAGTCCGGAAAGGGACAATTCGGCGGCTGCGGCAGCGCAGAACTCGGGCAGTTGCTGGGTTTGCTGACCGGCGATGGTCATTTCACGAATCGCGGCAAGGGCAAGGAGGCGGCGGTCGTGAATTTGTGGGGAGCCGACCGTGCTTTGGCCGACACCATCGTTGCGTCCATCAACTCGATGATTGCCGGGTATGCCGAGCGCCCCAGGAGCTATCAGGTGGGCGCGGTTGCGGTCCCGGAACGCAATTTGTTGATCATCCGGTCGGTGATGCTAGCTCGCGTGCTGGAGCAATACGGATTTACTGCGAAGACCAAGCTCAAGGTTCCGGAGATCGTCTGGCGCGGCAACGAGGAGTGCGTCAAGGGCTATCTGCGGGGATTGTTCCACGCTGACGGCACGGTAAACAAATCGGGCAATGATGGCACGAGCTGCTCGGTGCGGCTCGCGTCCAGTCATCCGTCGTTGCTCAAAGATGTGCAGATTCTGCTGGCCAATTTCGGCATCTTCGCTCGCGTGTTGAAGCGCCGCGAGGCAGGCAGCCGTTTCTTACCCGACGGCAAGGGCGGCGCGAAAGAGTATGCGTGCAAGGCGGACTATGAGCTGATCGTCGATGGCGAATCCCGCGAGTACTTCATGGCGAAAATTGGATTCCTGACGGAAGAGAAGAACGCGAAGTACGCGCAGTGGGCGCAAGGAAAGGCGCTGAATAAATCGCAGCGTTTCACGAGTCGAATCGCAGAGATCACCTACGTGGGTCGGGAAGCCGTGTTCGATACCACGCAGGAGGATTGCAACACCGTCATATTTAACGGCCTCGTGACTGGTCAATGCGGGGAGCAGCCATTACCGCCCTACGGCTCATGCCTCTTGGGCTCCGTGAATCTGACCAAATTCGTGCTCGAACCCTTTACGGAGGACGCGCGCTTCGACTGGGAAACTTATCGAAAGGTTGTGAAGATCTTCACGCGCATGCTCGACAACGTGGTCGAGATCAACGGTTTGCCGCTCGAGCCACAGCGCGGTGAAATTCTCCGCAAGCGCCGTCACGGCATGGGCTTCCTCGGCTTGGGTTCGACCATCACCCTGCTCTGCATGAAGTACGGTTCCAAGAAGTCGGTGGCGTTTTCCCAGAATGTCTCGCGCGAAATGGCGGTTGCCGGGTGGGAGGCCGGCCTGGAACTTGCGCGCGAGAAGGGTCCCGCGCCGATCATGAACGAGGAATTCACGGTCACTCGCGAAATGCTGCGCAAGCGTCCCGAGATGGTGAAGGATGGTTGGCGCGTCGGCGCCAAGGTGGCGGGCAGGGTGCTGCATGCACGATATAGCCGCTACATGCAGCGCATCGCCGAAGCGTCGCCCGAGCTGGTCGACGAGCTCGCCGAAGTGGGCGCGCGGTTCACCCACCATACGTCGATCGCGCCCACCGGGACCATCTCCTTGTCTCTCGCCAACAACGCATCGAACGGCATCGAGCCGTCGTTCGCGCACCATTACTTTCGCAATGTGATCCGCGAGGGCAAGAAGTCAAAGGAAAAGATCGACGTCTTTTCATTCGAACTTCTCGCCTACCGTGAACTGGTGAATCCGCGCGCGATGCCGAATTCGCAGGTGGCGGCCGAGAAGTTGCCGGACTACTTCATCTCGGCGGACGACATAGGCCCGAAAGAGCATGTCGACATTCAGGCGGCGGCCCAGTTGTGGGTGGACTCGTCGATCTCCAAGACGGCGAACGTCCCCACGGATTACAAGTACGAGGATTTCAAGGACATCTACCTGTACGCCTTCGAACAGGGCCTGAAGGGCTGCACCACGTTCCGCTTCAATCCGGAGGCGTTCCAGGGTGTTCTGGTCAAGGAGGACGATCTCAAGAACACCACCTACGTATTCACGTTGGAGGACGGCACGGAAGTCGAGGCGCGCGGCGATCAAGAGATCGAATATGACGGCGAAATGCACACCGCGGCGAATCTCTTCGATGCCCTCAAAGAAGGCTATTACGGGAAGTTCTGATATGGCGCACATCAAGATCGAAAAGAAGATCGCTAAATTTCGCGTGCTCAAGCCGGAACCGAAGGACGCGCCCGGCGCTCCGAAGGAACCGTTGAAGGCGCAGGACAACGTCATTTGGATGCATGAGAAGGTCGAGCGGCCCGAAGTGCTGATCGGCTCGACGTACAAGATCAAGACGCCGGTGTCGGATCATGCGATGTACGTCACGATCAACGACATCGTCCTCAACGAAGGGACGCCGCACGAACAGCGGCGGCCGTTCGAGGTTTTCATCAACTCCAAGAATCTCGATCATTTCCAGTGGATCGTCGCGTTGACCCGGGTCATTTCCGCGGTGTTCCGCAAGGGCGGCGACACCACATTCCTGGTCGAAGAGCTCAAAGCCGTGTTCGATCCCAAGGGCGGCTATTGGCAACCGGGCGGCAAGTTCATGCCCTCGACCATCGCAGAGCTGGGATACGTGATTGAACGGCACCTGCAATCCATCGGATTGCTCAAGAAGCCCGAACTCGACGTGCATCAGCTCAAGCTGGTCCAGGAAAAGCGTGCGGAATTCGAGGCCCGGGCCAAGCAAACCGATGCCTTCTCCAAGTCGCATTTTCCCGAAGGCGCGCAGTTGTGCGCCAAATGCAGCACCGCCGCAGTGGTGATGCTGGATGGTTGCACCACCTGTTTAAATTGCGGCGATTCCAAGTGTGGTTAGCCGCTGGAGAGTGACTATGCGTAGTTTCATTGCCGCATGCCTTGTCTCGCTCATCATCGCCGCGGTCGCGGCCGTGATTCTCGACAAAGTAGTGCAGGAGCCGGCCAGCGCCGCATTCGCCACGTCGGCTGTTCGACTCTAGCCGCGATTATGGCGGAAACAGAAAGCCCTGCGTTTCGATCTCGATGAAGGTTCGGCCGAGCTGGCCTACGGCGGCGTAGAAATCCGCGGACGCGCTTTTCTCCAGATCCGAAAAGAAACGTTTGATCCACGCTGCGAGGTGGTCGTCGAAAAATTCACGATCGGTTCCCGGGGGCGCGGGTATTTCCCCGCCGGCGAGACCTGCCATGATCTCCAGAAGAATCGCGGCGTGATCTTCCGGCTCCGTTTGTCCGCTTACCCGCTCGATGCCGATGCGCGTTAGCGCCTGACGAAGATTCGCGAGCGGGCGCCCATGGAGAAATCCCGTCAAATAGTATGAGGCGTAGGGCAGAAGTTCGCCGCGCCCAAGCCCGACGAACAGATTGAAATGCTGCCGTGCGGTGGTTTCGGCGTCGGTTCGGGCCGCAGCCTTCCCCAGCGCGGTGTGTGCAAGGCCTAGCGGACTCTGGTCCCCGCGAAGTTCGGCCAAACGACTCAGCAATTGCGCGTCGGGACTTGCCGACAGCAAGTTCGAGAGCAGCGAATATTCCTGTGCGCGCGCAAAATCGACCTCGTCGACATCCACCGAATTCCTGGACTCTGGATCCTGCATAGCTACTTGGGCAAGGCGCCGCCGTGGGAGTAGGCAACCCGCGCACCGAGATTTTCTTCGACAGACACGGAATCATGGGCGCTATCTGCCGGGGCGGCGGCGTCCTGCCGAACTTCATCGACCGGTTCGTGACTCGGTAGTGCCGGCGCCTCAACAGTGCCGGGGCCTTCCGGCGTCCCGCGCGCGTCGTCGCTCAGATTCCCAAAAGCTTGAGCCACGAGATAGTCCGCGGCCTGCAGCGGGCCAAAGCCCGGTATGGCGGCGTGGCCGTTGAAGTCCCATTGGTTCTCCGCGATGCCGATGAAATCGCGAATCGCCGGATCGGCGGCCCACGCGCGGCGCAGCGCGGCGTGCGTCAACTCCGCGGGCACGTTGGCTTGAAGAAATTGCCGGATGTCGCTGTCGGCGACGATCGATTCAATCGGCGGCAAGCTTGCCGGATCGAAGTCGGGGAGAGATGGGACGTCTACTTCCGGCAACGCGTCTTCCGATTCACGCTTCAACCGCAACCAACGGGAAAGGAAGTTTTCAGAGTCGCTCATCGTTCATCCTCCGGACCTTTGACCCGGTGGGCAATCGCCTCGGAGGTGGAGCGATCACGCTCGCGCTTGAAGAACGATTGCTCGACATGGTGCTTGGCGATGAAGCTCTCGACGATCTCTCGGATGGCGCCCGGCATCGGCACCGATTCGACCAGATCGTTGCCTGCCCCGGTCAGCGCTTCACCCTCCGCCGGGTCCGCCGTAACGAGCAGTAGGTCAAACCCCACCTCTCCAGGTGCGGGCCGGAGGACCACCCATAGCAACGGGGCGCCGGAGGCAAGGTTGTTGCGGTAGTTTGCCGTCTCAGTTCGGTGGAGCTCGATCACGGCCTCACCCGCATAGAAGGTGGTCACATCCTGCTCAGAGTCGATCACCGTCCAAGGCGGCGCGGTAGGCACGCCCTCGAGCACCGATACGGCTCGATACAGGAAGTCAACCCAAGGACTCTTTGCCTTGCGCCGTTCGACGATAACGCCCACCGGAATGCGGGCAGGCGGCGGCGAGTTCAATTCAGTGCCCCGGTGCAATGAACGACCGGCAGGCCCGTGATGAGATTCTGCGGCTTCAACCGCAGAGTCCTATCGGCCGACATGGCCGCAATCAGATAGGTTGGCGCACCTCGGGCTTGCTCGATGATCTCCGCGTCATCGGCGAAGGTCAGACGATAGAGGCCGACCACGAGCCCGCGCGCCGCCTGATCGAGCTCATCGCCATTCCAAAGCGCATCTCCGATCCGCGTGGCATCGGCATCCAGGCCGACATACCAGGTGAGTGTGACGTCGCGAAGCTCAGTCACCGAGTCGATCTCCACATCAACGGCAAGCAGGTGCCGCACCCAACGCGTGAGAACGTCGCCGAGCGCAGCCAGTCCGCGGCGGCCTCCGGTGAGATCGAGCGCCATGTCGAACGAGTCGCTCCGCTCCCAGTACATGTCGGTATTGGCCTCGCTCAGCACATCGAACTCGGTTGCCGCGGAAAGCCCCAGCATCGTGACCAATGGCGAGAGCGGCATGGTGTTCGAACCGGGAACGGCCTCCTCATCGGCAGCCACCAGCGACCCTTCGTACGACGTCAATTTTTGGGTACGGAATAGCAACTCCGCCGCGCGCAGCACGAACACATCGTCGCAACCCTCCAATATGTTGCGCAGGATCACCTGCACGAGTTGATCGAGAAAAATACGCGGAAACTTCAGATTGTTGCGAGCGAGGGCGAGATACGCCGCCTCCAGCGTGGCGTGCCGTACGAGATGATCTCGCCAGGAGATCAGAAATTCCCAATTCTCGCGCGCATCCGCGTCGGCGATGGCTGCGATCTGCCACGATTCGACCGCCTTTCGCGGATCCCCCAGCAAAAGCTGATGCAGCGTTCGTTCAGCCGCGCAGGCATCCTCGGGCGGCGTCATCTCCGGACGAGCGAGGTAGACCTTCAGGAATTCGTCGGTGACGATCAAGCCGCCATCCTCGCCGCGATCGAGCAGATGATGACCGCAAGAAAGCCAGAAGTCGCGCGTTTCCCTCAACGGCGTTCTCCATTCGCGAATGCGGCGAAGTCGATCTGCTCGGCCGGTGCTTCCTGTTCCTCCGCCACCTCGACGAAGCTGAAGACAGGCGAGGCCTTCGGCGGGCCATTCGCCCGCAGAGTCCGAAACGACTCGCGGGTCGCCTCATTCTCGTAGCGGCGCGACACCGCGATCAGCATCCCCTGGGGATGATCGCCGAGCGACGCGGCGAAGGCGATCTCCTCTTCCGCGGCCGGCCGCGCGGTCAGGAGATCAGGCGCACCGCAGCGTTCGACAAACCGTGCAGCCAACAGTTCCACTGCTGCAGCGCGTTCGTCCGCGCTCGCCTCGACGATCTGTGCCAGCGTCGACCAACCGAACGAGTCTATCCCCAGAAAGCCGCCGCGGAATGCGGCACGAGTTTTACCCGTCAGGGCCGCCGGATTCAGATTGGCGAACATGAACGCACCGGATATGGCCCATTCGCCCGGCTCCGCCGCCTTGTCAAAGACAAAGGTATCGGAGGGATCAGCTCGGACGGTCTTCAGTAGCTTCACGCGCGCGGCCTATTCGGCACAAAGACCTCCTGGCAGGTGGCAGCCACCATAGCAGCACCCTATTCGATGCTATGCTCAGATATTGTAATTCTTTGCGGTGCATTGAACCTCGGCAATTCACGGAAGGGCCAAGAAAATGACTGGGTCCCTCAGGAATATCTTGCTTTGCACGTGCGAGGAGAGCATGCCGCTCGACGTCGATGCGGTGCGTCGCGGTTGCAGCGGTGCCCTCGTGACGACGGCAAATCGGCTCTGCCGGGTGGAGCTCGAGCGATTTCGGGGCATGGCGAAGGACCCCGCTTCGCTGACCGTGGGCTGCACACAGGAGACCGCGGTATTCGCGGCCGCCGCAGCCGAGGTCGGACGGACCGCACCCGTCAATTTCGTCAATGTCCGCGAGACTGCAGGCTGGTCGGATGGCGCGGTGGCATCCGGGCCGAAGATGGCGGCACTGATCGCTGCGGCAGCCGAGCCTTTGCCGCAAACACCCTTCGTCACACTGAAGAGCGGGGGCGTCGCACTCATTTACGGCCGCGACGCGCAGGCTGTCGAGGCCGGCAACCTGCTAAAGGCGCATCTCGACATCACCGTGCTGATCACGCCGCCGGCCGCAGTCGTGCCGCCGCGCATCAGCGAATTTCCGATCACAAAAGGCAAGATCCGATCCGCCAAAGGGTATCTCGGCGCCTTCGAAATCACGGTCGATGATTTCGCGGAAGCGGCGCCATCCTCGCGCGGCGCCCTGTCGTTCGGGCCTTCGCGCCACGGTGCGGTGTCGCACTGCGATATCGTTCTTGATCTGTCCGGCGGCGTTGCGTTGTTCCCCGCCGCCGATCTGCGCGATGGGTATCTGCGTGCGGATCCCGGCGATCCGGCTGCGGTCTTGGGTGCCGTGCTGCGGGCGCGCGATCTCGTCGGTACCTTCGACAAGCCGCGCTACATCTCCTTCAGTGAGCATCTCTGCGCGCATTCGCGCTCCCAGATCGTCGGCTGCACGCGCTGCCTGGATCTTTGCCCAACCTCCGCAATCGTTGCGGCCGGAGATCACGTTTCGATCGACCCTAATATTTGCGCGGGCTGTGGCCAGTGCGCAGCCGCCTGCCCCACGGGAGCCGCGGCTTACGCGCTGCCACCGTCCGATGCATTGCTGCGGAGGCTGCGCGCGCTCTTGCTAACGTATCGCGAAGCGGGCGGAGAGCACGCCATCGTGTTGCTGCACGACGAGTCGCACGGAGCACCTCTGATCGACGCGCTGGCGCGGTTCGGCGAGGGTCTGCCCGCGCACGTACTGCCGCTTTCCATCAACGAGGTCACGCAAGTCGGTCTCGAGGCTTTCGCCGCCCTGTTCGCCTATGGAGCGTCTGCCGTGCGGGTGCTTTTGCCGGCACGGCCGCGTCACGATATTTCCGGATTGAGCGGGACGATTGCACTGGCCGAACCCATTTTGGCAGGTCTTGGCTTCGGCGCCGGGCGGATCGCCACCGTCGAAGTGGACGATCCAGATCTTCTGGGCGCTGCCTTACGCGCCATTCCGACTATGCCTGGCGCGCCACGTCCCGCGAGCTTCCTACCGGTAGGCGATAAGCGGGGGGTGCTGCGGTTTGCGTTGCGTGAGCTGCGTCGGGCAGCGCCCGAACCCGTGGATCTGATCGCGCTGCCCGCCGACGCGCCATTCGGGGCGGTGGAGATCGATACGGCCGGCTGCACGCTGTGCCTTTCCTGTGTGTCGGTGTGCCCGACCGGGGCGCTGACCGATGACAAAGAGCGGCCGGCGCTGCGTTTCGCCGAAGAGGCTTGTGTGCAGTGCGGGCTGTGCAAGGCAACCTGCCCGGAGAAGGTCATCACGCTCGAGCCGCGGCTCGATTTCCGCAACGGCGCCGGCGGCGTGCGGGTCCTGAAAGAGGAGGAGCCGTTCCGGTGCGTCAGCTGCCGCAAGCCGTTCGGCGTAAAGAGCACGATCGAGCGCGTCATAGCGAAGCTCGCGGACAAGCATTGGATGTTCAAGGACTCTCCCGAGCGCCTTGATCTCATCAAAATGTGCGAGGACTGTCGCGTCGCGTTCGTCACGGAGAAGGAATTCGATCCCTATGGGGCGCCGCCGCCCACCCGCTCGACCGCGGATTATTTACGCGAGCGCGATGGCGAGGTCCGCAAGAAGGACGATAGCTGATCGAGCATCGATGTTTATTTGGCGGGAGCCGGCGTCGGCCGTCCCGGCGGTTCGGCCGAATGCTCTCTTGCGAGCGCATCTGCCAGCCACACATCGTGATGTTCCTTGGCCCAGTTAAGATCCACCTCGCCGGTACCCATGGCCTCGAACGCTCCCTCCATTCCGACCGTGCCGATATAGATATGGGCGAGAATCACCGCGACGAACAGGACCGCCACCACGGCGTGCACGACTTGGGCAATTTGCATCCCGGCAATGTTCGTGATGTAGAACGGAAACAGCAGCAGGAATCCTGAGACGATCACCGCGACGCCGGCTCCAAGAGCAAACCAAAAGACCAACTTCTCGCCGGCGTTGAAGCGCCCCGCGGAGGCATGCTTCGACTTGATGAAGCCGCCGCCCTGTTTTACCCAATCCACATCCACTTTTCTCGGGATATTGTCCTTCATCCAAAGGGCGACGATCAGTACCAGGCCGACGACGAACGAGAAGCTCACAAAATTATGGGCGTACTTGGAGATTTGCGCGAAGGCGCTGAACGTCTCGGGTCCCACGACCGGCAGAAGCAGGCGTTTGCCGAAGGTAATATTCAATCCCGTCAGACCGAGAACGACGAAAGAAACCGCCGTCAGCCAGTGGGAGAAGCGCTCGAAACCGGTGAAACGAGCGACTTTCCTACCCGAGCGTCCAGCCGAAATCCGCACCCTACCCACCACCATATAGGCGAGCACCAAGAGGGCGATCATGCCGAGGATGACGATCGCGCCGAGCCAGGGCAACGTGACTTCATGGAAATGATCCCACACGCGACCGGCGGGCTGTATGAGCACGCTCGCTCTCTTGTCGGGGATGTCGATGCGCCCCTGGATGAGCGGCTGCTCTTGCAGGAGAGTCTGTTCCTTCACGGAGCTCGTGTCCGGATCGACCGGCAAATTCGGATTGGGTTGTTGCGCATCCGCGTGCAGCGCGACGGTGAGCATCGTCAGGAACACGAATGGGGCGAGGGCGCGGATCATGTCGAGATCTTCTCGTGATAGGCCGTCATCCAGCCCCAGGCACCGGACCCATAGCCGCGTTTCAGCACCCGTTCCTTGTAAATCTGGGCAATGATCTCGCCGTCGCCCGCGAGCAACGACTTGGTCGAGCACATTTCGGCGCATAACGGGAGTTTCCCCTGCGCGAGCCGGTTGGCGCCGTATTTCTTGAATTCTTCAATGCTGCCGGTCTCTTCATCACCGCCGCCGCCGGCGCAGAAAGTACATTTGTCCATCTTGCCACGGGAACCGAAGTTACCGACGCGTGGGTACTGCGGCGCACCGAACGGGCACGCATAGAAGCAGTAGCCGCAGCCGATGCACAGATCCTTGGAGTGCAGCACAACACCTTCTTCCGTGGGAAAGATGCAACTCACCGGGCAGACTGCGGCACAGGGCGCATCGTTGCAATGCATGCAGGCCATCGAGACAGATCGCTCGCCCGGCTTGCCGTCGTTGATGGTTACGACGCGGCGACGATTGGTGCCCCAGGGTACCTCATTCTCGTTCTTGCAAGCGGTGACGCATGCATTGCAGTCGATGCAGCGGTCGGCGTCGCAAAGAAACTTCATCCTCGCCATGGTCGCGGTTCCTTATGCCGATCTGATCTGACAGAGAGTGGCCTTCGGTTCCTGCATGCCGGTGGCCGGATCGTACCCGTAGGTCGTAAGACCGTTGACGCTCTCACCGAGCACATACGGATCGGCGCCCTTCGGATACTTGCTGCGTTGATCGACCCCCTGCCACCATCCGGCAAAGTGATAGGGCATCCACGTCACGCCCTTGCCGACGCGCTCAGTCACCAATGCCTTCATTCGGGCCTTCGAATGATTCTCAGGTCCGGTGACCCACACCCAGCCGCCATCGGTGATGCCGCGTTCAGCCGCGTCCGCGGGATTGATTTCGACGTACATGTCCTGCTTCAATTCCGCCAGCCAGCGGTTCGATCGCGTCTCCTCACCGCCCCCCTCATACTCGACCAATCGGCCGGAACTCAAAATCAGCGGGAAATCCCTGGCGGTTCCCTTCTCAACGGCGGTTTTCTGAACCGTGAATCCTAGATTGGGTACGCGGAACTGCCTGGCATCCGGCAGCGTCGGATACTTGGCGACGAGGTCGGGCCGCGGCGTAAAGATAGGTTCGCGGTGGACCGGAATGGGGTCGGGTAGATTCCAGGCGATCATGCGCGCCTTCGCGTTCCCATACGGACTGCAGCCATGCTTGATAGCCACGCGCTGAATGCCGCCGGAAAGGTCCGTCGACCAGGATACGGAGTCGGGTTTGGTCGCATTCACGCGGTGAATGATTGCGATCTCCTGTGCAGTGAGATCCTTGTCCCAGCCGAGTTTCTTCAGGACGCCGAGGGTGAACTCGGGGTATCCGTCCTTGATTTCGGAACCCACCGAATAGGAACCTTCGGCAAGGAGATTTTCATGCACCTCCTTCTCGACCTCCTGACCATTCTCCACAAACTTGCGCTTGACCACGCGCTCGACGCCAAAACGAGCGCGGAACGTACCACCGCCTTCGGCCACGGACAGATTGGTGTTGTAGAGCACAGGTGTACCAGGATGCTTGAATGCCGGCGTTCCCCAGCACGGCCACGGTAGCCCATAGTAATCACCGCCGACCTCGGGGTCGTCCTTCGGCGCTCTCATCGTGACCAAGTCGAATTTGTCTTGGTTTTTCATATGCGCTTTGAGGCGCTCCGGCGATTGACCGCAATAGCCCGTGGACCAGCCGCCGCGATTGATCTCGCGCAGAATATCCTCCGCGGATACCGCGCCGTTTTCGACCTTGATGTTTTTGAACAGCTGCTCCGCAAAACCCAGCTTACGCGCGAGCATATACATGGTGTCGTAGTCGTTCTTCGATTCGAACACTGGTTTTACGATCTGCTCGCCCCACTGAAGCGATCGGTTGGAAGCCGTACGCGATCCGTCCATTTCGAAGCTGGTGCAGGCCGGCAGCAGATAAGTCCCATTCTTCCGGCCGGAGAGCACCGACCAGCTGGTCGGATATGGATCGCAAACGACCAGCAGATCCAGCTTCTCAATTCCCCGCAGTGACTCGGGCATGCGGGTGATCGTATTGGCGCCATGCCCCATGACGAACATGGCCTTCAACGTATCCGGCTGGCTGACCTGATCCTTCGGCAGAAGAGTGGCATCAAACCAGCGCGTGCTGGGAATCCCGGGCGCCTCCATGAGGCTCTTATTGACGAAGCGGGAGAGCATCCAGTCATAGTCGATCTCCCACACGCGGCACCAATGCCGCCACGCCTCTTCGGATAGACCGTAGTAGAGAGGAAGACTCGTCACATCGAGGCCCATGTCGGTCGCGCCCTGAACGTTGGTGTGGCCGCGGAAAATATTCGCGCCGCTGCCAAAACCACCCATATTGCCCGTGGCAAGCAGCAGCAGGCAGCTGGCGCGGACGTTTGCCGTCCCGGTCGAGAACTGGGTCTGACCCATCGCCCAGATCAGCGTCGAGGGCCGTTCCTTGGCGAAAATCTCGGCAACACGCTTGACCTGCGCTTCGGGCAGCCCGGTAACGCGTTCGACCTCATCGGGCGGCCATTTCTCGACTTCCGCGCGAATATCCTCCAGGCCATAGACGCGCTGGCGAATGAACTCCTTATCCTCCCAGCCATTCTTGAGAATGTGCCAGAGCATCCCGTAGATCGTCGCAATATGCGTGCCGGGACGTACGCGCACGTACTCGGTCGCATGCGCCGCCGTGCGGGTCATCCGCGGATCGATCACGATCATGTTGGCGCGGTTGAGTTCTTTGCCCTCGAGAATGTGCTGCAACGAAACCGGATGCGCCTCGGCCGGATTGCCGCCCATGACCATGATGGTCTTGGCATTGCGGATATCGTTGTAGCTATTGGTCATCGCACCATAGCCCCAGGTATTGGCGACGCCGGTGACCGTGGTGGAATGACAGATGCGCGCCTGGTGATCGGAATTGTTCGTTCCCCAACAGGCGGCAAATTTGCGGTTGAGGTAGGCGGCTTCATTGGTGAATTTGGCCGATCCGAGCCAGTAGACCGATTCCGGCCCCGACTTCGTCCGGATCTCCAGCAATTTGTCGCCGATCTCGTCGATGGCCTGATCCCAGGAGATGCGATTCCATTGGCCGTCGATCAATTTCACCGGATAGCGTAGCCGCCGCTCGCCCACGACATCGTCACGGACCGCCGCACCCTTGCAGCAATGCGAGCCGCGGTTGATCGGGCTGTCAAAATCCGGCTCCTGGCCGATCCAGACGTCATTGGCAACTTCGGCGATAACCGAGCAGCCCACCGAGCAGTGAGTGCAGACATTCTTGCGGAGCGAAACCGCGGCACCCGGCCCCGCGGGCGCGCCGGCCGCGGCCTTGCGCACGCTGCCGAGCGGCAGCGCGCCAAGCCCGGCGAGACCGCCGGCGACCAGGCCGGAACGGCGCAGGAAGGAGCGGCGATCAAGATCATTTTGGGATTCGCGGGCGATAACCGGGGTGGCTATACCGCGTCGTTCCTGCCGTTCTGATCTCTTGATGAGCATGGATGGCGTCACTTCTCCGGATAGCGATTGACGCGGTAAAACGCCTGTACTTCCCGGGAGTTGGCTTGGTACTGTGGCTTGCGCTTGTCGCGCTTGCGGGTGGCATCGGTCTCGGCCGAATCGACTGATGCGGCACCCGCACCCGCAACAGCCGCGGCGGCCGTCACGAGACGGAGCACGTCACGGCGACGAATCATGATTTTGCGCGGCTCGTCCAAGGTAACTCCTTCTCGGGACCCTGTTGCCGGAACGACGCAAGCGAAGCACATGGCCCTACGAAGCAATGCAATAGCCGCTTCCGGTATCGCTGTGCCGCACTGCTCAACCCGATCATCAGCATCTGTGGCTGACAAGTCAAGGCGGAAAATGTCTAAATATGTGCGCGATTTGCACAACCTTGCTGTGGTCGCGTCAACCCGCAATAACTCATCGACTGCGGGGGCCCGCTAGTGCATCCTTGCGCGGTGCCCCAACCCAAGCCTCGGCTGATTCGCTTAAGTTCATTCGCGGCACTTTGCACCGTAATCGTGCTTTTCTCGCACATCCAACGAGCTGTGGGCGATACCGCCGATCCGTTCGTGCACCCGCCCGCGCTGGAGCGGGACATTCGTTTTTGGATTCGCGTGTACACCGAGGTGACCACCGATCAAGGCCTGCTGCACGACGATTGGAATCTTGGTTTGGTCTATGAGGTGCTGCGCTTCGACCCCGCGTCTTCGCCGGCGCAACGAGAACGACGCGTCAATGAAGCGAAGGCACGTTACTCAGCGCTGCTCCGGCGCTTTGCGAGCGGGGCGACCGGCGATCTGACCGCCCACGAGCGACGCATCCTGCATGCGTTCGGCGACAAGGCCACCGCCTCCGATTTTCGCGACGCGATCGAGCGGATCCGGTTCCAGCTGGGGCAAGCGGATCGCTTTCGCCAGGGTTTGATTCGGGCCGCGGTGTGGGAAAAGCAAATCGCGCGCACCTTGTCGCAGCACGGCGTTCCGCCGGAAATCGCGGCGTTGCCGCACGTCGAATCGTCCTTCAATGTGGCAGCCTACTCGAAGGTCGGCGCAGCCGGGCTCTGGCAGTTCATGCCGTCGACGGCGCGGCGGTACATGCGCGTCGACGCCATCGTCGATGAACGTCTCGATCCGTACAGCGCGACCGAGGCGGCGGCGAACTTGATGCTGTACAACTACCGGCTGGTGGGCACGTGGCCGCTTGCGGTAACGGCCTACAACCACGGTCCGGGCGGCTTGCGCCGCGCCCAAGACGAACTCGGCACGAGCGACATTGGGGTCATCGTCAAGCGCTTTCAGGGCGCCTCGTTCGGATTCGCCTCGCGCAATTTCTACGTCGCGTTTTTGGCCGCCCTGGAAGTGGACCGCAACGCCGACAAGTATTTCGGCCCGATTGCTCGCCTGCCGGACACCGAAAGCACTCCCGTGGAACTCCCGGACTACATTTCCGTGGGAGCCCTGGCAAAGGCGTTCAAGGTCGACATGGGCGCACTGCGCGTTTTGAATCCGGCCTTGCGGCCGCCCATCTGGAACGGCAGCCGGCTGGTCCCGCGGGGTTATAAGCTGAGGTTGCCCGGCACACCGCCGCAGTCCGAAATAGCCGGGGGTTGGGCGGGTGTGCCGTCGAATCAGCGCTACCTGGCCCAGAGGAATGACGGGAGTCATCGACTGCGCCGCGGTGAAACTCTCGCGGGCGTGGCGGCTGCGAGCGGCGTGAGCATGGCCAGACTGTCGGCGGCCAATGGCTGGACGAGTGCGCACACGGCGGCGCGCGGCGATGTGGTGCGGATTCCCATGCCTGCGTCGCGCGCGGAAATCGCCGGCGGGACAGCCGTCCTTGCCGCGGTCGCTCCAACCCCTTCCGAGGTTTCTCCGGCCGCCGCCTTACCGGCTCCCGTCGCCGATGCGGTGCCGCCGCCCGCGACCAGCGCGCCGTCCCCGGCGCAGATGAAGGCTGCGCGCCCTCCGAGCGAGCCGGTTTCCGCACGTCAAACCTCGAACAAGGACTCGCTCTTGCCGGTTGCCAGTCCGACGGGCAATTCCGATACCACGAACTATGGGGTCGCAACGGACAATACGGTGATCGTGCAGGCGACGGAAACCTTGGGGCATTTTGCGGACTGGACGCACATCGATTCGCAGCTGCTGCGCAGGCTGAACAAGCTGCACAAGAACGCGGCGGTGACGCAGGGCGCAAAGCTAAAGCTGGATTTCTCCCGCGTACCCGCTGCGCAGTTCGTCGAGGTTCGGCGCGAATACCACCGTAGCTTGCAGGAGACCTTCTTCGCCGGACACCGGATCGCCGCGACGGAGAACTACACCGTCAAGCGCGGAGACTCGCTGTGGACCATCGTCCAACAGCACGCCGATGTGCCGGTCTGGTTGGTTGCCCAATACAATCCGGACGTGAATTTCAAGGACATGCGGCCCGGGACCACGCTGACCTTGCCGCAGGTGGTCGGCATCAATCGCCAGTAATGCCCCGCGCATGCATGAATTGCGTCAGCGTCGTGCGAGTATCATGACTGGGTAGGAATTCGACCAGCGACTCATCGGCTGCGCGAAAATTCAGGTCGAGTTTCTGGCTCGCCGCCATTCGCTTCAACATCGCCACATCGAGCCGAAAGTACGCGGTTTGACCCCAGGCCGCTATCGGCCGGTAGGGGCTGACGCCGGCGATTGAGACGTCGATGGGAGACAGAACCACGGAGCCATCGTCGAGATTCAACCGCACCGAGCCTTCCGAGCGGATGTCGCCGACCTGCTTGTCGTTGCCGGGCGCGACGTGCAGCCAGAGTCCATAGGAGATCTCACCACTCCGGTCCCATTCGACCGGACCGAGATAGGCAAAGCTGGTCCTTTTGCCGCCCACCAAGACCGCATTTTGGGCGCTCTCGACGAGCTCGATGGGATTCTGAAGCGCACCTACCGTCATGCCGGTACGTTGGTCCAGAACTTCAGCGGGTTTGATGGACGATCCCCCCGCGCAGCCCGCCAGGACGCCGCTTGCTACCATGGCCTTGATCAAGGGAAAACGCATCCCCATGATTATACGCGGTCCGTGAGGTACGGCTGCTCATGTCGTACCGCGGAAACGTTATAATTTTTACCATGTTGAGTCAAAACCGCCGTCGCCAAGTCTGCAGCTTGTGGGCCCTCTGCGTAAGCTTAGGGGCCGTCTCGGCCCTTCCGGGCTTTGCGTCGGAGGTTGCCCCCGCCGACCATGTCGTCGTCCACAAGGCCCAACATATGCTTTATTTGTACAATGGCAGCCGCCTGTTGGGCGAATACAAAGTGGCCCTGGGGTTAAATCCGGTGGGCACCAAGGAACGAGAGCACGATTTCCGGACTCCGGAAGGACGCTATTTCCTCGCCCGCCGCAACACGCACAGCGATTTTTTCCTTTCCATCCAGGTGAGCTATCCGAACAAGGGCGACGAATTGCGGGCGCGAAAAAATCAATGGGCGCCGGGTGGATCCATCATGATTCACGGGCTGCCCAATGTGCCGAAGCACCCGGCGGTCTACTATGCGTCGAACGACTGGACCGACGGCTGCATCGCGCTGTCCAATTCCGACATGGTGGAGGTGTGGCTGCGCACCGAGGACAACATTCCCATCGACATTTATCCGTAGGCTCCCGGAGTGACGCGCGTGGAAACCACGATTCTTTCGTCTGATTTGGTCGATGCGCGGGTTGCACCGAAGGGCAGCCTCGAGCACCTCTCCCAGCAGGAAATAGCCAAGCTGCTGGATTCCGGCCAGGGCGGCCTGTATCCGCTGTTCCGCAAATGCGCGCTCGCCGTCCTCAATTCCGGCAGCGAGCTCGACGATACGCGGCGCATCTTCGAGAAATACAAGGACTTCGATCTGCGGATCGTGAGGCAAGCCTGGGGAATCAAGCTCGAGATCAAGAATGCCCCCGCGGCCGCTTTCGTCGACGGCGAGATGATCCGCGGATTGAAGGACCATCTGTTCGCAGTCCTGCGGGACGTGGTGTTCATCTCGAACGAGATCATGGAGAGCGGGCGCTTCGATCTCAAATCTTCCCCCAGCATCACCAATGCGGTTTTTCATATATTGCGCAACGCCCGGGTGCTCGAGTTGCAGGTGCGGCCAAATCTCGTCGTCTGCTGGGGCGGGCATTCCATCAGGCGCGTCGAATACGACTACACCAAGAAGGTCGGCTACGAACTCGGGCTTCGCGGCCAGGATGTGTGTACCGGCTGCGGACCCGGCGCCATGAAAGGCCCGATGAAGGGAGCCACCATCGGTCATTCCAAGCAACGCATCGTCAACGGGCGCTACTTGGGTATTACCGAACCCGGCATCATTGCGGCCGAACCTCCCAATCCCATCGTGAGCCAGCTCGTCATCATGCCGGACATCGAGAAGCGCCTGGAGGCATTCGTCCGCCTCGGTCACGGGATCGTCGTGTTCCCGGGCGGCGCCGGCACCGCCGAGGAAATTCTGTATCTGCTCGGCATCCTGCTCGACCCCGCGAACAAGGAATTGCCTTTCCCGGTGATCTTCACCGGCCCCGCCGACACGGCGGAATATTTCGAGCAAATCAACGACTTCATCGGCGCGACGCTCGGGCCCACCGCTCAATCCAGATATCGAATAATCATCGACGATCCCGGCGGCGTCGCGCGCGCCATGGTGCAGGGCCTGAAGGAAGTCCAGGACTACCGCCGCAGCGCAAGCGATTCCTACGGCTTCAACTGGCTGCTGCGGATTCCTCTCGAGTTTCAACTGCCTTTCTTGGTGACGCACGCGTCGATGCGGCAACTGAAGCTGTCCCACGAGCGGCCGGTGCACGAGCGCGCCGCAGATCTGCGCCGCGCCTTCTCGGGGATCGTGGCCGGCAACATCAAGGAATACGGCATCAACGCGATCGAGAAATACGGACCGTTCGAACTCCAAGGTGAAGCCTCGATCATGGAGCCGCTGGACCGGCTGCTTCGATCGTTCGTGGCGCAGCGTCGAATGAAGCTGACCGGCACCGAATACATCCCCTGCTACCGTTTGGTCGCATGAACGAAGCGCACACCATCATCTATCGATTCGATTTGCCTGATGGTTCGGCGAAAACCTTGGAATTCACCTTCGACCCGGTCGATTTCAAGCTGCTGAAGGCGCCGCCCGGCTCACCGCCGTTCTGGACTGAACTGGCCTTCAGCCGCTGCGCCAATTGTCCCCTTGACGAAGGGCGGAATCCGCATTGCCCGGCGGCATTGCAGCTGGCATCCGCCTTGGAACCGCTCAAGGCGCTGGTCTCATTCGACACGGTGGGCGTGACGGTGACTCAAGCGGAACGTACGGTGTATGCAAAGACCTCGGCGCAGCAGGCGATGAGTTCGGTCATCGGGCTGGTCATGGCGACCTCCGGATGCCCGTGGACCGACCACCTACGCCCGATGGCCCGGTTCCATCTTCCGTTCGCAAGCGAATCGGAAACCGTGTATCGCAGCATCTGCATGTTCTTGCTGGCGCGCGCGATCGCGGGCTCCGGCGAGTCGGACGGCTTCGCGGCACTCGAGGCGCTTTACGAGAATTTGCATGTGGTAAATCGCGATATGTCACGTCGACTGGGTGCGGCGACGCGCACCGATCCGGCCCGCAACGCGATGGCTCTGCTCGATGCGTACACCACCTTGCTGCCCGCGGCGCTCGAGCGCTCGCTCGACGAACTCAGGCCATTGTTCGATGCGTGGCAAACCAAGAGAAATCCAGCGATTTAACTTACCGCGGTGCGCGGTGAGATGCGCATCGCAAGCTCACGCATGACCTGCCACGGCGCCAGGATGCCTGTGACACAGTTCCTGCCCTAGAGAGTGCGCGACACTTACTGTCGTGCACATCAACGAGGCACACTGAAGATGAGCGACAGCAAAAATCAGACTCGATACACCGGAATAGATCGCCGCACGCCGCGTGCGGAGCCGGGCGTCGCCAAACCTGGTGTGGGCGTTCCGCGCGACGGCTACAAAACCGGTGGTCGACATGCGGCCATCACCAACCACCTCTACAACTGGCACAGCTATAAGAACTGGGCGGAAAAAGTCCGCGGCAGCTGGGAAGACAAGAAGTAACGAACGGTCGCCGTTCGCGCCCCGGAGCCTAGGCCGTTTCCTGCAAGGGGTTGATGCTGCGAGGCGGCTCCGACGCTTCCTTGGCCCGCAACCACCCGAGCAGCGGTTCCCAGTCCTTAAGGTCCTGCTCCACCAGATGCTTCTTCATCTCGTGCAGGCCGACCCCCTGCTCCGCAGCCCGTAGATAATTTTGCGAATCGCGCAGCGTCGCGATGACCGGTATCCGCAAGGTCTCCAGGAATCTCATGAGCGACTGATAAACCAGCGTGTTGCGCTTCACGCGGTTGGCCACCACTCCGATGCGGTTCTCGTCGCGCCGCACCTTCGCTATCAGCAGCAAATCGGCGATGCATCTCGAGAAGGCATGGATGTCGATGTCGGATGGAAGCACGGGAACGATGATGGCGTCCGCGCCCCGGGTCAATTCCGGCAGATCCTGGCCGAGGATCGCCGCCGGCGTATCGACCACCACGTGCCCCGCATCGGGCGGTATGCGCATCTGCCACGCCCGCGTCATCCGGCTGTTGCGTTCGAAGGCCGCTATGCCGTGAATGGACGCCTGTTCCGGTTTCCGCTTCTTCAGCCAGCGGGTGCTCGAACCCTGGGCGTCGTTGTCGGAAAGCAGCGGTCGGTCGCCTATGCTCGCGAAATAGCTGGCGAGATTGGTCGCTACCGTCGTTTTTCCCGAACCGCCCTTCGGGTTCAGGACGAGAATGCGCTGCATGTCAATCAAGCCTACGCAGCCATCGGCGCCATAGCAAGTGTGTGACTTCACGCACGGCGGGTGCGCCTCGGCGTGCCTACACTCGCTTCCCATGGAGTGGGTCTTACAAGTGGTCGATGAGATCGATGATGCCATCGCGGTGTTGAGGCACGGATGGCTCGGTGCTCATGGACACATCGGCATGCTTGCGGCCGGCCTGGCCGCGGCAATGGCTTCAGCCTTCGCTGCGAGCCTCAAAGTGCGCCTCTTGGTTCAACGGGCGCGTCCCTAAACCACGTACCGCAAAATCCTTTAAGATGCGGGGATGAAAGGTTTTCGTCTCCCGCGTCGCTCGGCCGTGGTTGCCTTACTCGGGCTGCTGGCGGCATGCGGCGGCAAACCGCCCGCCGCGGGTTCGCCGTCTGATTCAGCCGCTCCGACGGCCGCGGCGGTCCAAGCGTTGGAAGTCGGCGAACTGCAGGCCGGGTCAGGCGCTCCCATCACCGCCGGACAAAATGCCGTGGTCCAATACACCGGCTGGCTCTACGAAACGTCGGCACCCGATAAAAAAGGCAAGGAATTCGACAGTTCGCGCAACAGCGGCCAGCCCTTCAGCTTCGTCGTCGGTGCGGGCCAGGTCATCAAAGGTTGGGATCAGGGCGTTCTCGGCATGAAAGTGGGCGGACGACGCCGGCTGACGATTCCCGCAGATTTGGCATACGGAGACGTCGGCGCCGGGGGCGTCATTCCGCCGGGAGCGGCTCTGGTGTTCGATGTCGATCTCGTCGCCATCGAATGACGAAGCGCAGGCCGCCTGCATGCGCTGGGCCGCCGTAGTCGATGCGATCCGGAGCGGTTGACGCTCCGGATCTAATTCTCGATTAGTTCACGAATTCCTTGAGATTCTTCAGCGCGGCGATGCGCACTTTCTTGCTGGCGGGCTTCGCCTTGAACATCATCTTTTCGCCGTTGAAAGGATTCACGCCCTCTCGCGCCTTCGTGGCCGGCTTCTTCACCACTTTCATCTTCAAGAGCCCCGGCATCGTAAACAAGCCGTGACTGCGAAGACTCTTCTTGATGGCCGCGGAAAGCGAGTCAAACACGGTTCCGACCTGCTTCTTAGAGAGCTCTGTTTCCTTCGAAATGGTCGCGAGAATTTCAGACTTGGTCGGTGCTGCATTCTTTTTCGCCATATAAATCTCCTAAATGTGTTTCCGAACGTGAGCAACAATGCCCCACATAGTCAACTCGGCGCCGAAAATAACATAGAAAAAAGCCGATGTTTAGCGCATTTGCAAAAAAACCTTGAGGGTTCGTCGTGCTCACAGCCCTAGTTTTCCAGGGTTCGGCGATGACACGGTGCGAATCCGATGCGACGCGACCAAGGCGTTCGCAGTGATTTCAAGCACGTAGGACGTCATATTCAGCGCAGAAGTACCAGCAATGCACCGATCGCGATCGACACCCAGAGGACCGAAAAATCAATTTGCCCGATGGGCGGAATGATCCGCCGCACGGGTTTCAATAGGGGTTCGCAAAGCTGGGCGAGCAAACGGACGCCCGGCGCGTAGCCTCCCGGGGTCACGAAGCTGGTCAACCAATAGAGCAGAAGCGCGAACAGGTAGATACGCAACGTCAGATCGACGAGACCTACGACCGTGATGCGCAAGAACGTCAGCGCGTCGCCGAAACCCGCGCGGTCCAGACCGAGCAGCGCGGCAGTGCGAGCCGCGGCCACGAAAAGGACCGCAACCACCGTGGCGGTGTCCACCTTGCCGACGGGCGGCAACAGCCGCCGCGAAGGCAAAATCAGCCAATTGGTGGCTCGCACGATGGCATCCGCCATCGGATCCCGAAAATCCGCGCGCACCAATTGGAACAGCAGACGCAGCAGAAACGCGAGCGTCAGCAGCCAGAGCAACGTGTCAACTATGTATCTAATCGCTTCCATATTCTTTCGCTGGCGGCAAGTCGTCGCGGAACGCCGCGCCGCGGGTGTCCTACGGGGTGCCGTATTCCGCGGCGAGTTCGGCGGATCTGCGGTCGGCTGCCGCCACGGCGTGTGCGACGATAGCACGAAGGCCGGCCGCATCGAGCACGTCGAGCGCCGCCGCGGTGGTGCCGCCCTTGGAGGTGACCTGGTCGCGCAGCGTGCTCAGGGATTCGCTCGACAGCCGCGCCATCTGCGAGGCTCCGAATGCCGTTTCCAGAGTCAGTTTGTGAGCGATGTCGGTGGGCAGGCCACGTGCATGCGCGGCGGCCTCGAGCGCCTCCATGAACAAGAAGAAGTACGCGGGGCCGCTGCCCGAGAGTGCGGTGACCGTATCCATTTGCGATTCGTGTTCCACCCAGACCGTGGCGCTGACGGCAGCCAGGATGGCCTCCGCCAGGGCCCGGTTCGCGGCGCCGACGCTCGCCGGCGCGTACAGGCCGGTGGCGCCGAAGCCGTTGAGAGCCGGCCGATTCGGCATGGTGCGGACCACCGCCACCTGGCCGCCGAACCAGCGCATCAGCGCGGCATGCGGGATCCCAGCGGCAATCGATATGACCAGCGGATTCGATTGTGCAAGACGCGGCGCAATGCCGAGCGCGACCGCGCGCATCTGTTGCGGTTTGACTGCCAGAACGACCACCTCGGCGCCGGCCACGGCATCCTCGTTCGACGGCGCGGTGGTGATGCCGTAGTCCCGCACGAGGCGCTCGAGCTGCTGAGCGCTCGGATCGGCGACGACGATGCGGTCCCTGGAAAGTCCACGTTTCGTCAGACCGCCGATTAGCGCGGCAGCCATGTTGCCGCCGCCGATGAATGCCAATCTTCGTATGTTGTTCATGCTAGCCCCGTCCCCCGTCTGTGGGTGTGTTATTCGTCATCGGCTGCCGAAAAGCGCCGTCCCGATCCGCACGTGAGTTGCGCCTTCGGCGATGGCGGACTCGAAATCGCCGCTCATGCCCATCGACAGCGTGTCCAGATGGTGTCCTTCTGCGCTCAGTCGTTCCTTGAGCCCCCGCAGCTGCGCAAACACCGCACGCTCGGCCGCGACGGTCGGCTGCGGCGGCGGCACGCACATCAGGCCACGCAGCTTCACCCGCGGGAGATCGGCGGTTCTGGCGGCCAGCTCCGAGAGGCTGCGCGGATCGACACCCCCCTTGGTGGGTTCCGGCACTACGGCGACCTGGATGCACAGGTTGAGCGGTCCGGCGTGAAACGGCCGCTGTTCCGAGAGCCGCCGGGCCACGCTGAAACGATCGATGCTGTGCACCCAGTGGAAGCGCTCGGCAACGGCGCGAGTCTTGTTGGACTGCAGGCCGCCGATGAAATGCCAGTGGAGCGGCAGGTCGGCGAGTTCGTCCAGCTTCAAAATAGCTTCCTGTAAATAGCTTTCACCGAAATCCGTGACGCCCGCCGTGGCAACTTCCCTGGCAGATTCGGCAGGCTGGGACTTGCTGACCGCGATCAGGGTGACCGAGTCAGGATCGCGCCCTGCCCCTGAGGCTGCGTGACGTATCCGGGATCGGACGTGGTTCACATGAACCGCTAGATTTTGCGGACCAATTAACATATTGGGTGACGACACCCTCTTATATACTGCTGGCGGGTGACAACACCTACACTAGGAGCCGTAAATGGCGGTTGATATCGCGCAGCTTCTCGCCTTTGCGGTGAAGAACAATGCGTCGGACCTGCATCTGTCGGCGGGTGTGCCGCCGATGATCCGTGTCGACGGGGACATGAAGCGCGTCAATATGCCGGCTCTGGTGCACAAAGAAGTGCACAGCATGGTGTACGACATCATGAACGACAAGCAGCGCAAGGCCTTCGAGGAATTCTTCGAGACGGATTTTTCGTTCGAAATCCCCAAGCTCGCCCGATTCCGCGTGAATGCTTTCAACCAAAATCGCGGCGCCGGAGCCGTGTTCCGCAATATTCCGTCGACGATCCTGTCGCTGGACGAGCTGAACGCGCCGAAAACCTTCAAAGATTTGTGCATGCTGCCTCGCGGTCTCGTGCTGGTTACCGGCCCCACCGGGTCGGGCAAATCCACGACCCTGGCCGGCATGGTCAATCATTGTAACGACAATCGCCCGGATCACATCATCACGATCGAGGATCCGATCGAATTCGTGCACGAAAGCAAGCGTTGCCTGGTCAACCAGCGCGAGGTTCATCGAGACACGCTCGGTTTCACCGAGGCGCTGCGGTCGGCGCTGCGCGAGGATCCGGACGTGGTGCTGGTGGGTGAAATGCGCGACCTCGAGACCATTCGGCTGGCGCTGACCGCGGCCGAGACCGGTCACTTGGTTTTCGGCACGCTGCATACGAGTTCGGCCGCCAAAACGATAGACCGCATCGTGGACGTGTTCCCCGCCGCCGAAAAAGATATGGTGCGCGCCATGCTGTCGGAAAGCCTCCGGGCGGTGGTATCCCAGACGCTGATGAAGCGCGTCGGCGGCGGCCGTATTGCGGCGCACGAAATCATGATCGGCACCCCGGCTATACGAAACCTCATCCGCGAGGGCAAAATCGCGCAAATGTACTCGGCGATCCAGACCGGACAGGGGCAAGGTATGCAGACTCTCGACCAATGCTTGCAGGAGCTGGTGCAAAAGGGCGTCGTGAGCCGCGAAGAGGCGAAGTACAAGGCGCAAAACAAGGACAGCATCTGATGGAGCGCGATCAAGCAATACGTTTGATGCAGGACCTGCTGCGGCGCATGGTCGAAAAGAAGGGCTCCGACCTGTTCATTACGGCCGGATTTCCGCCCGCCATCAAGGTCGACGGCGAAATCAGGCCTCAATCGGACCGGACCTTGAGTCCCGAGCAGAGCGCGGGCCTGGTCCGCGCCATCATGAACGACCGGCAGACCAAGGAGTTCGATTCGACCAAGGAATGCAATTTTGCGATCTCGCCGCCCGGAATCGGACGATTCCGCGTCAGCGCGTTCGTGCAGCAGGGCTTCACCGGCGCGGTGCTGCGAACCATCAATGCGAAGATCCCCACGCTCGAAGAACTGGATTTGCCGCCGGTGCTGAAGGAGGTCGTGTTGTCGAAGCGCGGCTTCGTGATTCTTGTCGGCGGCACGGGTTCCGGCAAATCGACGTCGCTGGCCGCGATGGTCGGATACCGGAATGAAAAGACCCGCGGCCACATCGTCACGATCGAGGACCCCGTGGAGTACGTGCATGCGCACAAGGGGTGCGTCGTCACGCACCGCGAGGTCGGCGTCGATTGCGACAGCTGGCATCTGGCGCTCAAGAACACGCTGCGCCAGGCGCCCGACGTGATCCTCATCGGCGAGATCCGCGATCGCGAGACCATGGAGTATGGAATCCAATTCGCCGAAACCGGGCACTTGGTGCTGGCCACGCTGCACGCGAACAGCTCGAATCAGGCGCTCGACCGCATCATCAATTTCTTTCCGGAAGAGCGCCGCGAGCAGCTGCTCATGGATCTGTCGCTCAACATCCGCGCGCTCATCTCGCAGCGTCTGATACCCAGGGAAACAGGATCGGGCCGGATCGCGGCCATGGAAATCATGCTGGCGTCGCCGTTGATTTCGGATCTGATCTTCAAGGGCGACGTCGCCAAGATCAAGGACGTGATGTCGCGCTCGAATCGCCTGGGGATGAAAACCTTCGATCAGTCGCTGTTCGAGCTGTACGAGGCCGGCGTCATCTCCTACGAAGACGCCCTGCGCAACGCCGATTCGAAGAACGAACTGCGCCTCAAGGTGAAGCTCGAAAGCAAGCGCGAAATGAAGAACCAGGACGAGGGCGCCACTTCGTTGCAGATCGTAGAGGAAGAAGAAGGCCAGGTGTTCTAGCGAATGCCCGAGGATTCACCGGTTCAGGCTCAGGCTCAGGTGATGAACACCAAGCCGCTCTTCAAGCTGATGGTCGAGCGCAAAGCGTCGGATCTTTTTTTCACGTGCAACGCTCCGGTCAAGATAAAGATCGAGGGCAAGATTTTCCCGGTCAACAAACAGGTCTTGAGTCCGGAGACGGTGCGCCAGGCCGCACTCGGACTGATGAGCCAGGAGCAGCTCGACCACTTCAACGAAGAATTGGAGATCGACTTCGCGATCTCCGAACCCGGCCTCGGCCGGTTCCGCGTCAACGTGTTCTACCAGCGCGGCTACCCCGCGATGGTATTGCGCTACATCACCGCTGAAATGCCCAAGCTCGAGGATCTCGGCATGCCCGATATCTTCAAGGATCTGGTCATGCTGAAGCGCGGCCTCGTTCTCATGGTCGGGGCGGCGGGGGCGGGCAAATCGACGACGCTCGCCGCGATGATCAACTATCGGAACGAAACCTCGTCCGACCATATCCTGACCATCGAGGACCCGATCGAATTCCTGCACACCAACAAGAAATCGATCATCAATCAACGGGAAGTCGGCATCGACACCAAGTCCTTCGCCCGCGCGCTGCGCAGCGCCGTGCGGGCGGCCCCCGACGTCATTCTGGTCGGTGAAATTCGCGATCGTGAAACCATGGAGGCCGCGATCGCGCTCGCCGGAACGGGGCATCTGTGCATCGCCACGCTGCACGCGAATAACTGCGCGGAAACGCTGGATCGCATCATCAACATGTTTCCCCGCGACCAGCACAACCAGATTTATCTGGATCTTTCGCAATACCTGCGCGCGATCCTCTCGCAGCGTCTGGTGCCTGCGAAATCCGGAATGCGCGTCGCCGCCTCGGAGGTCATGGTCAATACACCCCACATCTCCGAGCTCATCAAAAAAGGCGACGTGATCGGCGTGAAGGAAGCGATTCGCACCGGTACGGAGCGGGGCATGCTGAGCTTCGACAGCTCGCTCTACAATCTCGTGCGCGAGGGCCGGATCGAATTGGAGGACGCGCTGTCGAGCGCGGATTCGCGCACCAATCTCGAAGCGAAGATCAATTTCGGCTGAGGGCGCGACTGATTCGAATGGCAGGCGACGAGATTCCCCTCGAATTCGCGGGCACTCGCATCCCAGCCGCAGCGCACGGCGTTCTCCCGGCAGATCTTGGGATCGAGAGTCAGGGCTCGCCGCGCGGCCTTTCCCAGATCGTGATCCAACGCCCCCGTCACGCCATCCTGGATGACGTCGATCGGGCCATTGACCGGAAACGCCGCCACGGGAACGCCGCAGGCCATGGCTTCGAGATTCACCAGTCCAAACGTATCCGTGAGGCTTGGAAAGACCATGACGTCGGCGGCCGCCAGGTGCGCGGCGAGCTCCTCCGCGTAGCGATATCCGGTGAACGTCGTCCCGGGATACAGAGCCTGCAGCCGCGCGCGCTCCGGACCGTCGCCGATGACCAGCTTGCTGCCGTCCCATGGCATGCGAAGGAACGCCTCGACATTCTTTTCCACCGCAACCCTGCCGACGTAGACGGCGATCGGGCGCGGCAAACTCAGATAAGTCTTCGATCCCGGCTTGAACAGATCCGTATCCACGCCGCGCCTCCAGGCGGCCAGATTATTGAAGCCGCGCGCCTGCAGCTCGTTGCGCAGCGATTGGGTGCTGACCATGCAGCGCGCCGCCGCGCCGTGGAAGCGGTGCAGAGCCCAATAGGAGAATGCGATGGGAATCGGAAAGCGCGCGCGCAGGTACTGCGGGAATTGGGTATGGTAGGACGTCGTGAATCTCATTCGGCGCCGCAGACAATAGCGTCTCGCCGCGAGGCCGAGCGGCCCTTCGGTCGCTATGTGCAGGGCTTGCGGAGAGAAGTCATCGATGCTCTTCTCCACGAGTTTCCGCGGCAACAGCGATAGACGGATTTCCGGGTAGGTGGGGCAGGCAATGCTCCGGAAGTCCCGCGGCGTCAACATTCGGACTTCGTGGCCGAAGCGGCCGAGCCATTCCGAAACTTTCGCCAGGGTGCGCACGACGCCGTTGGTCTGCGGAAGCCAGGCGTCGGTAACGATCATGATTCTCATGCGCACCGACAATGGCATGTCTGCATGACGAACACGTGAACATGGCGTGGTGAGCGCCGCAATTCCGGCATCGCGGCGTCCCTGTAACAGGGATGTAACCGAATTCCTATATTTGCTTCATGGTCGATGAAGCAACTACTCTCGAATGAGGCAACCCTTATGCAGAATTTCTTGGCAGAGCTGCGGACGCAGCGCTGGGATGATCATCGCTACTATCACCACAGCCGCATCAATCAGTCCCTTCACTTTCTGAGCGCGATCAGCTTCCTGGTCGCCTATGTGATGATGTTCAAAGACCCGGTGGTCGCCGCGCTGATCGGGTGGCTGGTCGCCATGGTCAGCCGCCAATCCGGGCACTTCTTTTTCGAGCCCAAGGGCTACGACGACGTCAATAAAGCGACCCACGAGTACAAGGAAGCCGTCAAAGTGGGCTACAACCTGCGCCGCAAAGTGATCCTGCATCTGATCTGGGTGCTGGCCCCCGTGGTGTTGTGGTTGACGCCCACCTTGTTCGGGCTTTTCGAAGCGCCGGGCCAGGGCGGTGATTCCTTCATGCGCCACGTGGGAGAGGTCTGGCTGGTGGTCGGGATCGGTGCCCTGGTCTTCCGCACCGTCCATCTCTTCTTCCTCCGGGACGTGCGGACCGGGTTGGTGTGGCTCACCAAAATCATCACGGACCCGTTCTACGACGTCAAACAATACTGCAAGGCGCCCCTTTACCTGATGCGGGGCGAACTCATCGACCCGATGGGCGACGAGCAGCGGGCTTGAAGCATTTCCTTGAGCACGCCACGACGGATGGACTTGTTGCTGAGCTGGGGACTCGCCCACCACCATCCGTCCTTCTGCATGGACCGGGCGGCGGCCACCATGGCCTCGCACACGGCCGAAAAGTCGGAATCCGTATAGTTCAGGCTGAAGATCAGCCGGCCGGTCCCGACCCAGCTCAAGCTCAAGCCGGCGGCACGCAGGTAGAACTGAAGCATCCAGTTGTAACGCGACGGCTGCAGGTAGCAGATCGTCCAGATCGAGGACAGGTTTGCGACCCGCACCGGCAGCTGCGCGGATTGCAGCAGATCATTGAGCGCTTTCGCGCGCGAGTTCCAGACCGTCTCGAGGTCCCGGTACACCTTTTGCACGGGCTCGCCATCGAGACGCTTCAGGAACTCGGACATCGCGCCCATCACATAGGGGTGAGAATTGAATGTACCGCGGGCGAAGCAGATGTCGGCGGGCCGATCATCCCGAAAGCGGCGCATGAATTGGCGGCGTCCGCACAGCACGCCGACCGGCAATCCCCCGGCTACGGTCTTTCCGTAGGTAACCATGTCCGCGTTCACCCCGAAGTACTCCTGTGCTCCGCCCAAGCCGAGTCTGAAACCCACGAACACCTCGTCGAATATCAGTACGATGCCGCGCTCGCTGCACACCTCGCGCAGCTTGCCGAGCCACTCGGAGTAGGCCGCGCGGTCGAAATGAGCGTTGCGTCCGCTGTCGAGCAGAGTGGAGTCGCCCGGCGCACTGATGTTGGGATGGAGCGCCTGAAGCGGGTTGACGAGTACGCAGGCGATATCGCGGCGGCTACGGAGCACCTCGAGCGTCGCGCCGCCCATTTCCTGCAACGTGTAGGTTTCGGCCGGGGCAATCGGATTCCCGACACCGGGCTGAACGTCTCCCCACCACCCGTGGTACGAGCCGCAAAAGCGGACGAGGTGGCTGCGGCCGGTGTGGTAGCGGGCCAGCCGCACGGCCTGCATCACGGCTTCCGTGCCGGACATGTGGAAGGAGATCTCGTCGAGCCCGGATATTTCGAGAAGCCGGCGGATATTGTAGGCGGTTATCGGGTGGTAGGCGCCCAGGACCGGGCCCAGATCGCGGACGCGCTCGCTGCCGCGCGCAATGCATTCCTTGTAAAAATCGTAGCCGAACAGGTTCACGCCGTAGGATCCGGTCAGGTCGTAGAACCGATTGCCGTCCATGTCGGTGACCGTCACCCCCGACGAGGACTGCAGGAACACGCCCGTTTTGAAATGCTCCCGGACGAAACGGCTGAATTGAAAGGGCACCCGATAGCGCGACGTGAATTGCAGATCGGAGACGGAGTCGACGATGTCGTCCGTAAGGTCCGCCGTCTCCCGGAATCGCTCGGTAAACACGGCCGCCAGGCGCATGAATCCCTCGCGACGCGACGCAGCCACATTGTCGGGAGCCGCATCGACGCGGAAGAAATGCTCCGCGTCGTATTCGTAGTAAGGCACCGCGGACGCGAAGCGGCGCGCCATGCGCGAGTGACCGGCCAGGGAGCGGTGCTTGGCGCGCGACAGCTGCAGGCGCTCCCTCAGCTTGGGAAGCAGAAAGACCAAGGCGCACGCGGCCGCGGCGTAGAAGAGAGTCGGTTTGATCACGGAATTCCTCGACCGCCACTCTATTGCAGATGAATGACATTCCGATGACGACGCGCTCCTTGATCGACCGTATCGTTCAGCACGAGGACTTGAACTTCCTGCTGACCAATCGCATTCCGCGGCGCTGGCTGACGTTGTTCGTCGGATGGCTGAGCCGCATCGAGCATCCTTGGGTGTGCGCCGCCTGCATCGCGGTGTGGCGGCTGTTCTCGGATCTCGATCTGAGCGACGCCAAACACAGCCGCTTCGGCAGTCTGCAGGAATGCTTCACGCGCGAGCTCAAGGACGGCGCGCGGCCCATCGACATGAATCCGTCGGTTTTGGCGAGCCCGTGCGATGCGCTGGTTGGCGCCTGCGGGCCGGTGACGGAGGGGGGCGTGGTGCAGGCCAAGGGCTTTCCTTACCCGTTGATCGACCTGCTGGGCGACCCCGAACTGGTGCGCTATTACCGCAACGGCCGCTACGCGACGCTGCGGCTGACTTCCAGCATGTATCACCGATTTCATGCGCCTTACGATTGCCGCGTCGAGCAAGTGAACTATATTTCCGGAGACACCTGGAACGTCAATCCCGTGGCGCTGCGGCGGGTCGAGAAGCTGTTTTGCAAGAATGAACGCGCCGTCATCCGCTGCAAGCTGCCCTCGGGCGCGCTGCTGACGCTGGTGCCGGTCGCCGCCATTCTGGTCGCCAGCATCCGCCTGCGGTTCCTCGATGTGCGGCTGCACCTGCGGTACCGCGGTCCGAACCTCATTCACTGCGATGCCGGGCTCCGCAAGGGCGAGGAAATGGGCTGGTTCGAGCATGGATCGACCATCATCGTCTTCGCGCCGGCCGGCATGGATATGTGCGCGGAAATCGGCGAGGGGCAACGCATTCAAATGGGCCAGGCGCTGATGGACCTCGAGCGCTAGCGCCATCAGGGTGGCGGACACCCGTCGAACGCATTCATTACAGCGGCTTGCGATGCCGTGTCAGCGTGACCGCGATGGACGCCAGCACGGCCATGCGCACCGCCACGCCGTTGTTGACCTGTTCCCGGATGACCGAGCGCGGACCGTCGGCGACTTCCGAGGAGATTTCGACGCCCCGGTTCATGGGGCCCGGATGCATGACCAGCACGCTGGGAGAGGCGAGCTTGACGCGCTTCGCATCCAATCCAAATTCGCGAAAGTAGGCCGCATCGTCGAGAGCCGCGCTCTGCGCCATCCTTTCCTTCTGAATCCGCAGCATGATCACGACATCCGCGCCGGCGATGCCGTCCTCGATCCGCGTGAAGCGCTGCGCGCCGCGAAATTCGGCTTCCGCCGGCAGCAGCGCCTCGGGCGCCACGAGACGTATGTCGCTTGCTCCCAAGGTCATGAGCGCGGACGCCGAGGAGCGCGCCACCCGGGAGTGCTTGATATCGCCGACGATCGCGATCTTGAGTCCGGCGAAACGGCGTTTGTGGGTGCGTATGGTCAGCGCGTCGAGCAACCCTTGAGTGGGATGCGACATGTGCGCTTCTCCCGCGCTCACCACCGAGACATGCGGAGCCACATGATCGATCAGGAACTCCGGCATTCCGGCTTCGGAGTCCCGAATGACGAACACGTCGGTGTTCATGGCTTCGAGAGTATAAATCGTGTCCAGCATGGTCTCGCCCTTGGCCCGCGAGCTCAAATGCTGATCGAGATTGAGCACGTGTGCGCCGAGCCGCCGGCTGGCGAGATCGAAGGAGGCCCGCGTGCGTGTGCTCGGCTCGAAAAAAAGGTTGGCCACCGTGACGCCGGCAAGCTCACGGCCCTCGTAGGCGGGCTGCCCTGGAAGACGGCGGTAGCTTTCGGCCCGGTCGAGGATCCCGGCCAGTACGTCGCGGGTCAGCCCCTCGAGAGTGACGAGGTGGCGCAGTCCCCCTGCGCTGTCTTGTTGTGCACGCATCTATGAGCCCGGTGTTGAATCGAGAAACCATCGTTCCAATATGACGCATGCCGCGACCGCATCCACGTCCGTCTTCGTCACCCGTCGTTTGCGGACTCCGGATTCCCGTTCAGCCTTGAGCCGGGATCCGGCCTCGAGCGACGAATAACGTTCGTCGACCAGCCGCACGGGCAAGGCGTAGCGACGGGCAAGTTCGTCGGAGAAGTCCCTGGCTTGCGCGCTCATCCCGCTCTCGGAGCCATCCGCATTATACGGCAGCCCGACCACGATCAGGTCCGGCTGCCAATCGCGCATCAGGGAATCGACGGTACTCCAAGGCGGTCCGGCAGCCGTGTTGGCGACCGCGGCCAGGGGACTCGCGCAGCGGGCGAGCGTGTCGCCGCACGCGACACCAATGCGGCGCCGTCCGAAATCGAACGCCAGGACGAGTTGCGGAGAATGCGGGCTGGTGCCGTCGGGCGCGGCCGGCGGAACGCTGTTAGGCATTACCGCTGATCGAGCTGATGCGGGACAGTTCGACGCCCAACAGCCGCGCGGCGGCCTGCCAACGGGATTCGAACGGCAGATCGAAAATGATGCCGGCCTCCACCGGCGCGGAGAGCCACGCGTTCGCGCGGATCTCATCCTCCAGCTGCCCGCCGTCCCAGCCCGCATATCCCAGTGCCACGACGGCCTCCTCGGGCCCCTTGCCCCGGGCCATTGCCGCCAAGATGTCCCGGGATGTGGTGACGTGGATGGAGTCGGAGACCTTGAGCGTCGAGTCCCATTCGCCGCCGGCCCGATGAACGACGAAGCCGCGATCGGTCTGCATCGGGCCGCCGCGCAGCACCTGGCGTTCGATCAAAGGTCCCCGCTCGATCTCGATTTCGAGCTGTTCGAAAATTTCACCCATGAGCATGGGCAATGGCTTGTTGAGGATGAGGCCGAGGGCCCCCTGGGCGCTGTGGTCGCAGATCAGGGCAACGGTCTGCGAGAAGTTCGGATCTCCCATCGCCGGCATGGCGATCAGCAGCTGGTTCGTCAGATAACCCGAGTCGCTCATATGGTGACCGCCCGCGAACGTTGAGGGGTGGACTTACGGCCTGGCACCGGGGGTGCCTGGTTCGGCGTAAAATACGCTGGATCCTTGGCTCGCGCCGCCGAGAAACTGCCACTCGTAAGCGATGCGAATTTCGTCGTGCTTTGCATTCATGGCGCTGGGAAACGGATCGTACGGCGAAGCCAGCTTCAATATCCGCATGGCCGCCTCGTCGATTTCGGCATGGCCGCTGCTGCGGCGAACCACGGTGTTGAGCAGCTTGCCGTCGGAGCCGATCGTCACTTCGATCACCGGCGTCCCCGACAGCTGCTTGCGTCGCGCGACATCGGGGAAATTGATGGTGCCGACGCGCTCGATCTTGCGCCGCCAGCCATCCAGGTAAACGGCAACGTCGGATTCGCGGGTGTCCGCCGCGATCCAAAGCTGCTGCTTCGACTCGCCGCGCAGGCGCAGCTCGATTCCATCGTCGTTGGGCGTCATCGCGAGGTCCGGCCTCTTCTCGAGCAATTGCGGCGCCTGAGATGCTTCTTTGGCGGCGCTGGCCGACGCAAAGTAGAGAATCTTCAAGGCCGGTGCATGGGTTGCCACCAGTTCTTCTTCGCCCGCGGAGTCGCCGTTTTGCGCGGCGGCGAGGCCCTCTCCGTCCGGAATTCCGAGCCGGTCGACCGGCACCTGGGACGATTTCGGTATCAGAGTCCGTTCACCCTTCAGGGAATTGCCGGTTCCGAGTTGAGTGCGCTGCGCGATGTACCGGGCATTCGGGTTCTTGTCGGCCAGCGGGGCCTGATCATTGACGAGAACCACCTCGAGCGCCGGCGAGTCGGGACCGCCTGCGGCGCTCTTCGACGAGCTGAACGTCACGCCCAGGATTACGATGCCGTGGAACAGCGCGGCCAGGAAGCACGTCGTCAACATGCGATCGTTCGCGGGCGGCAAGCCGACTTGCAACAGTTCGCTATTCACGCAGCTTCCAGAGTCCTCGAGATGGCGCTCACCAGCATTCCACCTATGTTGACACCGTGCTTCCTGTCAAGTTCGCGGATTCCCGTGGGGCTGGTCACGTTGATCTCGGTGACGAAGTCGCCGATCACATCGAGGCCGACGAAAACCATCCCGGCGGCCTTGAGTTTAGGCCCGATGACGGAACACAGCCACCGGTCGCGGTCGTTGAGGGGACGGCTCTCGGCGCGGGCCCCGGCCGCGAGATTTCCACGGTGGTCGTCGGCATCGGGCATCCGCTGCAGGGCGAAGGGTACGGGCTCGCCATCGATGAGTATCACGCGACAGTCTCCCGCCGTCACGATTTCCGGCAGATAACGCTGCACGATGGCGTAGCGTGTGCCGTAGCCGGTCAATGTCTCGAACACGACGTTGCGGTTCTTATCGCCCTGTTCGACCACGAAGATCGAGCGGCCACCCATGCCATCGAGCGGTTTGCAGACGGCCTTGCCGTGCTCGCGCAGGAACTCGCTCATGTCGTGCATGTCGCGGGTAATCAACGTCGGGGCGCAGCATTCCGGAAACCACGCCGTATACACCTTCTCATTCATGTCGCGCAGGCCCTGCGGGTGATTGCACACCAACGCGCCTTGGATTTGGGCGCGATCCAATATGTAGGTGGTGTAAACGTACTCGGTATCGAACGGTGGATCCTTCCGCATCAAGATCACGTCGTAATCGCCCAGTTTGCCGGGGACTGGTTCGCCGCGCGTGAACCAAACCTTCGGATCCTCAAAGACGTCCAGCGGCGCGAGGCGGCCGAAGGCGACTCCGTCGCGCAAGTAAAGGTCCTTCTGTTCAGCGTAGAAGAGCTCCCAGCCTCGGGCCTTCGCCGCCAGCAGGATCGCAAGCGTGCTGTCCTTCGCCGGCTTGATGGCTTCGATGGGATCCATGACGACGACCGCACGAACTCGAAAAGGCATGCTGGATCCTTTGGAGGGCTCAAAGATTGCTTGGGACGCCGCAGTCTAGCGTATGCGACCGCCGCATCCATCCTCTTGGAAAAACTGTGAACCACGCCACCGATGTTTACACTCTATTGCCTCCAAATGTCGACCCCGTACCGTGGCTTGCAAGCCTCGGATATGTTAAAAAGCCACAAGATTCCAGCACCTACGAATGCGTAGCCTAAACGCCCCGAAGGCAGTCTCATGGAGAGCACGATTACATACGGCAAGCCGAAACTCACGGGATTGAAGGTCCTCGTGATCGACGACAGCAAAACGATCCGGCGAACCGCTGAAACGCTGCTCACCAAGGAAGGCTGCGAGGTCTTTACGGCCGTCGACGGTTTCGACGCGCTGTCCAAGATCGCCGACCACCAACCCGATATCGTCTTCGTGGACATCATGATGCCGCGTCTCGACGGCTATCAGACCTGTTCGCTCATCAAGCACAACAAGGTGTTCAGGCAGATCCCGGTCATCATGCTGTCCAGCAAGGATGGTCTGTTCGACCGCGCACGGGGCCGCATCGTCGGTTCTGAGCACTATTTGACGAAACCGTTCACCAAAGATGAGCTCCTCGGCGCTATCGAAGCGCACGTCGGTAAATGACGGAGAATCCGCGAATGGCACTGATTCTAATTGTCGACGACTCGCCCACCGAAGTGTTCGTCATGCAAAAGGCCCTCGAGAAGCACGGTTTCAAGACCGCCGCGGCCGAGAACGGCGAGGAGGGCGTCCGGAAGGCGAAAGCCATGAAGCCCGACCTGATCTTCATGGATATCGTCATGCCGGGCGTGAACGGGTATCAAGCGACGCGCATGCTCGTCAATGACCCGGAAACCAGTCTCATCCCCATCATCATGGTGACGACCAAGGGACAGGAAACCGACCGGGTATGGGGGCTGCGTCAGGGAGCGGTGGACTATCTGGTCAAGCCGGTGTCGGCTCAGGCGCTGGTCGAGAAGGCACAGGCCGCGCTGGCAACATGACCGGCACGATGTCCGGTGGCGATTTGAGTTTGCGGAGCCTGCGCGACCGGCCGTTCGAACTGCTCAAGGAACTGGAGAAGCGGAGCCGCAGCGTAACCCCCGGCAACGCTCCTGAAGCGGCGGCGGGTAACGAGTGGGTCGGAGTCGCGTTCCGCATGGGCGGGGAGACATTTCTGGTGGCGCGCGAGGAAACACGGGAGGTTCTCGGCTATCCCCTTGTCGTTACTCGCATTCCCGGCGCAAAGAACTGGGTCAAAGGGCTGGCCAATATTCGCGGCCAGCTTCTGCCCATGCTGGACCTCAGGCAGTTTCTGGGCAGCGGAACAACGACGCCGGGGCGCAATACGCGCATCGTCGTGGTCAATCACCGGGAGATTCCGGCAGGCCTCATCGTCGATGAGGTCGTGGGCTTTCGGCGTTTTGCCGAGCCGGAGTTCAACGCGGAACCGCCGCCGACGGTGATTCGCTGCGATAGCTATCTCGCGGGCGCCTTTCGGCGCGGCGGCGAAGTGTGGCCGGTGCTCAGTTTGAAGAGTTTGGTGGAGAGCCAGAGCTTTTTACAGGCCGCGAGCTGACTGCTGCCGGAATCACGCCATGAACATGCGAGACAATTTAACATCGAAATCCGCCTTGCTGCCGGCGCTGGCGGCCGTGACCGTACTGTGTTTGGCCGGCGCCGCGGTGCTGACCCTCCTGACGCGCAGCGGCGCACCGGCGGCGGCGCCCGCCGAGCAGGCATCGCTGATCCTCCAGCGCATGCCCTTCGAGGCGCAAAACGCGCTGCGCGGGGAACCCACCGCCTTCGACGCCCTGGCCAAGAGCGTCGCTCGGATCAACGACCTGCGCAACGTGCTGACGGACCACAAGATCCCGGATCCGGCCTGGAGCAAGCTGAGCGACGCAGCTTCCAAGGTCGGAGAAGCGCGCAAAGCGGTTGAGACCATTCAGGCGGCGAATCAGGAGGGGCGGGAACTTGCTCCGAAACTGCTCTCGGAACTGGGCGACCTCATGAGTGCGGTCGGAGTGCAGAAACTCGAGGGAATGAGCCGCTACCTGGAGCGATTCGAACTCACCGTGCAGCGCGTGCAACAGGAGTTGAACGGCTTGAGTTCGGGCGTGAGCGACGCCGCACCCACGGCGCAGCGGCTGGCGGACAGCCTGGAGTTTTTGAATCAAGTGATGCGCGGCCTCCAGGGCGAGGAATCCGGCCTGGCGCTGACCCGGGTGACCGGCAACGACGCGGAACAGCGCCTGAAAACCGTGGTGCAACGCAACCAGCAGTTCGGCGCCAGTGTGCGCAAGGCGATCGGCGCCGCCGAATCGGTATCAAAGGCGCAGGTGGCGGCACGCGCCCTCCCTGCATTGGCGGGAGGTCTCGCGTCGGGTATGGGCGAACCTGCATCCCGGAAGGACACTGAGGGAAGCTACAAAACCCTGATAATGATACTGCTGGCGGCGGCGGCCGCATCGTTGGGAGCGCTTTTCTGGGTGGTCCTGAAATCGGTGAGCGCTCGGCGCACCACCGAGCTTCGGGTGCGCGAGAACGAGCGCAACCAAGAAGCCATCATGCGTTTGCTCGACGAGCTGTCCAGCCTGGCGGACGGGGACTTGACGGTCCAGGCGACGGTGACCGAGGACATTACGGGCGCAATCGCCGATTCGATCAACTATGCGATCGAGGCGTTGCGCGAGCTGGTGACGACCATCAACGAGAGCGCGATCCAGCTCGACGGCGCCGCCAAGCAGACCCAGGGGGCCGCGGCGCACATGGCGAAGGCCAGCGGGGCCCAATCGCGGCAGATTTCATCGGCCAGTGAATCGATGGAAGACATGGCGGCGTCCATCGAAGAAGTCTCCGGCAATGCGGAGCGGTGCTCCGATGTGGCCCGCCATTCGGTCGACATCGCGCACAAGGGTGGAGACGCCGTGCGCCGCACCATCGACGGCATGAACGCGATCCGCGAAGCCATCCAGGAAACCAGCAAGCGCATCAAGCGTCTCGGCGAAAGCTCGCAGGAAATCGGCAACATCGTCGAACTCATCAATGACATTGCGGAGCAAACGAATATCCTGGCCTTGAATGCCTCCATTCAGGCATCCATGGCGGGCGAGGCGGGGCGCGGCTTTGCCGTGGTGGCGGACGAAGTGCAGCGGCTGGCGGAGCGCGCGGCGAATGCCACGAAGCAGATCGAAGTACTGGTGCGAACCATCCAGACGGATACCAACGAAGCGGTAGTCTCCATGGAACGCAGCACCACGGACGTCGTGGGCGGTGCGCTGCTTGCCGAGAACGCCGGCGCTGCGCTCGAAGAGATCGAGCAGGTCTCGAATCAAATCGCGAGTCTGGTGCAGAACATCTCGGCCAGCGCTCGTCAGCAGGCCGCGGCATCGGGAAACATTTCCAAAAACATGCAAGTCGTGCGCGAAATATCGTCGCAGACCGCGGAAGGGTCGACGGCGACGTCCACATCCATCGCGAAGCTCGCCGCCCTCTCGGCCCAGCTGCGAAAGTCGGTGGCCGGCTTCCGCTTGCCGGACTTCGGCGCCGGCACGACCTCGGTGGGTGCGCCTCCGACGGCGGCTCCGACGGCGCTGCCGGCAACATCCGCGACACCCCCGATGCCCGATCCGGTCTCCTTGGGCAATTCCGGAAGACTGCGCAAGGCGAGCGGCGTCGGCGCCTAGCTGCCGCTTGTCGAAGAGTCCGGTATGACTGACATCAGTTCTCAAACCCTGCACATCGTCGCAAAGGAATTGACGGCGACCCTCAATGAAGCGCGCGCCGCGCTCGAGGCGTATGCCGAACGTTCGGACCAGAACGTCTTTCTCGAGAAATGCGCCGACCAGCTGCATCTCGCTCACGGCGTCCTGCGCCTGGTCGAGGTCTACGGGGCTGCGCTGCTCGCGGAGGAAATGGAACACGTCACGCGTTACATCCTCGCCGCCGGCAGCGACCAGAAGCGGCAAGTCGAGGGTCTCGATGCGCTCATGCGCGCCATGGTCCAGCTCCCGACGTACCTGGAGCGCGTGTTATCCGGCGGCCGCGATCTCGCGCTGGTCCTGCTGCCGCTTCTCAATGATTTGCGGTCGGTTCGCGGCAGCCCACTGTTGTCCGAAGGCACGCTGCTGCTCCTCAACCTCAAGTCCGACCAACCGGCGCAACCGCAACCGCAACCGCAGCAGGGCGGCGAACCCGCCATCACGGTGGCGCAATGGGCGCGCCGGCTGCGGCCGCGCTTCCAAATCGGCCTGCTGGGCTATATTCGCGGCGAACGCACCGTACAGAATCTCGAAATTCTCGCGAAGGTGGCCGAGAAGCTGGAACAGGTCGCAACCACGCAGCCGGTGTTCCAATTGTGGTGGGTGGTTGGCGCACTTCTGGAAGCGGTGCGGGCGAACGGGATCGAGGGCAGCGCGACATTGAAGCGGCTGCTGGGCCAGGCCGACCGGCAGATCAAGGTGCTGTACGAGGTCGGTGAGGGGCGCTATTGCGAAAGTCCGCCCATCGATCTGCTCAACAACCTGCTGTACTACGTTGCCCGCGCATCCGCCGGCG